>NZ_MUNF01000142.1 GCF_002154555.1 Streptomyces murinus
GGGCATTGTGCACAATGCCCGACGACCTTGGCCAGGGTAACGGTCCCGGACGTGAGCATGGCCTGAATCCGTCCTCGGATTCGCCCGGCCGGACGCGCGGGGGTCAGTCGAGGCGGTCCACGACGAGGTCCCAGACGATGTCGGCGAGGGCCTCCTTGGGCCCGTGCGGCACGGGATTCTCGCTGCCGTCGGCGCCCAGTACGACGGCTTCGTTCTCCTCGGAGCCGAAGGTCTTGCGCTCCCCCACCTCGTTGACGACGAGCAGGTCGCAGCCCTTGCGGGTGAGCTTGGCGCGGCCGTTGGCAAGGACGTCGTCGGTCTCGGCGGCGAAGCCCACGATCACCTGTCCGGCCCTGGCCCGTTCGGCGGAGACCTCGGCGAGGATGTCCGGGTTGCGGACCAGGACGATGGGCTCGGGCTCCTTGTCGTCCTTTTTCTTGATCTTGCCGGTGGCGTAGGCGCTGGGGCGGAAGTCGGCGACGGCCGCGGCCATGACCACGGCGTCGGCGTCGGCCGCGGCCTTCAGCACGGCCTCACGCAGCTGGACGGCGGTGCCGACCTGGACGACGTCCACGCCCGCGGGGTCGGGCAGCTGGGTGTTGGCCGCGATCAGCGTCACCCGGGCGCCGCGGGCGGCGGCGGTGCGGGCGAGGGCGTAGCCCTGCTTGCCGGAGGAGCGGTTGCCGAGGAAGCGCACCGGGTCCAGGGGCTCGCGGGTGCCGCCCGCGGAGACCACCACATGGCGGCCGCGCAGGTCGGGCTCCTGGACGCCGCGGGCGAGGACGCGGCGGCAGACCTCGAAGATCTCGCCCGGGTCGGGCAGCCGGCCCTTGCCGGTGTCGACGCCGGTGAGGCGGCCGACGGCGGGTTCGATGACGACGGCGCCGCGGCGGCGCAGCGTGGCCACGTTCTCCTGGGTGGCGGGGTGCTCCCACATCTCGGTGTGCATGGCCGGGGCGAAGACCACGGGGCAGCGGGCCGTCAGGAGGGTGTTGGTGAGCAGGTCGTCGGCGAGGCCGTGGGCGGCCTTGGCGAGCAGGTCGGCGGTGGCGGGGGCGACCACGACGAGGTCGGCGTGCTGGCCGATGCGGACGTGCGGGACCTCGTGCACGGAGTCCCAGACCTCGGTGGCGACGGGGTTTGCGGACAGGGCGGAGAAGGTGGCGGCGCCGACGAAGTGCAGCGCGGACGCGGTCGGCACCACACGGACGTCATGGCCCGATTCGGTGAACCTTCTCAGCAGCTCACAGGCCTTGTAGGCGGCGATGCCACCGCTGACCCCCAGTACCACCCTCGGCTTGTCCACCATGTCTCCTCGGTCCGGAAAACCTGCAACACCCATGACACACCACAGGCCCGACAGCGTGGCTGCCGGGCCTGTGGATAAAACCACCTGCGGTCTGAACGTACTACTGCGCGGGGCCCTCAATGGCCTCGGAGGTCAGCAGACCGGCGTTGATCTCGCGCAGGGCGATCGAGAGCGGCTTCTCGTGGACGTGGGTGTCGACGAGCGGACCCACGTACTCGAGGAGGCCCTCGCCGAGCTGCGAGTAGTACGCGTTGATCTGGCGAGCACGCTTGGCCGCGTAGATCACGAGGCTGTACTTCGAGTCGGTTGCCTCGAGGAGCTCGTCGATCGGCGGGTTGATGATGCCCTCGGGCGCGGTGATGGAAGAGGACACGCTCTACCTTCCGATGGATGGAAAAGAATCAATGATCGTGATCAGAGTCACGATTACACAACGTCCATCAAGGCTAGCAGCTCACGGGCCACGTCCTCGACGGAGGTGTTGACCAGGGTCTCGTCGAACTCCGGCTCGGCCGCCAGTTCGGTCCTGGCCGCCGCCAGACGGCGCTCGATGACCTCGGGCGACTCGGTGCCCCGGCCGGTCAGCCTGCGCACCAGCTCCTCCCAGGAGGGCGGGGCCAGGAACACCAGCCGTGCGTCGGACATCGACTCACGGACCTGGCGGGCGCCCTGGAGGTCGATCTCCAGCAGGACGGGCTCACCCTTCTCCAGCCGTTCCAGGACGGCGGCGCGGGGCGTGCCGTACCGGTTGCCGGCGAATTCCGCCCACTCCAGCAGCTCGCCGTTGGCGATCAGCTTGTCCATCTCGTCGTCGGTGACGAAGAAGTAGTGGACTCCGTGCTGTTCACCGGGGCGCGGCTTGCGGGTCGTCGCCGACACCGAGAGCCAGACCTCGGGGTGTTCCTTGCGCATATGAGCGACGACCGTGCTCTTGCCGACCCCCGAGGGGCCGGAGAGCACGGTCAGCCGCGGACGTACGTCCGGGGGCTCGGGGGTCGTCCCCCGGAATGTTGCAGCCATGCAGCGATTATTCCAGCAATCCCGGGGTGCCCGGGACTCCCGGTCCGGTGCGGGGCCGGACTCAGGCGCCGGTGCTGCCGAACTCACGCTCCAGGGAGGCGATCTGGTTGGATCCGAGACCCCGCACACGGCGGCTCTCGGAGATGCCCAGACGCTCCATGATCTGCTTGGCGCGGACCTTGCCCACGCCCGGCATGGACTCGAGCAGGGCGGAGACCTTCATCTTGCCGATGACGTCGTTCTCCTGGCCCTGCTTGATCACCTCGTGCAGGGAGGCGCCGGAGTGCTTGAGTCGATTCTTGACCTCGGCCCGCTCCCGGCGAGCCGCGGCGGCCTTTTCGAGCGCGGCTGCGCGCTGTTCAGGGGTAAGGGGCGGAAGAGCCACGCCTACGTCACCTCGGATGTCGAACTGTCGGATACGGACCGGTGAGGAACCTAGTCGCCCCACACCTGGGGAGCCACGAGCAACACGCTTGCCCGTTCACCCTCGCTCGGAGACTAGCGGCCAAGTCCGCCAGAGTCAGCGAGAACAGCGGAAAAGTCCTGGTCAGCCTCCGCCAGGCCAGACATTTCAGACATACTGCCCTTGATTTGAGGATGTATTCACACTCAAGTCGGCGCCGGTCCGCTCAACCGAGCACCCGAAGGCGTGTCTCAGCCTCCGGCGACGGCCGTCCTGATCTCCTCCGCGAAGCGTTCGGCCGCCGCGCGCAGCGCCCCGACGTCGGGTCCGTGCCGCAGCACGCCCCGGCTGACGTTCGGCACGACATTGCGTACGGCCGCCCCGAAGACCCCCGGGAGGTCGGCCGGGGTCGCGCCCTGGGCGCCGATGCCGGGCGCGAGGAGCGGGCCGTTGATGTCCAGGTCGTACGCGGACAGGTCGCCGAGTGTGGCGCCGACGACCGCGCCGAAGGAGCCCAGCGGCTCCGCTCCCGCGTTCTCGGCCGCCAGGTGGGCCAGCATGGTCGCGCCCACGCCCCGCCCGTCGGCGCGCACCGCGTGCTGCACCTCGCCGCCCTCCGGGTTGGAGGTCAGCGCCAGCACGAACAGCCCGGCGCCGTTCTCCTCGGCCAGCTGCACGGCCGGGCTCAGCGAGCCGTAGCCGAGGTACGGCGAGACGGTCAGCGCGTCCGAGAACAGCGGGGCGTCCTTGCGCAGGAACGCCTCGGCGTAGGCGGCCATGGTCGAGCCGATGTCGCCGCGCTTGGCGTCCATCACGACCAGGGCGCCGGCCTCGCGCGCCTCCTGGACCGACTTCTCCAGCACGGCGACGCCGCGCGAGCCGAACCGCTCGAAGAACGCGCTCTGCGGCTTGAGCACGGCCACCCGGCCGGCCAGGGCCTCGACGACGGTACGGCTGAACCGCTCCAGGCCCGCCACGTCGTCGGCGAGGCCCCAGTCGGCGAGCAGGGAGGCGTGCGGGTCGATGCCGACGCACAGCGGGCCGCGCTCGTCCATGGCGCGGCGCAGCCGGGCGCCGAAGGGCTCCAGCGAAGTCATGCGGGCTTCCTCACGTCGGCGCCGACCGCGTCGGCGAGGGTGGCGTACGGGCTGGTGCGCAGCCGGGCGGCGAGGCCCTTGTGGATCGCGCGGCACCAGAAGGGGCCCTCGTAGATGAAGGCGCTGTAGCCCTGGACCAGCGTGGCACCGGCCAGGATGCGCTGCCAGGCGTCCTCGGCGGTCTCGACGCCGCCGACGCCCACCAGGGTGATCCGGTCGCCCACGCGGGCGTACAGGCGGCGCAGGACCTCCAGGGAGCGCGCCTTGAGGGGCGCGCCGGACAGGCCGCCGGTCTCCCCCACCAGGGCGGCGGGCGACTTCAGGCCGAGGCCCTCGCGGGCGATGGTGGTGTTGGTGGCGATGATGCCGTCCAGGCCCAGCTCCACGGCCAGGTCGGCGACGGCGTCCACGTCCTCGTCGGCGAGGTCCGGGGCGATCTTCACCAGGAGCGGGACGCGTCGGTTGGCGACCACGCGGTCGGCGGCCTCGCGGACGGCGGTCAGCAGCGGGCGCAGGTGGTCGACGGCCTGGAGGTTGCGCAGGCCGGGCGTGTTCGGCGAGGAGACGTTGACGACCAGGTAGTCGGCGTACGGCGCGAGGCGCTCGGCGGACTTCACGTAGTCGGCGACGGCCTCCGCCTCCGGGACGACCTTGGTCTTGCCGATGTTGACGCCGACGACCGTCCTGAAGACGGGCTCACGGGTGGCCAGGCGGGCCGCCACGGCCAGCGAGCCGTCGTTGTTGAAGCCCATGCGGTTGATCAGCGCGCGGTCCGCGACAAGGCGGAACAGGCGCTTCTTGGGGTTGCCGGGCTGCGGCTCGCCGGTGACGGTGCCGATCTCGACATGGTCGAAGCCCAGCATCGACATCCCGTCGACCGCCACGGCGTTCTTGTCGAAACCGGCCGCGAGCCCGAACGGGCCGTGCATCCGCAGCCCGAACGCCTCGGTGCGCAGCTCCTTGTGGCGGGGCGCGAGGGCGGCCGCGACGAAGGTGCGCAGCACCGGGACGCGCACGGCGAGCCGGATCCAGCGGAAGGCGAGGTGGTGGGCCTTCTCGGGGTCCATCCGTTTGAAGACCAGACGGAAGAACAGCTTGTACATCGTGGGGAAGTCCTCTGGTGTCCGCATGAGGGCCGAGGGGTCCTCATGCAGAGGGGGACACCGTTTCCGGTGTCCCCCTCGGGGCTGCTAGTCGCGGGATGCGGTCAGGTGTTCCGCGTGTTCCTGGAGCGAGCGGACGCCCACGTCGCCGTGGTTGAGGGCGTCGATGCCCTGGACGGCCGCGGCGAGCGCCTGGACGGTCGTCAGGCACGGCACGGAGCGGGCGACGGCGGCCGTACGGATGTCGTAGCCGTCGAGGCGGCCGCCGGTGCCGTACGGCGTGTTGACGATGAGGTCGACCTCGCCGTCGTGGATGAGCTGGACGATGGTCTTCTCGCCGTTCGGACCGGTGCCCTCGGACTGCTTGCGCACCACGGTGGCGTTGATGCCGTTGCGCTTGAGGACCTCGGCGGTGCCGGAGGTGGCCAGCAGCTCGAAGCCGTGGGCGACCAGCTCGCGGGCCGGGAAGATCATCGAACGCTTGTCGCGGTTGGCGACCGAGATGAACGCGCGGCCCTTGGTGGGCAGCGGGCCGTAGGCGCCCGCCTGCGACTTGGCGTAGGCCGTGCCGAAGACGGAGTCGATGCCCATGACCTCGCCGGTGGAGCGCATCTCCGGGCCGAGGACGGTGTCCACGCCGCGACCCTGGATGTCGCGGAAGCGCGACCAGGGCATCACGGCCTCCTTGACGGAGATCGGCGCGTCCAGCGGCAGCTCGCCGCCGTCGCCGTGCTTCGGCAGCAGCCCCTCGGCGCGCAGCTCGGCGACGGTCGCGCCCAGCGAGATCCGGGCGGCGGCCTTGGCGAGCGGCACCGCGGTCGCCTTCGAGGTGAAGGGGACCGTACGGGAGGCGCGCGGGTTGGCCTCCAGGACGTAGAGGATGTCGCCGGCCATCGCGAACTGGATGTTGATCAGACCGCGTACGCCGACGCCCTTGGCGATGGCCTCGGTGGAGGCGCGCAGCCGCTTGATGTCGAAGCCGCCGAGGGTGATCGGGGGCAGGGCGCATGCCGAGTCGCCGGAGTGGATGCCGGCCTCCTCGATGTGCTCCATGACGCCGCCGAGGTACAGCTCCTCGCCGTCGTAGAGCGCGTCGACGTCGATCTCGATGGCGTCGTCCAGAAAGCGGTCGACGAGGACCGGCCGCGACGGGCTGATCTCGGTGGACTCGGCGATGTAGGCGGCGAGGCGGGTCTCGTCGTAGACGATCTCCATGCCGCGCCCGCCGAGCACGTACGAGGGCCGGACCAGGACCGGGTAGCCGATCTCGTCGGCGATGGCCTTGGCGCCCGCGAAGGTGGTGGCGGTGCCGTGCTTGGGGGCGGGCAGGCCGGCCTCGGCGAGGACGCGGCCGAAGGCGCCGCGGTCCTCGGCGGCGTGGATGGCCTCCGGGGAGGTGCCCACGACCGGCACGCCGTTGTCCTTGAGGGCCTGCGAGAGGCCGAGCGGGGTCTGGCCGCCGAGCTGGACGATCACACCGGCGACCGGGCCCGCCTGCTGCTCGGCGTGCACGATCTCCAGGACGTCCTCCAGGGTGAGCGGCTCGAAGTACAGCCGGTCGGAGGTGTCGTAGTCGGTGGAGACGGTCTCCGGGTTGCAGTTGACCATCACGGTCTCGTACCCGGCGTCGGACAGCGCGAAGGAGGCGTGCACGCAGGAGTAGTCGAACTCGATGCCCTGGCCGATGCGGTTGGGGCCGGAGCCGAGGATGATGACGGCCGGCTTCTCGCGCGGGGCGACCTCCGACTCCTCGTCGTAGGCGGAGTAGAAGTACGGCGTGCGGGCGGCGAACTCGGCGGCGCAGGTGTCGACCGTCTTGTAGACCGGGCGGATGCCGAGCGCGTGCCGGACCTCGCGGACGACGTCCTCGCGCAGGCCGCGGATCTCGGCGATCTGGTGGTCGGAGAAGCCGTGCCGCTTGGCCTCGCCGAGCAGTTCGCCGGTGAGTTCGGGGGCCTCGGCCAGCTCGTCCGCGATCTCCTTGATGAGGAAGAGCTGGTCCACGAACCAGGGGTCGATCTTCGTGTACTCGAAGACCTCCTCCGGGGTGGCGCCGGCGCGGATGGCCTGCATGACGGTGTTGATCCGGCCGTCGGTGGGCCGCACCGCCTCGCGCAGCAGGGCCTCCTTGTCGCCGGGCTCGCCGACGAAGGTGAACTGGCTGCCCTTCTTCTCCAGCGAGCGCAGCGCCTTCTGGAAGGCCTCGGGGAAGTTGCGGCCGATGGCCATGGCCTCGCCGACCGACTTCATGGTGGTGGTCAGCGTGGAGTCGGCCTGCGGGAACTTCTCGAACGCGAACCGGGGCGCCTTGACGACGACATAGTCGAGCGTGGGCTCGAAGGAGGCCGGGGTCTCCTGCGTGATGTCGTTCGGGATCTCGTCCAGGGTGTAGCCGACGGCCAGCTTGGCGGCGATCTTCGCGATCGGGAAGCCGGTCGCCTTGGACGCGAGGGCCGAGGAGCGCGACACGCGCGGGTTCATCTCGATGACGATCACGCGGCCGTCCACGGGGTCGACCGCGAACTGGATGTTGCAGCCGCCGGTGTCGACGCCGACCTCGCGGATCACGGCGATGCCGATGTCGCGCAGGATCTGGTACTCGCGGTCGGTGAGCGTCATGGCGGGCGCGACGGTGATGGAGTCACCGGTGTGCACGCCCATGGGGTCGAAGTTCTCGATGGAGCAGACGACCACGACGTTGTCGTTCTTGTCGCGCATCAGCTCCAGCTCGTACTCCTTCCAGCCGAGGATGGACTCCTCCAGGAGTACCTCGGTGGTCGGCGAGAGGGTGAGGCCCTGGCCGGCGATGCGGCGCAGCTCCTCCTCGTCGTGCGCGAAGCCGGAGCCGGCGCCGCCCATGGTGAAGGAGGGGCGCACGACGACCGGGTAGCCGCCGAGCGTCTCGACGCCCTTGAGAACGTCGTCCATGGTGTGGCAGATCACCGAGCGGGCGGACTCGCCGTGCCCGGTCTTGCGGCGGACCTCCTCCACGACGCCCTTGAAGAGGTCGCGGTCCTCGCCCTTGTGGATGGCCTCGGGCTTGGCGCCGATCAGCTCGACGCCGTACTTGGCCAGAACGCCGTTCTCGTGCAGCGAGATGGCGGTGTTCAGGGCCGTCTGGCCGCCCAGGGTGGGCAGCAGGGTGTCGGGGCGCTCCTTGGCGATGATCTTCTCGACGAACTCGGGGGTGATCGGCTCGACGTACGTGGCGTCGGCGATCTCCGGGTCGGTCATGATCGTCGCCGGGTTGGAGTTGACGAGGATGACGCGCAGGCCCTCGGCCTTGAGCACGCGGCATGCCTGGGTGCCGGAGTAGTCGAACTCGGCGGCCTGGCCGATGACGATCGGGCCGGAGCCGATGACCAGGACGGACTGGATATCGGTGCGCTTAGGCACGCTGGCCCTCCATCAGGGAAACGAAGCGGTCGAACAGGTAGGCGGCGTCGTGCGGGCCGGCCGCCGCTTCGGGGTGGTACTGGACGGAGAAGGCGGGCTGGTCGAGCAGCTGGAGCCCCTCCACGACGTCGTCGTTCAGACAGACGTGCGAGACCTCGGCGCGGCCGAACTTGGTGTCGCTGACCTGGTCGAGCGGCGCGTCGACGGCGAAGCCGTGGTTGTGCGCGGTGACCTCGACCTTGCCGGTCGTACGGTCCTGAACCGGCTGGTTGATGCCCCGGTGGCCGTACTTCAGCTTGTAGGTGCCGAAGCCGAGGGCGCGGCCGAGGATCTGGTTGCCGAAGCAGATGCCGAACAGCGGCGTCCTGCGCTCCAGGACGGCGGTCATCAGGGCGACCGGGCCGTCCGCGGTGGCGGGGTCGCCGGGGCCGTTGGAGAAGAACACGCCGTCGGGGTTGACGGCGTAGATGTCGTCGGCGGTGGCGGTGGCGGGCAGCACGTGCACCTCGATGCCGCGCTCGGCCATCCGGTGCGGGGTCATGCCCTTGATGCCGAGGTCGACGGCGGCGACGGTGAACTTCGCGGTGCCGATCGGGACGGCTTCGCCGTCGGGGCCGACCGCGGGGACGACGTACGCCTCCTTGGTGGCGACCTCCTCGTAGAGGCTCGCGCCCTTCATGTGGGGCTGGGCCTGCACCCGGGCCAGCAGCTCCGGCTCGGCGGCGACGGCCGCGCCGGAGAAGATGCCGGCCCGCATGGAGCCGCGCTCGCGCAGATGGCGGGTGAGGGCGCGGGTGTCGATGCCGGAGATGCCGACGACGCCCTGGCGCTCCAGCTCGTCGTCCAGGGAGCGCTTGGCCCGCCAGTTGGACGGCACGCGCGCGGGGTCGCGGACCACATAGCCGGAGACCCAGATGCGGCCCGACTCGTCGTCCTCGTCGTTCCAGCCGGTGTTGCCGATCTGCGGGGCGGTGGCGACGACGATCTGACGGTCGTACGACGGGTCGGTCAGGGTCTCCTGGTAGCCGGTCATACCGGTGGAGAACACGGCCTCGCCGAAGGTCTCCCCCACGGCCCCGTAGGCGCGACCACGGAAGGTGCGGCCGTCCTCCAGGACGAGTACGGCGGGAGTCTTCGCGGCTCCCCTGGTGGAGGTCGTCATCGTGCGCCTTCCGTGTCGTTGATCATGTGGTTGAGCGTGTCGACCCATGCGGGGTGCTCGGCCGCGTGGTCGGAGCGGAAGCCGGAGTCGATCAGTTTGTCGCCGTGCGCCCAGGTCACCACCAGCAGTCCGCCCTCGGTGAGGACCTTGCCCGCGATGCCCTTGTCGAGCCGGGCCTCGCGCAGCGCGGCGGCCGGGATGAAGAAGTCGTTCGCGCCGGGGCGTTCGACCGCGAGGCCCGCGTCGGTGAGCGTGAGCTCGGCCAGGCTCCGGGTGCCCAGGCCGTGGGCCACGATGCGGTCCAGCCACTGTCCGGCGGTGGTGGAGCCGTGGTAGCGGCCGCTCATGGTCAGTTTCACCGGGCCGGTGTCCTCGGGCGCGGCGGGCAGCTCCGGGATGTCGCTCTGGAGCGTGGCGCGCCATTTCCAGCCCTCGCGCATCAGCCAGTAGACGAGCGCGATGAAGAGCAGGAGTCCGACGAGCCAGCCGATGCGCGCCGGCCAGTCGGTGACCGGGGCCGACTTCTCTGCCTCGGCCAGGAGGATTACAGGTGTCACGTGAGCTTCCCGTCGACGAGCGTGGCCTTGCCCCGCAGCCATGTGTGCGTCACACGGCCCGGCAGCTCGCGCCCCTGGTAGGGGGTGTTGCGGCTGCGCGAGGCGAAGCCCGCGGGGTCCACCTGGCCACGGTATGCCGTGTCGACCAGGGTGAGGTTGGCAGGCTCACCGGCCGAGACGGGACGGCCGTGTCCGGTGGCCTGTCCGATCTGCGCGGGCTTGGCGGACATCCGGTCGGCGACGCCGGCCCAGTCCAGCAGACCCGTGTCGACCATGGTCTCCTGCACCACCGACAGCGCGGTCTCCAGGCCCACCATGCCCATGGCGGCCGCGGCCCACTCGCAGTCCTTGTCCTCGTGCGGGTGCGGGGCGTGGTCGGTGGCGACGATGTCGATCGTGCCGTCGGCGAGGGCCTCGCGCAGCGCCATGACGTCGCGCTCGGTGCGCAGCGGCGGGTTGACCTTGTAGACGGGGTTGTAGGTGCGCACCAGCTCGTCGGTGAGCAGCAGGTGGTGCGGGGTGACCTCGGCGGTGACCTGGATGCCGCGGGACTTGGCCCAGCGGACGATCTCGACGGAGCCGGCGGTCGACAGGTGGCAGATGTGGACGCGGGAGCCGACGTGCTCGGCGAGCAGGACGTCGCGGGCGATGATCGACTCCTCGGCGACGGCCGGCCAGCCGCCCAGGCCGAGTTCGGCGGAGACGACGCCCTCGTTCATCTGGGCGCCCTCGGTCAGCCGCGGCTCCTGGGCGTGCTGGGCGACGATGCCGCCGAACGCCTTCACGTACTCCAGGGCGCGGCGCATGATCACCGCGTCGTCCACGCACTTGCCGTCGTCGGAGAAGACGGTGACCCCGGCGGCGGACTCGTGCATGGCGCCGAGTTCGGCGAGCTTCCTGCCCTCCAGGCCGACGGTGACGGCGCCGATGGGCTGGACGTCGCAGTAGCCGTGCTCCTTGCCGAGCCGCCAGACCTGCTCGACGACGCCCGCGGTGTCGGCGACGGGGAAGGTGTTGGCCATGGCGAACACGGCGGTGTAGCCGCCGCTCGCGGCCGCGCGGGTGCCGGTGAGGACGGTCTCGGAGTCCTCGCGGCCGGGCTCGCGCAGATGGGTGTGCAGGTCGACCAGGCCCGGCAGCAGCACCTTGCCCTCGGCCTCGATCACCTCGGCGCCCTCGGCGGACAGTCCGGTACCCACCTGGGCGATGGTCTCGCCGTCGATCAGCACGTCTTGCCGCTCGCCGCCGAGCACCTTCGCACCGCGGATCAGGATCTTGCTCATGTTCTTACTTCTCCTCAGCGCGAAGGGGGGCGGCGGCGGGCTCGTTGCCGCCGAGCAGCAGGTACAGGACGGCCATCCGGATGGACACGCCGTTGGCGACCTGCTCCACGGCGGTGCAGCGGTCGGAGTCGGCGACCTCGGCGGTGATCTCCATGCCGCGCACCATCGGACCGGGGTGCATCACGATGGCGTGCTCGGGCAGCTTGGCCATGCGGTCGCCGTCGAGGCCGTAGCGCCGGGAGTACTCGCGCTCGGTCGGGAAGAAGGCGGCGTTCATCCGCTCCCGCTGCACGCGCAGCATCATCACCGCGTCGCACTTGGGCAGCGTGCTGTCGAGGTCGTACGACACCTCGCAGGGCCAGGACTCGACGCCGACCGGGATCAGGGTGGGCGGGGCGACCAGGGTGACCTCGGCGCCGAGGGTGTGCAGCAGGTCGACGTTGGAGCGGGCGACCCGGCTGTGCAGGACGTCGCCGACGAGGGTGACGCGCTTGCCGGCCAGGTCCTGGCCGAGGCCGGCGTCGCGGCCGACCAGGCGGCGGCGCATGGTGAAGGCGTCCAGGAGGGCCTGGGTGGGGTGCTGGTGGGTGCCGTCGCCCGCGTTGATCACGGCGGCGTCGATCCAGCCGGAGGTGGCGAGGCGGTAGGGCGCGCCGGAGGCTCCGTGCCGGATGACGACGGCGTCGACGCCCATCGCCTCCAGGGTCTGGGCGGTGTCCTTCAGGGACTCGCCCTTGGACACGCTCGAACCCTTGGCGGAGAAGTTGATGACGTCCGCGGACAGGCGCTTCTCGGCGGCTTCGAAGGAGATCCGGGTGCGGGTGGAGTCCTCGAAGAAGAGGTTCACGACGGTACGGCCGCGCAGGGTCGGCAGTTTCTTGATCGGCCGGTCGGCGACCCGGGCCATCTCCTCGGCGGTGTCGAGGATCAGGACGGCGTCGTCGCGGGAGAGGTCGGCGGCCGAGATGAGATGACGCTGCATCTGTCAGGCTCCGTAAGGCAGTTCGGGAGGATTGGGGCAAACCCGGGCGCGGGTGGGTACGCCGAAGCGGCCCTTGCGCGCCTGACTTGCTACTGGTCGGCCGGCTTCACACCGAGCAGCACGGTGTCGCGACCGTCCTCCTCAGCGAGCTGGACCTTGACCGTCTCCCGCAGCGACGTGGGGAGGTTCTTGCCGACGTAGTCGGCGCGGATCGGCAGTTCCCGGTGGCCGCGGTCGACCAGGACCGCGAGCTGGACCGCGCGCGGGCGCCCGAGGTCGTTCAGGGCGTCGAGGGCGGCGCGGATGGTGCGGCCGGAGAAGAGCACATCGTCCACGAGGACGACCAGCTTGCCGTCGAGGCCGTCACCGGGGATCTCGGTGCGGGCCAGCGCACGCGGCGGGTGCATCCGCAGGTCGTCGCGGTACATGGTGATGTCGAGGGAGCCGACCGGGATGGCGCGGTCGGTGATCTGCTCCAGCTTGGCGGCCAGCCGCTGGGCGAGGAAGACGCCCCGGGTGGGAATGCCGAGGAGCACCACGTCGTCGGCGCCCTTGGCGCGCTCGACGATCTCGTGGGCGATACGGGTCAGTACCCGCGCGATGTCGGGGCCCTCGAGAACGGGCCGGGCATCGGTTGCCGACAGATGGGCGTTCGTGTCCATAAAAAACGGACCTCCTTCTCCGCCTCACGGGACGGACCTTAAAGGACGTCGGAATTGCGCCATCTACGGTAGCAGGTCGCGGGGACCGCTTCGATTCACCCCCTTGGCCCAACGCATCATCACTACCACGGAAGCGTCGGGGTGGCCCATTCGGCTTGACGCAGAAGAATCACGCTGCGTAACCTCACAGTGAGTTACCAAAACGCGCGGCGGGAAGACAGCCGGCCGCGTCGACACAGTGTCCGGGGAGCTATATGTCCAGCGAATACGCCAAACAGCTCGGGGCCAAGCTCCGGGCCATCCGCACCCAGCAGGGCCTTTCCCTCCACGGTGTCGAGGAGAAGTCCCAGGGTCGCTGGAAGGCCGTGGTGGTGGGTTCGTACGAGCGCGGCGACCGTGCCGTGACCGTGCAGCGCCTTGCCGAGCTGGCCGATTTCTATGGCGTCCCGGTGCAGGAGCTGCTGCCGGGCACCACGCCCGGCGGTGCCGCCGAGCCGCCGCCGAAGCTGGTCCTCGACCTGGAGCGGCTGGCCACGGTGCCGGCCGAGAAGGCGGGCCCCCTCCAGCGCTACGCGGCGACGATCCAGTCCCAGCGCGGCGACTACAACGGCAAGGTGCTCTCCATCCGCCAGGACGACCTGCGCACACTCGCCGTCATCTACGACCAGTCCCCCTCGGTCCTCACCGAGCAGCTGATCAGCTGGGGCGTCCTGGACGCGGACGCCCGCCGCGCGGTGGCCACGCACGAAGAGGCGTGACGGCGTAGGGGTTCAGCAGAAACGTGACGCCGGGGTGGCCGGAACCGTACGGTTCCGGCCACCCCGGCGGTTTTGTTCGTATGGCCGCCTGCGGCGCTTTGTCGTGCCGGGCGACGTAAACATGCCTCAGGGGCGCGGGGAACTGCGCGAGCAACCACGGACTACCCGCAGCCGCCGCACGACAATCACCCGACGCCCCTCCAGGCGGTCTTCTACCGGCTAGGCCCGGCGGAGCGAAGGCTTCAGCTCCTTGAAGCGCCCCAGGAGACCGTTGACGAACGAGGGCGACTCATCGGTCGAGAACTCCTTCGCCAGCTGCACCATCTCGTCCAGCACGACGGCGTCCGGGGTCTCGTCCACCCAGATCAGCTCGTACGCGCCCAGCCGCAGGATGTTGCGGTCCACGACCGGCATCCGGTCGAGCGTCCACCCGACCGCGTACTGGGCGATCAGTTCGTCGATGCGCCGGGCGTACTCGGCGTAGCCCTCGACCAGCTGCATCGTGTACTCGCTGACCGGCGGCTGCCGGGTGTCGGACCGGGACAGCCGAACCCAGTCGGCGAGGACCGTCAGGACGTCGGCGCCGCGCTGGTCACCCTCGAAGAGGATCTGGAAGGCGCGCTTGCGGGCCGTGTTGCGGGCAGCCACGGTTAGCTGTTCACCCGGCCGAGGTAGTCGCTCGTACGGGTGTCGACCTTGATCTTCTCACCGGTGGTGATGAAGAGCGGGACCTGGATCTGGTGACCGGTCTCCAGGATGGCGGGCTTGGTGCCACCGGTGGAGCGGTCGCCCTGGACGCCCGGCTCGGTCTCCTGGATGACCAGCTCGACGGCGGCGGGCAGCTCCACGAAGAGCACCTCGCCCTCGTGCTGGGCCACGGTGGCGGTGAAGCCCTCGATGAGGAAGTTGGCGGCGTCGCCGACGGCCTTGCGGTCGACCATCAGCTGGTCGTAGGTCTCCATGTCCATGAAGACGAAGTAGTCGCCGTCCATGTACGAGAACTGCATGTCGCGCTTGTCGACAGTGGCGGTCTCGACCTTGACACCGGCGTTGAAGGTCTTGTCGACGACCTTGCCGGAGAGCACGTTCTTGAGCTTGGTGCGCACGAAGGCCGGGCCCTTGCCGGGCTTGACGTGCTGGAACTCGACGACGGACCAGAGCTGGCCGCCTTCGAGCTTGAGCACCAGGCCGTTCTTGAGGTCGTTCGTGGAAGCCACGGTTGCGGAATCTCCTGGACTGACGTACGACCCCGGGTCACGCGCTACAGCGCGAGCAGCTCCTTGGTCGTGATGGTGAGTAGCTCGGGTCCGCCGTCCGCCTCGGGGCGCACGACGAGCGTGTCATCGATCCGGACACCGCCCCGGCCCGGGAGGTGGACCCCCGGTTCGACGGTGACCGGCACGCAAGCGTCCAGTTTACCCATGGCCGCGGGGGACAACTGCGGGTCCTCGTCGATTTCGAGTCCGACACCGTGCCCGGTGAGCGGCGGCAGGGCCTCCGCGTAGCCCGCGGAGTCCAGCACATGGCGTGCCGCGCGGTCCACGTCACGGTAGGCGGCGCCGGGGGCGAGGGCCTCGCGTCCGGCGCGCTGGGCGGAGAAGACCAGGTCGTACAGCTGGATCTGCCAGTCCGCCGGAGAGGTGCCGATGACGAACGTACGGCCGATCTCGCAGCGGTAGCCGCGGTAGGTCGCGCCGAGGCACACGGAGAGGAAATCACCCTCCTCCACGCGCCGGTCGGTGGGCCGGTGGCCGCGCCGGCCGGAGTTCGGTCCGGTGGCGACCGAGGTGGGGAAGGCCGGGCCGTCGGCACCGTGGTCGACCAGGCGGCGCTCCAGCTCCAGGGCGAGGTGCCGTTCGGTGCGGCCGACGAGGATGGACTCCAGCAGCTCGCCGAGGGCCTGGTCGGCGATCTCGGCGCCGATGCGCAGACAGGAGATCTCCTCCTCGTCCTTGACGACCCTGAGCTGCTCCACGGCGCAGCCGACGTCGGCGAGGCGCAGGCCCGGGGCGACGGCGGCGATGGCCCGGTGCCGGGCGACCGTCAGATGGTGCTCCTCGACGGCGAGGGAGTCCGCGCCCTGGCTCCGGGCGAGGTCGGCCGCGGTCACGGCGGTGTCGCCACCCCGCGCGGGCAGGACCTGTACCCGCAGGGCCTCGTCCGGGCGGCCCTCGAAGGGGCGGTCGTCGGGCGGGACCGCGCACACCAGGAGGTCCTCGCTGCCGCCGAGGAGCAGGACGGCGCCGTGCGGGGCGGCGGCCGCGAGGTAGCGCACGTTGGCG
>NZ_MUNF01000143.1 GCF_002154555.1 Streptomyces murinus
GGCGCCCGCGCCTGAGCCGACCCCGGACCCGGAACCGGAACCGGAACCGCAACCGCACCCGGCATCAACCCCGGCCCCGGAAGCCGCCGTTCCCGGGCCCCGCCCCCGCACCGGCCTCCGCGCAGGCGCCCGTTCCCGCCCCGGCGCCCGCTCCCGCCGCTCCGTCCTCATCGCCGCCGTCACCGGAGCCGCCGTACTCGGCGCCGTGGCCCTCGCGTTCGGGCTGCCCGACAGCGGGCGCCCCGACCAGGGCGCGGCGCCCGCCGGAGCCACCGCCGCCGCCCAGGACCGCGCGCCCACGACCGGTACCGGTACCGCGTCCCGGGGCAGCGGCTCGCCCTCCCCGTCGGGCTCCGCTCGGCACCCCTCGCCCTCCGCCGACCAGGGAAGCACCGCGCGGCCGGACGCCGCCACGAGCGCACCGCCGGGCGGGGCGACCGCGGACGACAAGGAGTCCACGGCCGTCCCCCTCGCGATCACCACCCACCCGTACTCCTGGGAGAGCCCCTGCTTCCAGCACTATCTGATCGACCGCCCGCCCACGGCCGTGTCCCCGCCGCCCGTCGAGAACGACGCGCCCGCGTGGGTGGCCGTGCACCAGGCCGTCTCGGCGGGCGAGCAGTACGTCACGCTCACCGTGCAGGGCAGCGGCAAGCAGACCGTGGTCCTGGAGGGGATGACGGTACGGATGGCGGGCAAGCGCGCGCCGCTCGCCTGGAACGACTACGCCATGGGCTACCCCGGAGTGGGCTGCGGCGGCGGGGTGCCCACCCACTCCTTCACCGTCGCCCTGGACGCCGTACGGCCGGCCGTCCAGCCGGTGGCCGGACAGCGCGGCTTCCCCCTCAGCGTGAGCGAGTCGGACCCCGAGGTCTTCTACGTCACGGCGAACGCCTCGGCGTACGACGTCAGTTGGTACCTGGAGCTGTCCTGGTCCAGCGGCGGCCGGCACGGCACCCTGGAGATCGGTGACAAGGGCCGGCCCTTCCGCACCAGCGGCAGCAACGGGCGCCCCGCCTACGCCTTCCCGCTGGGCGGCGAGAAGTGGGCGCCCGCGCAGTAGTGGCCGACGGCCGTCGTCACCGGTGGGTCAGTCCCACCAGAAGAACCAGGTGGTCTCGCCGACCAGCTCCTTCGCGTAGGCGCGGAGGGTGTCCGCGCCCTGCGTGATGTTGTCCGGGCAGAACGCGAAGTGCTCCGCCGCCACCGCCTCGGCCTCGGCCAGGTCGGTCGGCGGGGCGGCCACGGACAGCAGCAGGGCGTCGAAGCCGAGCGCGACGACCCGTATGCCGAAGCGGTCCTCCCAGGAGCGCAGGACCGCGCACAGCCGCGCCACGTCGTTCTCGTGGTTCAGCGGGCCGCTCCAGCCGATCGCGGCCGGGATGTCGGCGGAGCGGCGGGCGGGGACGAGGGCGAGATGCGGGGCGGGGAAGACGGACTGGCCCTGGTCGGCGGTCAGTTCGTCGGCGGCGTGCGCGGCGCGGGTGCTCGGGTCCGCGCTGAGCTTCTTGGGCGGGGCGAGTCCGGGCCACTCCGGCCCGAACGGCTCCACGAGGTCCCCGAGTCCGTCGTCGGGACCGGACTCCTCGTCGCCCTCCCAGTACTCGGCGAGGACGTCTTCCGGATCGTGGTCCCCCGGGTAGGAGACGTCGTCCGGCATCAAGTCCCATTCCTCCGGCCCGCCTTGGGGACCGCCGGTCTCCACCAGCACCGGCAGCAGCCCGGCGCGCGCGGCCGGGGCGCCGAGGGCGGTCCAGGTGCCGGGGCCGGCCGGTTTGTCCGCGAGCCAGAGCAGCGGCTCGTGATGCGGGCCGTTCTCGGTCGTGTCGAGCAGCCTGCCGGGCGGCAGTTGGAGCCCCAGGCTGCGGCCGCTGGGGTCGGTGGCCAGCCGGGGCAGCGGGTTGGGAAGAGTCGCCATGAGGGTGACTGTAGGGGGAGGGTCTGACAATGGCTCCCCATGGGCTCCGAAACTTTCGAGATGGCCCCATCCTCTCTCGATCTTGCTCTCTCCGCCGTCTCGGAGAAGTCTGTGACGGTCGCGCAAGATGGCCTCTCACCAGCCAAAGCCCTTGAGTGCATGGGACTTTGATGACCCGAATGTTTCGAAATAACTACCGAAACCATTGACTGTCTTTGTATACGCCTCAACACTGATGCACCATCGCGCAGCGCGTCGCTCCACCCTCATCCGGCTCCATCAGATCCATGAGGAGGAAGCACGTCCATGAAGATCCGCAGCCGAAGAGAACGCCGACCCCGGGGCCCTCTCACCTCGCTCTTCCGAGGTGTCTGCGCCGTCGTCCTGCTCGCCGTCGGGGCGCTGACCCTGCCCGGCGCCGGGATCGCCGGCGCCGACACGGTCATCACCTCGAACCAGACCGGTACCGACAACGGGTACTACTACTCGTTCTGGACCGACGGCGGTGGCACCGTCTCCATGAACCTGGGGTCCGCAGGCAACTACAGCACCAACTGGAGCAACGCCGGCAACTTCGTGGCCGGCAAGGGCTGGAGCAACGGCGGGCGCCGCAGCGTGACCTACTCCGGCACCTTCAACCCGTCCGGCAACGCGTATCTGTCGCTGTACGGCTGGACCTCGAACCCCCTGGTCGAGTACTACATCGTCGACAACTGGGGCAGCTACCGGCCCACCGGCACCTTCAAGGGCACGGTCACCAGTGACGGCGGGACGTACGACATCTACGAGACGACCCGGACCAACGCCCCGTCGGTGGAGGGCACCAAGACCTTCAACCAGTACTGGAGCGTGCGGCAGTCCAAGCGGACCGGCGGCACCATCACCACCGGCAACCACTTCGACGCCTGGGCCGGTCACGGGATGAACCTGGGCAGCTTCAACTACTACATGATCATGGCGACCGAGGGCTACCAGAGCAGCGGCAGCTCCAACGTCACCGTGGGCAGCTCCGGTTCGGGCGGCGGTGGCGGCGGCACCGGCGGCGGTGGCACCGGCGGCTGCACGGCGACCGTGACCGCGGGCCAGTCCTGGGACGACCGGTACAACCTGAACGTCTCGGTCAGCGGGGCGAACAACTGGACGGTGACCGCGAACGTCCCGGCCCCGGAGAAGGTCCTGTCGACCTGGAACGTGGCGGCGAGCTATCCCAGTGCCCAGGTGCTGACCGCCAAGTCCAACGGCAGCGGCAACAACTGGGGCCTGACCGTGCAGAAGAACGGCTCCACCACCTGGCCCACGTTCAGCTGTGCGGCCAACTGACGCCGGACCCACAAGGAGGAGCACGCGCATGCGCACTGCCAGACTCGCCGTCGCCGTCGCGGCCGCCCTCGCGGCGGCCACGGCCGGCACTCTGACCGTCGGCGCCGCCCCCTCGCGGGCCGCCACCTGCAACGGGTACGTCGGACTCACCTTCGACGACGGCCCGTCCAACGACCACACCCCGGCCGTCCTCAACGCGCTGCGGCAGAACGGGCTGCGGGCCACCATGTTCAACGAGGGGCAGTACGCGGCGTCGTACCCGGCCCAGGTCAAGGCCGAGATCGACGCCGGGATGTGGGTGGGCAACCACAGCTACACCCACCCGCACCTGACCCAGCTGAGCCAGGCCCAGATCGACTCGGAGGTCTCCCGCACCCAGCAGGCCGTCGCGAGCGCCGGCGGCGGGACGCCGAAGCTGTTCCGGCCGCCGTACGGGGAGACCGACGCGACGCTGAAGGGCATCGAGGCCAAGTACGGTCTGACCGAGGTGATCTGGGACATCGACTCGGGGGACTGGAACGGCGCCAGTACCGACGCCATCGTCCAGGCCGTCTCCCGGCTCGGCAACGGCCAGGTCATCCTCATGCACGAGTGGCCCGCCAACAGCCTGGCCGCCATCCCGCTGATCGCTCAGAACCTGGCGAGCCGCGGAATGTGCCCCGGCATGATCTCCCCCCAGACCGGCCGCGCCGTCGCACCCGACGGAAGCGGTGGCGGCGGTGGCGGCGGCACCGGGGGCTGTACGACGACCGTCACCGCGGGGCAGGTGTGGGACGACCGGTACAACCTGAATGTCGCGGTGAGCGGGGCGAACAACTGGACCGTGACGGCGAACGTCCCGGCCCCGGAGAAGGTCCTGTCGACGTGGAATGTGGCCGCGAGTTATCCCAGTGCCCAGGTGCTGACCGCCAAGTCCAACGGCAGCGGCAACAACTGGGGCCTGACGGTGCAGAAGAACGGCTCCACCACCTGGCCGACGTTCAGCTGCACGGCCAACTGAGGCCGAAGCCCTAGGCCAGCGTCGTGATGCAGAACGGGTGTCCGGCCGGGTCGAGGAGCACCCTCCAGCGCTTCTCGCCCGGCTGGAACCCCGGCTTGGTGGCGCCCAGTTCGAGGATCCGCCGCTCGGCGGCGTCCAGGTCGTCCACCCCCAGCTCGATATGGGCCTGCTTGCCCTGGGCGGGGTCCGGCCAGGTGGGCGGGCGGTAGTCGGCGACCCGGGTGAAGCCGAGGCCGGGGGTGCCCTCGGTGCCGAGCAGGACGAAGTCGTCGGTGGCGAAGAGGGTGCGGTAGCCGAGCAGCTCGCCGTAGAAGCGGGCGAGTCCGGCGGGGTCGGCGCAGTCGAAGGTGACGGCGGCGTAGCGGATGGCGGGAGTGGTCTGCGTAGTCATGAGGGGGACGGTACGACGTGACCAGGACAGGTACGGTCCTGGTTGTGCCGCCGTTGTCCGAGACTCCCCCCGGGACACCCCCGTGCTAGCCACCTCCGCCCGGCTCCTGGGCCTGCTGAACCTCCTCTCCTCCCGCCCCTCGTGGACCTGCGCCGAACTGGCCCGGTCCCTGAAGGTCACCGACCGCACGGTCCGCCGGGACATCGCCCGCCTGCGCGAACTCGGCTACTCCGTCGACTCCGAGGCGGGCCCCTGGGGCGGCTACCGGCTGCGCGCCGGCTCCCGGGTGCCCCCGCTGATCCTGGACGACGAGGAGGCGCTGGCCGTCGCGGTCGGGCTCGGCGAGGCGGCCCTGAACCGCGCCCTG
Source organism: Streptomyces murinus (assembly GCF_002154555.1). Taxonomy (GTDB): domain Bacteria; phylum Actinomycetota; class Actinomycetes; order Streptomycetales; family Streptomycetaceae; genus Streptomyces; species Streptomyces murinus. Next base: position 4,997 of record NZ_MUNF01000143.1, read on the forward strand.
GGCAGCGACCAGGCCGCGCTCTCCGCCCTGTTGAAGCTCCGTACGGTGCTGCCGCGCCGTATCGCGGAGCGCCTGGGCGAACTGGACGACGCCCTCGTCCTGCTCCCCGGCGCGCGCGGCTCGGGGGTCAGCCCCGCGCTGCTGCTGGAGCTGGCGGCCGTGTGCCGGAGAGCGGAGCGGGCCCGGCTGGCGTACACGGACGCGGAGGGCCAGGCCACGGTCCGGGACATCGACCCGTACCGGCTGGTCCACACGGGCAGGCTCTGGTATCTGGTCGCCCGGGACGTGGCCCGCGGCCAGTGGCGCACCTTCCGCGCGGACCGCGTCGACCGCCTCCAGCCCACCGGCCGGCCCGCCG
>NZ_MUNF01000144.1 GCF_002154555.1 Streptomyces murinus
CGGTCGGCCGGTGAGGAGTTGGTAGAGCACACAGCCCAGGGAGTACACGTCGGACGCCGGCCCCGCGGTACGGCCCAGAGCCCGCTCGGGCGCGAGGTAGAGACTGGTGCCGACGATCTGCCCGGTCGCGGTGAGCGCGGAGTTGGGGTCGTCGAAGAAGCGGGCGATGCCGAAGTCGCCTATTTTCAGGGTGTCGTCGGCGGACAGCAGCAGGTTGGCCGGCTTGATGTCCCGGTGCACGATGCCCTGCCGGTGCGCGAGGGCGAGCCCGACGGCGGCCTGCGCGGCGATCTTGGCCACCCGCTCGGCGGACAGCGGCCCGGAGGCGCTGAGCAGCCCGTCGAGACTGCCCCCGTCGACCAGCTCCATCACCAGGAACAGCCGGCCCTCGAACTCCCCGAAGTCCAGGACGCCGACGACGTTCGGATGACTGAGGCGCCCCGCGGTCTGCGCCTCCAGCCGGAACCGCGAGGACGCGGTGGGGTCGGAGTCGTGGGGGAGCAGGAGTTTCACGGCAACCGGTCTGCCGAGCGTCTCGTCGAAGGCCCGCCAGACCTCCCCCATCGCGCCCCGCCCGATGGTGTCCCGCAGCCTGTATCGGCCCGCTATAAGCACTTGTTCTTCATCCTCATGCCCAAAGACGTCTGGATCGCCGCAGGCCGTGACTCACCGCGGGAGCGGATCAGTTGGGAGGGTGCCGCAGCGGCCCAAGCGTATCGGCCCGACGGGGGCTCAGGACGCGTTCAGGCGCTCGACGGCACGGTCGCCGCCCATGATCACCGAGACGTCCGACACCCTGGCGCGCGGAAACCTGTGCGAGACGGACGACACGGGCATCCGACCACTGCGCCGCCTTACCCGAACTCCACCCGGGCCACCCGCCCCGTCCGCCCCTCCCAAAACCCCCGATCAGGGCCAGACCAGGCAATACGCCTGATGCCCCGCCTCATGCAGCCGGTGGGAGAAGTCCTGCCATTCGTGCAGCAGTTGGTAGACGTTGAACGCGTCCCGCGGGCCGCCCCTGTCAGGGACGGTCGACCAGATGAAGGCCGCGGCGCCGACGGCTTCCTCGCCGATGCCGCGCAGGGGGTCGACGACGGTCATCGGGAGTTTGACGACGGCGTAGTCGGGGTGCAGGACGACCAGTTCGAGAGGCGGGACCTTGTGCAGGGGGATGCCCTCGATGCCGGTCAGGACCATCGCGGCCATGGTCTCAGGCTTGATCTTGGTGAACATGCCGTTCATGCCCAGCTCGTCGCCGCCGAGTTCCTCCGGGCGCATCGAGATGGGGACGCGGGCCGCGGTCGCGCCGTCCGGTGCGCCGAAGTACTTGTACGTCACCCCCACCCGGCCACCACTCCCGCCGCCCGTCCCGAGGGACCCGACCCGATCCGTCCGGGGGGTACGCCGACGACTGCCCGCGCGGCCGGACCGCCGCTCCGGCGGAGGGTCCGAGGGGAGGTCACGGGGGAAGTCCGACGGGCCGCCCAGGCCCGTGTTCCGGGGAAAGTCCGACGGACCGCCCAGGCCGGTGTTCCGGGGAAAGTCCGACGGACCGCCCAGGCCGGTGTTCCGGGGCAGGCCCCGGGGCGCGTCCCGCGGAAGATCCCGAGGGAGGTCACGCGAAAGGTCCCGGGAAACGTCGCGCGGAAGGTCACGGGGGAGATCCCGAGGCAGGTCCCGGGAGACGTCGCGCGGCAGATCACGGGGAAAGTCCGACGACGCGTCCGCGTTCCGCGCGGGATCCGCCGACCGGTCCCCGCGCAGATTCCCCCGCAGGTCACGCGGAGCCTCTCGCGGAAAGTCCACCGGGCGTTCTCCCCGAGCGTCCTTCGGGAACTCCACGGGCCGCTCGCCCCGCAGGTCACGCGGGGCCTCTCGCGGGAAGTCCACGGGCCGCTCACCCCGAGCGTCCTTCGGGAAGTCCGTCGGGCGGTCTCCTCTGAGGTCTCTCGGGAAGTCCTTCGCCCTGTCGGCGGTCCGCTCCGCCTGCTGGTCGTGCAGGCGGTCGCTTGGCCGGTCGTACCGTTCGGGCTCACCCGGTGCACCCTGTGTTCTACGTGCTTCGGTCGCTTCCTCCGCTTCGCGCCGGTGCCTTCCCCGCCGGGCACGTCGAGGACCGAGGTCATCGGTCCCCTCGCCCAGTCCGCCACCGCGATGCATATCTCCACCCGACTGCTTTTCTAGGACGCGTGGCCCCCGCCGCGCAACCCGATCATCGTGTCAGTGACCTCCCCCACGGCCGCCCGCCGAAACGTGCGGTGGAACAACAGTCCACGGGGATCCGCCCGGTCCCTGATCCTTCCGTGCCCAGGAGCTGTGTGTCAGGTCTCAGTCTCGCAGATGGCGGGCCGCGGCGGCGCGGAACCGCGGGCGGGCCGTCACCGCGGCGGGCAGGCGGCCTACCCTGAGGAGGTCACCCCGCAACCGGAGTCCGAGAGGCCGGAGAAGCCGCACGTCATGAGTGCCCTGAGCGAAACGCCCTATCCCTACGAAGCGCCCGTCTCCCAGGCGCTCTTCGACCGTGCCTCCGTCGTCACGCCCGGGGGTGTGAACTCCCCGGTGCGCGCCTTCCGCGCCGTCGGCGGCACGCCCCGCTTCATGGTGTCCGGGCGCGGTCCCTACCTCACCGACGCCGACGGCCGGGAGTACGTCGACCTCGTCTGCTCCTGGGGTCCGATGATCCTCGGGCACGCGCACCCCGAGGTCATCGCCGCCGTCCAGGACGCCGTCGCCCGCGGTACGAGCTTCGGCACGCCCGGCGAGGGCGAGGTCGCGCTCGCCGAGGAGATCGTCGCCCGGGTCGAGCCCGTCGAGCAGGTCCGGCTGGTCAGCAGCGGGACCGAGGCGACCATGAGCGCCATCCGGCTCGCCCGCGGCTTCACCGGGCGGTCCAAGGTGATCAAGTTCGCCGGCTGCTACCACGGCCATGTGGACGCCCTGCTCGCCGCCGCCGGCTCCGGTGTCGCCACGTTCGCGCTGCCCGACACGCCCGGTGTCACCGGTGCCCAGGCGAGCGACACGATCGTGCTGCCGTACAACGATCTCGAAGCCGTGCAGGAGGCGTTCCACCGCCACCCCGGCGAGATCGCCTGTGTGATCACCGAGGCCTCGCCCGGCAACATGGGTGTCGTACCGCCGGCCCCCGGGTTCAACCAGGGACTGCGGGACGCCTGCCACAAGAACGGCGCCCTGTACATCTCCGACGAGGTCATGACCGGCTTCCGCACCAGCCGCGCCGGCTGGTACGGCGTGGACGGGGTCAAGCCCGACCTGATGACCTTCGGCAAGGTGATGGGCGGCGGGTTCCCGGCCGCGGCGTTCGGCGGGCGCGCCGACGTGATGGCGTACCTCGCGCCCGCGGGGCCCGTCTACCAGGCCGGCACCCTCTCCGGTAACCCCGTCGCCACCGCCGCGGGCATCGCCCAGCTGCGGCTGCTCGACGAGGCGGCGTACGACAAGGTGGACGCCGTCTCCGCGCAGATCCGGTCGCTGGTCACCGAGGCGCTGAGCAAGGAGGGCGTGGCGCACCGGTTGCAGAACGCGTCCAACATGTTCTCGGTGTTCTTCACCGACCGGCAGGTGCGCAACTACGAGGACGCCAAGCGGCAGGAGTCGTACCGCTTCACCGCGTTCTTCCACTCGCTGCTGTCGAACGGCGTCTACCTGCCGCCGTCGTCCTTCGAGTCCTGGTTCGTGTCCACGGCCCATGACGAGCGGGCCGTCCAGAAGATCGCCGACGCCCTTCCGGCGGCGGCCCGTGCGGCTGCGGAGGCCACCGCGTGACCATCGGAAACAGTGTGAGCGGCAGCGACAAGGACGTCACGGTCGTCCATCTCATGCGGCACGGCGAGGTGGAGAACCCGGACGGCGTGCTGTACGGGCGGCTGCCCGGCTACCACCTCTCCGAGCTGGGCCGGAAGATGGCCGACCGGGTCGCGGAGCACCTCGCTCCGCGCGACATCACCTATGTCTGCGCCTCCCCGCTGGAGCGGGCGCAGGAGACCGCCACGCCGATCGCCAAGGCGCACAGTCTCGACCTGGACACCGACGCGCGGCTGATCGAGGCCGAGAACATCTTCCAGGGCAAGACCTTCGGCGTCGGCGACGGCGCGCTTCAGCGGCCGGGCAACTGGAAGCACCTGGTCAACCCGTTCCGGCCGTCCTGGGGCGAGCCGTACGTGGACCAGGTCGTACGGATGATGGGCGCGCTGGACGCGGCCAAGGACCAGGCGCGCGGCCATGAGGCGGTGTTGGTCAGCCATCAGCTGCCGGTGTGGATCGTCCGGTCGTACGTGGAGCGGCGGCGGCTGTGGCACGACCCGCGCAAGCGGCAGTGCACCCTCGCCTCGCTGACGTCCTTCACCTACCTCGGCGACAAGATCGTGTCGGTCGGCTACAGCGAGCCCGCCATCGATCTTGTCCCCGCGCATCTGCGGGCCGGAGCCCAGCCGCAGAAGGGCGGCGGGCAGGGGAAGGCGTTCGGCGCCTGAGGGTCCGGTGGCTGAGGGGCCCGGTGCCTGACGGCCCGGCGTCTGACGGTCCGTTACGTGGCGCTTAGGATCTTTTTGCCAGGGATATTGCGAAAAACATATTAATTAGAGGAACCTCCCCGTTCGTCGCGCCCTCTCTCTGGGTGACCACCATCACCACGCGCGACGAATCGGGGATCCTTCATGCGCACCGTCTCCCGGAACCTCTCCCGCCGGGGAATGCTCGGCCTCGGCGCGGGCGCCGCGGCCGCCGCCACCCTGTCCGGCTGCGGCGGCCTCAAGTCCTCGGACGGCGGCGGGCACGCGGACGGTTCCCGTCAGGTGCAGGGCGGCAAGGACCGGCCGGCCAAGCTGATCGGCGACGGCTCCACCTCCTTCACCGGCAAGCAGCCCGGCCACTCGAAGAAGCCCGAGCCGCTGGAGCCCGGCCAGACCCCGCCGCAGTTCGTCGTCTTCTCCTGGGACGGCGCGGGCGAGGTCGGCAACGGCCTCTTCCCGCGCTTCCTGGACCTCGCCAAGCAGCACGAAGCGCACATGACCTTCTTCCTCTCGGGCCTCTACCTGCTGCCCGAGTCGAAGAAGCGGATGTACGAGCCCCCGAACAACGCGCGCGGCGCCTCCGACATCGGCTACCTCACCGACGAGCACATCAAGGCCACCCTCACCAACGTCAACCGGGCGTGGCTGGAGGGCCATGAGATAGGCACCCACTTCAACGGGCACTTCTGCGGCGAGGCGCACGGCTCGGTGAAGTGGTGGACGCCACAGCAGTGGAAGAGCGAGATCGACCAGGCGAAGTCCTTCGTCAAGGAGTGGAAGACCAACACCGGCTGGCACGACCTGCCCGCGCTCCCCTTCGACTACGACAAGGAGCTGGCCGGCGGCCGCACCCCCTGCCTGCTGGGCCAGGACAACCTGCTGCCCACCGCCCGCGAGCTGGGCTGGCGCTACGACGCCTCGTCCCCGGGCGGCCGCCAGGTCTGGCCGGTCAAGCGCCAGGGCATCTGGGACTACCCGCTCCAGGCCGTGCCGTTCCCCGGGCACAGCTTCGAGGTGCTGTCCATGGACTACAACATGCTCGCCAACCAGTCCATGAACTCCACCAAGGCGCCCGCCTACAACTACCCGGGCTGGCGCAAGCAGTCCGCGGCGGCGTACATCGCCGGCTTCCAGCGGGCCTACGAGACGAACCGCGCGCCGTTCTTCATCGGCAACCACTTCGAGCAGTGGAACGGCGGGATCTACATGGACTCCGTCGAGGAGGCGTTCAAGCACATCGCGGCCCAGCGGGACAAGGGCGCCGACGTCCGGATGGTCTCCTTCAAGGAGTTCACGGACTGGATCGACGTCCAGAAGCCCGAGGTCCTCGACAAGCTGCGCACGCTGGACGTCGGGAGCCGGCCCACCGGTGGCTGGAAGACGTTCCTCGCCTGAGCCGCACGAGGGCGCGGGCCCGGCGCCCGCGCCCGTAATGTCCCGTGTAAATAGCTCCTGAAATGCGGTTTTCCGCCCCGCAGGGGGGCGCGCGAGAACCCCGGGGACGACATGCGAAACTTTTCACATGAGTACCCGTAGCCGCGCCGTCCTGCTCGGCGCTGTGGCCGTCACCGCGGCCCTGTCCCTGTCCGCGTGCGGCAAGGGCGGCACCTCGGGCGGCGGCGGCAACACCAATTTCGTCACCGGCAACAACGGCATCGACACCGTGCCGGTGAGCAAGCGCACCGCGGCCCCGGACCTGTCCGGAAAGACGATCGACGGCAAGTCGGTGGACGTGGCCGACTACAAGGGCCAGGTCGTCGTCATCAACGTCTGGGGCTCGTGGTGCAGCCCGTGCCGTGAAGAGGCCCAGTACTTCGCCAAGGTGTCGAAGGCGTACGAGGGCAAGGGCGTGCGGTTCGTCGGGATCAACACCCGCGACACCAGCACGACCCCCGCGGTCGAGTTCGAGAAGGCGCACGGGATCACCTACCCGAGCCTGTACGACCCCACGGGCAAGCTCATGCTGCGCTTCAAGAAGGGCACCCTGAACCCCCAGCTGATCCCCTCCACGCTCATCATCGACCGGCACGGGAAGGTCGCCGCGCGAGCCCTGGAGGCGCTGGACGACACCACGCTCCTGAAGATGCTCAAGCCGGTCGTCGCGGAGAAGTGACGTGAGCGCGACCCTGACCTTGGCCATGGTGGGCCAGAACCAGACGGTGATGCACGGCGCCCTGCTGGTCGCGCTGCCCGTCGCCCTGTTCGGCGGACTCATCTCGTTCTTCTCACCGTGCGTGCTCCCGCTGGTCCCGGGCTACCTCTCCTACGTCACCGGCGTGGCGGGCACCGACCTCGCGGAGGCCAAGCGGGGCCGGATGGTCGCGGGCGCCTCGCTGTTCGTGCTCGGCTTCAGCGCCGTGTTCGTCTCCGGTGGAGCACTCTTCGGCTTCTTCGGCTCGACCCTCCAGGACTACAAGGGCCCGCTGTCCAAGGTGCTCGGCGTGCTCATGATCCTGCTGGGCGTCTTCTTCATGGGCCTGATGCCCTGGTTCACCCAGCGCGAGTTCCGCTTCCACCGGCGCCCGACCACCGGACTGGTGAGCGCGCCGGTCATAGGCGCCCTCTTCGGCATCGGCTGGACTCCCTGCCTCGGACCCACGCTCTCCTCGGTGAGCTTCCTCTCCGTGCACGAGTCGAGCGCCGGGCGCGGAGCGCTGCTGATGGTCGTCTACTGCCTGGGCCTCGGCATCCCCTTCGTGCTCACCGCTCTGGCCTTCCGCAAGGCCCTCGGCGCTTTCGGCTGGGTCAAACGCCACTATGTGTGGGTGATGCGCATCGGCGGCACGATGATGATCGTGACCGGTGTGCTGCTGCTGACCGGTGCCTGGGACAGCCTGGTGCAGCAGATGCAGACCTGGTCCAACGGCTTCACTGTGGGGATCTGATCGATGAGCAAGACCGAAACCGACAAGGGCCAGGACCAGGAGGAGCTCGGCGCCGCCGGGTCCCAGCTGTCCACCGCCCCGCGCGAGGAGCCGCTCACCGGCGTGCCCGCCTTCGGGGTGATCGGCTGGATCCGCTGGTTCTGGCGGCAGCTGACCTCCATGCGGGTCGCGCTGCTGCTGCTCCTGCTGCTGTCGCTGGCCGCGATCCCCGGCTCGCTGATCCCGCAGTCCGGCGCCGACATCAACAAGGTCGCCGACTTCCAGCAGGCGCACAAGACGCTCGCGCCGATCTACGACAAGCTCGGCCTCTTCCACGTCTACAGCTCGGTGTGGTTCTCCGCGATCTACATCCTGCTGTTCATCTCCCTCATCGGCTGCATCGTGCCGCGCGCCTGGCAGTTCATCGGGCAGCTGCGCGGCCGGCCCCCGGGCGCGCCCAAGCGGCTGACCCGGCTGCCCGCGTACACGACCTGGCGTACGACGGCGGAGCCCGAGGAGGTCCGCGCGGCCGCGCTCAAGCTGCTCAAGCGGCGCCGCTTCCGTGCCCACGCCGAGGGTGACGCGGTCACCGCCGAGAAGGGCTATCTGCGCGAACTGGGCAACCTGGTCTTCCACATCGCCCTGATCGTGCTCCTGGTCTCCTTCGCCTGGGGCCAGATGTACAAGTCGGACGGCACCAAGCTGATGGTGGAGGGCGACGGCTTCTCCAACGCACTGCCGATGTACGACGACATGAAGTCGGGCAGCCTGTTCCGGAGCGACGACCTGGTGCCGTTCAGCTTCGACCTGAAGAAGTTCACCGGCACCTACGAGAGCAGCGGCCCCAACCGCGGTACGCCCCGCACCTTCCAGGCGACGATCGACTACAGCGTGGGCGCGTACGGCAAGCGCAAGACCACCACGATCAAGGTCAACGAGCCGCTGCACATCGGCGACTCCAAGGTCTACCTCGTCAGCCACGGCTACGCCCCGGTGGTCACCGTCCGCGACGGCAAGGGCAAGGTCGTCTACCAGGACGCCGTGCCGCTGCTGCCGCTCGACGGCAACGTCACCTCCAACGGCGTGGTCAAGGTGATGGACGGCTACAAGGACCCGCGGGGCAAGAGCGAGCAGCTCGGCTTCCAGGCGTTCTTCGTGCCGACCTTCGACCCGAAGTCCGGCACGATGATGTCGCAGTTCCCCGCGCTGCTGAACCCGCTGCTCGCGGTCAACGCCTACCACGGCGACCTGGGCGTGGACGCGGGCATCCCGCAGAGCGTGTACCAGCTCGACACGAGCCATATGAAGGCGTTCAAGGACGGCAAGGGCCAGCTGCTGAAGAAGCTGCTCAAGCCCGGTGACACCATGAAGCTGCCGAACGGCGCCGGTTCCATCACGTTCGAGAAGGACGTGAAGCAGTGGGCCGGCTTCGAGATCGTCCAGGAGCCGGGCAGCATCTGGGCCCTGACCGGCGCGCTCGCCGCGATCTTCGGTCTGGCCGCGTCCCTGTTCATCCAGCGCCGCCGGGTGTGGGTGCGGGCGGTGCGCGGTGCCGACGGTGTGACCGTCGTCGAGATGGCCGGGCTCGGCCGCAGTGAGTCCGCCAAGCTGCCGGAGGAGCTGGGCGATCTCGCCGGGATCCTCTACGACCAGGCGCCGGGGGCACCCGACCCGGACGACGCCCCCGCAACCTCCCCCGACCCTCACGTCGTACCTGCCGAAGGGGCTGAGAAGTGACTCTCGCCGCCGCAACAGAGCTGGCCACAGCGACCAACGAGCATCTCGCGAACATGAGCAACACGCTCATCTACTCCGCGATGACCGTGTACACGCTGGCCTTCCTCGCCTACATCGCCGAGTGGATCTTCGGCAGCCGCAGCAAGGTGGCCCGTACGGCCAACGCGCTCACCGACGGGGGCAAGCAGCAGGCGGGCCCCGCCGTCACCGTCAAGAAGGCCGGCGGCACCGCCGTACTGGAGCGCCCGAAGGTCGTCGTGCGCGCGGCGGCCGGTGCCCGGGACGTGCCGGACGGGCCCGGCGCGCACGGCGGTGACGTCCAGGGCGACATGTACGGCCGGATCGCGGTCTCGCTGACCGTGCTGGCCTTCGTGGTGCAGCTCGCCGGTGTGATCGCCCGCGCGGCCTCGGTGGGCCGGGCGCCCTGGGGCAACATGTACGAGTTCAGCATCACGTTCACCACGGTCGCCGTGGGCCTGTACCTGGCGCTGCTGGCGCTGAAGAAGAACGTGCGCTGGCTGGGCCTGTTCCTGACCACCACGGTGCTGCTGCTGCTCGGCCTCGCCGTGACCGTGCTCTACACGGCCAGCGACCAGCTGGTCCCGGCCCTGCACTCGTACTGGCTGTACATCCACGTCTCCACCGCGATCTTCTGCGGCGCGGTGTTCTACGTCGGCGCGGTCGCCACCATCCTGTACCTGTTCAAGGACTCGTACGAGAACAAGCTGGAGGCCGGGATCAAGCCGGGCTCCTTCGCCACCTCGGTGCTGGAGCGGCTGCCCGCCTCGGCCTCCCTGGACAAGTTCGCCTACCGGGTCAACGCGGCCGTCTTCCCGCTGTGGACGTTCACGATCATCGCGGGCGCGATCTGGGCGGGCGACGCGTGGGGCCGCTACTGGAACTGGGACCCGAAGGAGACCTGGTCGTTCATCACCTGGGTCGCCTACGCCTGCTACCTGCACGCGCGCGCCACGGCCGGCTGGAAGGGCCGCAAGGCCGCCTACCTGGCGATGATCGCGTTCGCCTGCTGGCTGTTCAACTTCTACGGCGTGAACATCTTCGTCACCGGCAAGCACTCCTACGCGGGCGTGTGAGCGAAGGCTCGCCCACACTGGAGTCATGAGCGGTTCCATCGCACAGGGCACCAGTCAGACCCACGGGAACACGCACATACTCCATTTCCTGGTGCGGCTCCCGAGGCCCATGGAAGACGTCTGGACGGCGGTGGCCACCCCCGAGGGGATCGGGGCGTGGTGCACCGCCGTCGGCGTTCTCGAACCCCGTCTCGACGGCGCGGTCTCCTTGCGGGGCCTGGGCTCGGGCCGGGTCACCGCCTGGGACGTGGACCGGGTCGCCGAGTACACCCTCGACGAGGGCGGCGGCGGGCGGCTGCGGTTCCATCTGGAGCGGGACGGGACGGCGGAGTGCGTACTGCGCTTCACCCATGAGTTCCAGGGCGAGGGACCCTCGGACACGGACTGGCGCCATAAATTCGAACAACTGATCGCCGTGCTGGGTCCGGCGTCCGGGCCGTAGCCGGAACCGGCCCGGGCGCCCTCACGCGGGCGGCAGACAGTCCTTTCCCGGTGGTTTTCCCTCCGGCCAGGCCAGCTGGACGAACTGCGAGTCGCCCTCCGGGGTCAGGCGCACGATCGGTACGGCCTTGTCGTATGGGTTGCCGTGTTCGTCCAGGCAGATCCAGCCGCTCGCCCCGGCCACCTTCAGCGAGCCCTTGACCTGCGGCCACTGGAGGCCCACGTCCGCGAGGGTCGGGATGCTCCGGCCCTCCGGCACGGCCTCGCGGATGCCGTGCACCGCGAGCTGGAGCGCGTCGTAGCCGATGATCAGCTGGCCGTCGTCCAGCGCGACCGGGCCGATCGGGCCGGCCGGCTTGTGCTCGGCACTCTTCAGCAGCCGCTGGAGGGTCTGGTAGTCCGCCGTGGAACCGCCGGTCTTCGGGGGGTTCTTCAGCCAGGCGTCCGGATGGGCGAGGGAGGTGAAGAGCACGGTGAGGTTGTGCCGCAGGGCGTCGCGGTTCAGCTCCTTCTCATAGGTGAGGTAGGAGGCCTCGTCGCCGGTGAGGACCTGGAAGGAGCGGTCCATGCAGCCGCGGTCGCCCAGCGCGTTGACGAACTGCCGCAGCTGGGTGTGCCGGCCCGCGAACAGGATCGTGTGGGTGTCCCGGGGGGTGTCGCACACGATGTTGGTGATCTGCCGGAAGGTGTTGGCGGTAGTGCCCTCCTGGCTGCGGTCGGCGGGCGGGGTGAACGGCTGCTCCAGGACCGGCTGGTACGGCGAGCCGTTCATCAGCGTGCTGAACGACTGCTTGAGCGAGTTCGTGTACGGGTCGCCCGGCTTGTCGTAGACCAGCATGGCCTTGTTCTCGTTGGCCCGGTTCGCCTTGGCCTTGGTGTAGGAGGCGAGCGCACGGGCCTCGTCGGTGTTGGTCGGCGCCACCCGGGCGAGCCCGGGGTAGGGGTCGGCCTTCTTGCCGCGCTGCCCGTTGGCCAGCTCGTCGGCGGTGATGGAGGAGCCGATCACCGGGATGCCGAGCTTGGTCAGCGCCGCGACGGCCGCCTGGTTGGGATCGGTGCTCTGCCCTATCCCGGCCACCGCCCGCAGCCGGTCCGCGCTCCGGGTCATCCCGTCCAGCTGGTCCACCGTCGGCCGCCAGCTGTCCTTGCCCGTACCCGAGTTGGCGAGCAGCAGACGGATCTGCGGGGACTGCCCGTTGGAGTCGTGGTTGGCCGAGTACTGGGCGAGATAGGCGCCTTGCAGCTGATGCTCTATGTCGTTCAGATTGGTCGTCGAGGTGGAGGTGAACGGCAGCATCAGCGCCACCGTGACATAACTCCCGCTCTTCAGGCCCTTGTTCTCCCGCCCGATCGCCTCCACCACCTGGTGGAAGCGTGGCTGGCCGAAGTCGTACACGCCGGTCGCCACACCCACGCACTCGTCACTGCCCGCGGGCCGCGACACCCCCGGCGCGCACCGCCGGTCGTCGTGCATCAGGGTGCGCACCCCGAACACCCCGCCCGCCACCAGGGCCGCCGCCAGCAGCAGGGACAGATACCGGCGCAGCGGGATCTCCCACACATGCTCGCGTACCCAGGTCCCCATGCCCCCCGCCATCAGGCCTCCCCGCGACCGTCGTCCTCAGGATCGGCCGGGCCCTCGATCGGGCGCCCGGCCAGCGCGGCCGCCGGCCAGTCCCGGGAGGCCCGCCACAGCAGCGCGCCCGCGGCGGGGCGCAGATTGGACAGTTGCTCCAGCTCGAAGCGGAGCCGGTCGCACACCTTGGGGTCCGGCAGCACCAGCGGATCCGTCAGCTCCCACAGCGCGTGCAGCAACCGCCGTACCCGCAGGTGCAGTACGGCGTCCACGCCCTCCGGCAGCGGATGGCCGGCGTCCGTCACACCGAGCGCGACCGCGGCCCGCCGGTCGCCGCGCCCGCCGAAGTCACGGCCCTCGGCGTCGTGCGCGTGGAAGTAGGGCGCGGACGCGATGAAGCGCAGGGTGCGCAGCCACACCCGGGTGTCGGCATCCGCGAAGTCGTCCCGTAAGCGCGCGACCGCCGACTCGGCGTCCCCGAGGGCGAGTTCGTGGTAGAGCCGGTACGGCGCCCGCTCCGGCTCCGCGTAGTGCTCGATCAGCGTCTCGTGCGCGCGCCGCCATGACGCGTGGTCCTCGTCGCGCAGATGCAGCCGCAGCAGCAGCAGCGTCCGCACGAACGGGTCGCCGACGAACTGGCCCGGTACGACGGGCAGTCCCTCCTCGGCGAGCAGCGTCTGAAGGGCCCGTACGTCGGCGGGTCCGAAGGTGTCCGGCAGCAGTGCCGAGGCCAGGGCGCACGCCGAGTCGTGGTCGTGGGCGGCGGCCAGCACGGTCAGCTCCTCCAGGTACGCGGCCGGCACCAGCCGGTCCAGCAGCGCCTGGTGGACCGGCGAGCCCGGCTGGTCCTCGGCCGGACGGAACTCCGCGCTGAGCAGCTCGCCCAGCGAGGTCACCTCGGGCAGGTGCTGCGCCGCCGACTCGGCGAGCAGCACCACGCCCAGCGGGTTGCCGCCGGTCAACCGGTGGGCGGCGGCCGGGAGATGGGAGGGCACGGCGGTGTCCGCGCACAGCGCGCCGACGATGTGCAGGGTGTCGTCCGCGCTCAGCGGCGGCAGCGCGACCAGCAGCGCCCGCGAGGAGGGGGCCGCGTCCGGCGTCCAGCCGGTGCGCCGGGCGACCTCGGCCAGCTGCCTCCGTACGGCGTTGGGCAGTTCGGCTCTGCCCTCGCCGCGCCGGGCGGCCACGAACACCACCCGGTCGCCGGTGCCCTCCGCGCGATCGCGCAGCACGGCCGCGGTCAGCTCCGGCCCCGGGGTCGTCTGCGCGTTGTCGAGCAGCACCAGGGGCCGGCCCAGGCGCTGCATCTTCGCCATGAACCCGGTGTACGCCTCGCCGAGGTCGGCCAGCAGCGCCCGCACCAGATACCGCTCCGCGTGCTCGCGCGAGCCGTCGCCGTCCCGGAAGTGCTGGGACAGCAGGATCAGCCCGCGCTGGGCGTTGCCGCCCGCGTTCGGGTACGAGCGGTACCACTCCGACGCCTTCTGGTGCCTGTGGCCGGTGAACCCCTCGGCGACGGACTCCAGGGTGGCCTCGATGGCGCCCGAGACCAGCGGGCCCGCGCCGGTGGCGGCCGCGACCACCTTCGCCGCGACCTTGCCCGCCCAGCGGCCCGCGAACGCCCCGATCCGCGGACCCCGCTCGTTCAGCAGCAGGATCCGCTCGACCTCCCGGCGGATCCGCTCCGCCTCGGCGTCGCCCCAGCCGCCCGCGGCCACCGCGACCAGGCCCGACATCAGCCGCGGGAAGGTGATCCGCCCGGCGCCGGTCACCGGCTCCGCCAGCTGCTCGGCGATCACCAGCAGCGCCTGGGCCGACGGCGACCAGGAGTCGGCGGGCCGGCCCGCGGGCGGCCCGGCGAACTGTGTGGCCGAACAGTCGATCAGCGCGACCGGGGTGTGCCCCCGGTAGGCCTCCTGGAGCGCGTCGAGCACCGCGCTCTTGCCCAGCCCCCGGGCGCCGGTGAGCACCACGAAGGGCGGCTCGTCCGGATGCTCCAGAGGATGGGCGCGATGGCGTCCGGGGACCAGGCCCACCAGGCGCGGCGCGAGTCCGGCCGGATCGGCGTCGAAGAGCGCCCCCCGCCCGTGCAACCGTGTGCGCACAGCATCGCCCCCCTCAACGACAGTGTAGAAAGGGGTAGTTGCTCCGTGCCAGGGCCAGTGGTGCCCGTTTGGATAACGATGTGTGCCCATGGCACCGCGGTGCGCTCATGACACCGCGGTGCCATGGGCACA
>NZ_MUNF01000145.1 GCF_002154555.1 Streptomyces murinus
GGTACGGCGCTGGCGGCGCGAGCTGGAGGAGTACGCCGAGGACGAGGTGCGCGAACTGGACCGCAGCTCGCGCCGCCAGCGCCGTACCGCGAGGCCGATACGGTGCTCCGCGCTCTCCGGCGAGGGGTCGCACCCGGCGAGCCCCGGGGCCGCGGCGGCGGGCTCGCGGCGCCAGGCCTCGGCCACCCGCTCGTCGGCGGCGGTGACGGCGCACAGCAGCAGCGCGCCGAGGCTCTCCACGAGGGCGTCGAGGAGTTCGCCCGCGGTGCAGTCCAGAGGGAAGGCGCGCCAGCGTTTGAGGGCGCCTCCGGCGAGGACGGCGCCGGACTGAAGGCGGTCGCGCAGACGCGCGTGCTCCCGGTCGTACGCCCCCTCGACCGCGGTGGTGAGCCGGAGTGCGGCCGCGTACTGGGCGGCGGCGGCGCCGGCCAGCTCGGGCATGCGGGTTCTCAGCGAGTCGAGGAGGCCGTGGGCGGTACGGGCCATGACGTACTGCCGGGCACCGGGATCCTGGGCGTGCTGGACGAGCCAGGTGCGCAGGGCCGCGACGGCGGTGGCGGGCAGCAGGCCCGCGCTCCAGACGGACTCGGGCAGCTCCGGCACGGTGAAGCGGGGTACGTCGCCGAGGCCGGCCTTGGTGAGCAGGGCGGCGTACTGCCGGGAGACCTCGGAGACGACCTGGTGGGGCACGCGGTCGAGGACGGTGACGAGCGTGGCGTCGTACTCCTTGGCGGTGCGCAGCAGGTGCCAGGGGACGGCGTCGGCGTAGCGGGCCGCGCTGGTGACCATGACCCAGATGTCGGCGGCGCAGAGCAGTTCGGCGGCGAGGACGCGGTTCTCGGCGACCAGGGAGTCGACGTCGGGGGCGTCGAGGAGGGCGAGGCCGCGCGGGAGGGTGTCGGCGGTCTCGACGCGCAGGGCGCGGACGGGGTGGTCGCCGGGAAGATCGCCCGGGAGCAGGAGGTCGTCGTCGCGGGAGTCGTGGTGGGGCACCCAGACGCGCGCGAGGTCGGGCAGGACGCGCATGCCGCTGAACCAGTGATGATCCGCCGGATGGCAGACCAGGACCGGGGTGCGGGTCGTCGGCCTGAGCACGCCGGCCTCGCTCACGCGGCGCCCCACGAGGGAGTTGACGAGGGTCGACTTCCCCGCGCCGGTGGACCCGCCGACCACGGCCAGCAGCGGCGCCTCGGGTGCCCGTAGTCTGGGTACGAGGTAGTCGTCCAGCTGGGCGAGGAGTTCGTCGCGGTTGGCACGCGCGCGTGGGGCACCGGCCAGGGGCAGCGGAAAGCGTGCGGCGGCGACACGGTCGCGCAGAGCGGAGAGTGTGTCGAGCAGCTGAGGCCGTACGTCCAAGGTCACCACATGTGAAGAATGCCCAATTTTAGGGGAATTCTGAAGCATATGGACATGTCTGCGCGCCGACGGAACAGAAAGGGCGGATGGGGCGACTGGGACATGGGCGCGGGCCAGGCATAACGAGTGCACAACACCCGATGGCGTCGGACGCCAAAAGCACTGCACGATTCGTACCTGCCTGCGATTATCAGGATCGCTTCACCGAACCTCCACATCGAGCCACGGAGGCGAAGCGACAGGGTCGGCGAGCAGGGACCTTTATCCTTGAACGCGCCACCAGGCCCCCGTAGCTCAGCGGATAGAGCAGGCGCCTTCTAAGCGCTTGGCCGCAGGTTCGAGTCCTGCCGGGGGCGCCATCCGTTGCCCTCCCTTCGGGGAGGGCTTTTTGCCGGCCGGGGCCTGTCCTGTCGACGCGCGTCCGCCTCGGCGTCCTTCCGCGGCACAGTGGCGTGTGAGGTCCTGAGGGGTGGAGACCTCGTGGACGAGGGAGCCGTGGCCGCGACGGCGTCCCCGTGGTTTCGGTTCGTACAGCTCCACGGAGCGGTTCGCTGTCGTCTCCGGGTCCGGAGAACAAGGGGCCCGTTGTTAGGCTGCCCGCATGTCCGTTGAGGCCGAGCACGTCGAACTGCGGGCGGCGCGCCGTGCGGACGCGGTGGCTGTGGCGGGGATCTGGTACCGCGGTTGGTGCGACGGGCACCTGGGGAACGTTCCTGAGGCGCTGGTCGCGGTGCGGACGCGGGAGTCCTTCGCGGAACGGGCCCCGCGCCGGCTGGCCGACACGACGGTCGCGGTCGTCGGTGGTGAGGTCGCGGGGTTCGTCATGGTGGTCGAGGACGAGGTCGAGCAGGTTTACGTCGCCGAGCGGCACAGAGGCGTCGGGGTGGCCGTGGCGCTGCTGAAAGAGGCGGAGCGCCTTGTCGCGGCCGGTGGTCACCGTCAGGCGTGGCTGGCCGTCGTACCGGGCAACGCTCGGGCGCGACGGTTCTACGAGCGCAACGGGTGGACGGACCAGGGGCCGTTCGAGCAGTTCGCACCGCGCGACCAGGGACAGGTCACGGTGCCCGCGCATCGGTATGTGAAGCGGCTCGGCGACGAGGCCCTGCGGCACAGCACAGGCCGACCCGCGGAAAAGGGCCGCGCGCGTCGCCCGGAGTGAAGCCGTCGCAGGTCACGCGACGCCCGGGTGCGTACGAGTGAGCCAGCCGTCGCGAAGGCCGGTCACCCGGTCGACGGGGCTCTCTCCGGGGCCCCGTGCCGTCGGCGTCGAACAGCCACAGCCCCGCAAATACGCCGGATTCCCGCTCCCCTTCCATTAGAGTCCCCGAACGGAACGCGGCTCCGAGCGACAGTGCGAGGAATTCATGGCGAGCATCTGCCTGAATATGATCGTGAAGAACGAGGCTCCGACCATTCGGAAATGCCTTGAGTCGGTGCGGCCCCTGGTCGATACCTGGGTGATCGTGGACACGGGGTCGACGGACGGGACTCAGGAGGTGATCCGGGATTGTTTCAAGGACTTTCCCGGGGAGCTCCACGAACGGGAATGGAAGGGGTTCGACGGCAGCCGCAGTGAGGCGATCGAGTTGGCGCGGGGCAGCGCGGACTATCTGCTGTTCATCGACGCCGACGACGAGATGCGCATCCGGCCCGGGTTCCGGATGCCCGAGCTGACGCTGGACGCCTACAACATCGCCCTGCACGACGGACCCGTGGTGCACTGGCGGATGGCCCTGGTCGCCACGCGGCTGCCGTGGCGGTACGAAGGGGTGCTCCACGAGTACATCACGTGCGACGCGCCCCACAGCACCGGGACGCTGGAGGGGGCCCACATCCTCACCGTCGGGGGCGGGGCGCGGCTGCGGGACGAGGGGAAGCGGGAGAAGTATCTGCGGGACGCGGAGATTCTCGCCAAGGCTTTGGTCGAGGAACCGGACAATGCCCGTTACGCCTTCTACCTGGCCCAGAGCTGGCGGGACGCCGAGGAGCCGGAGAAGGCCCTGGCCGCCTATGACAGAAGGGCGGAGATGGCCGGGTGGGTGGAAGAGACGTACTGCGCCAAACTTTATGCGGCACGGCTCGCCGTCCAACTCAAGAGGCCCGCAGGAGAATTGATCGACCGATATCTTCGCGCGTACGAAAGCCGTCCTTCGCGCATCGAGGCCATCGGGGATCTCGCCCGGCTCTGCCGCCTGGAAGGGCGCTGGCCGCTGGCGCACCTGTTCGCCGCGCGGGCGGCCGGGATCCCCCGGCCCGACGACATTCTCTTCGTCGAGATGTCCTGGCACGAATGGCGCGCGCTGGACGAACTCGCCGTGGCCTCCTATTGGATCGGCGACTACGAGAAGTCCCGGGAGTACTGCACACGGCTGCTGGACGGCGGGAAGGTCCCGGAGGGGGAGCGGGCGCGCATCGCGGCCAATCTGGAGTTCGCCGAGGGGAAGTCGGCGACGTCCGCACCGGTCGCACCCACCCCCGCGTGAGCGCACCCCGCCGTCCGACATACATTCGAGGCGCTCAAAGAACACTCGGAGTGCTCGGATCGTGAGGGGAGAACGGCATGCGACTTCGCTGTGCGGTGCTGGACGACTTCCAGGGCGTGGCCGTCGAGTCGGCCGACTGGTCGGTGCTCGGGGACGCGGTGGAGGTCGTGTCGCTGCGTACCCACCTGGCCGACGAGGACGCGCTCGCCGCGGCGCTCGCCGAGTACGACATCGTCGTCACCCTGCGCGAACGCGTCGGCTTCCCGGGCTCGTTGCTCGCCCGGCTGCCCCGGCTGCGGCTGATCGTGGCGACCGGGATGCGCAACACCGTGATCGACTACGCCGCGGCCGAGAAGTACGGCGTCACCGTGTGCGGAACGCAGAGCTCCGGGACTCCCCCGGTCGAGCTGACCTGGGCGCTGCTGCTCGGGCTCGCCCGGGGGATCGTCCAGGAGAACACCGCGTTGCGCACCGGCGGGCCCTGGCAGTCCACCGTCGGCGCCGATCTGCACGGCGCCCGCCTCGGTGTGCTCGGGCTCGGCCGGATCGGCGGCAAGGTCGCGCGGGTCGGGCTCGCCTTCGGGATGCGCGTCGCCGCGTGGAGCCCGCGGCTGACCGAGGAGCGTGCCGCGGCCGCCGGGGTCGAACTGGCCGCCTCCAAGGAGGAGTTGCTGGCCGAGAGTGACTTCGTCTCCGTGCATGTGCCTGGCGGCGATCGCACCCGGGGTCTGGTCGGCGCCGCCGAACTCGCCCTCCTGAAGCCGACCGCCTACCTGATCAACACCTCCCGTGCCTCGGTGGTGGACCAGGACGCCCTGCTCGCCGCGCTGCACGAGGGCCGGATCGCGGGTGCCGGCATCGACGTCTTCGACATCGAGCCCCTGCCCGCCGACCACCCGATGCGCACCGCCCCCCGCCTGCTCGCCACCCCGCACCTCGGCTATGTCTCCGCGGCCAACTACCGGACGTACTTCACTCAGGCGGTGGAGGACATCCAGGCCTATCTGGCGAAATCTCCGGTACGACAATTGCCGTGAAACGCCTGATAACGGATACCTGTCTGTTGAAAGGGTGATCCCCCGCTGATCACCGTGACCCCTGCCGGACGGCCGCGTTGAACGGGGAGTGCGACGGCGGGAACAGCCGTCGCGTAACCCGATCGACAGGAGGAACGTGATGTCTCGCATCGCGAAGGCAGCCGCCGTGGCCCTCGGCACCGGTGCCGTGGTGATCGGTGGGGCCGGGCTGGCTCTGGCCGACGCGGGCGCCGAGGGCGCGGCCGTCGGTTCGCCCGGCGTGCTGTCCGGCAACGTGATCCAGGTTCCGGTCAACATCCCGGTGAACGTGTGCGGCGACTCGGTCGACGTCATCGGTCTGCTGAACCCGGCCTTCGGCAACACCTGCGTCAACCAGGGCGGCACTCTCGCGCAGCCCAGCAACGGCTACGGCAGCAACAGCAGCTACGGCGGCTGAGACCCCGTCGCGCACCGCGAAGAGCCCCGGCACCTCCGAGCGCCGGGGCTCTTCGCATCCCTCACCGGTGCGAACTCACTCGTACCGGTAGACCCCGCTCATGTCCTCCAGCTGATCCGGGGTGTCGCTCCACGGCGGCAGCTTGTCGTGCCGGGCGACGACCCGGCCGTGCTGCGCGTCACCGGCGCCGGGCGGAGCGGCCGGCAGATAGCGGTGGCTGCTGTGCGCCCCCTGCCAGCGCTCCCACTGCATGTCCAGGTAGGCGTGGTGGAGCCAGAACACCGGGTCGTTGACCGACGCGGCGCCGAGCATCGCCCCGCCGACCCAGCGGTGCACCCGGTTGTGGTTGTGCCAGGAGGCGCTGCCGCTGCCGGTGCCCCAGCCCTCCAGCTTGTTCCGGAAGCCCTGGGTGACGGTGGAGTCCCAGGGCTGTACGTCGTAGACCGGATCGTTCAGCGCCCAGCTCACGTCGTCCTTCGTGGGCAGTTGGATGGGCGAGGCGGCGCGGCCGAGGTCGCGGGTGAGGTAGCGGCCGTCGGTGACCCCCACCTTGATGGCCCAGTTGCCCGTCGAATAGGCGAACGGACCGGTCGTCACCTGCTGGTCGGAGCGCCGGCCGTTGCCGCCGAGCAGATCCTTGGTCCAGGGCACCGAGGTCGCCGTGCGGTCCCGGGTCCAGTCCCAGTACGGCAGGGTCACCGAGGAGTCGACGCGGCGCAGCGCGTCCTCCATGTCCAGCAGGAACCGGCGGTGCCAGGGCAGGAAGGACGGCGCCATGTGGGCGGTGCGCAGTTGGGTCTCGCCGTCGGCGGCGAAGTAGGCGACGTGGGTGCGCACGAACTCGTCGTACTCCCCGCGCCTCTTGACCTCCAGTACGGCGTCCACGAATCGTTTCCGCTCGGTCGCGGTGAGGGCTCCGGCGTTCTTACGCACGTACGCCATGCCGGCCCCCCGTCCCCATGCCCAGGTCCTGGACGGGCGCACCCGTTCCGCCGCTGCCGCCCATGTCCATGCCACCCATGCCGCCCGTGCCGCCCGTGTCCACGGTCAGGCCCATGCGGCCCATCATGTCCTTGACGCCGTCGGGCAGCATGCCGTCCAGCGGGTCCGGGGAGAGGTCGCTGAGCCGCTGGCCGGGGCCCAGTTCGTCCACCGCGGCCCGCGCCGCCTCCCGGGGTGTGCGGTACGACGTGTAGTGGTCGACCATGCTCAGCCAGGTGCCGTCGGCCCGC
>NZ_MUNF01000146.1 GCF_002154555.1 Streptomyces murinus
GCCTAGCCGACGACCATGACGGTCTCGACGTCATGGTCGCCGGCCGCTGAAGGGCCATGCACCAAAGAGCCCTGCCCCGCGAATGCGGGGCAGGGCTCCGCTATGCGCGTCGAGGTGTCTTCAGGTGCTGGGCAACGAGAACCAGAGCCAGTGGAGGGCGGGGCTCCGGTCGAGTCAGCCGCTGGCGGACGGATGACTCTTATGGCTTTCCGTGTGCCCAGGAGCTTAGTCGATCCACGTGGATCAGGGTGTGTTTTATGTGTCATTGAGCCGCGATCCTTTAACGCGAGCGGTCTTGGTTAAAGGATTTGGGCCGCCCAAACTTGCGCAAAGTCGATCAAAGCGACGACGCTTGACGCTCCTGCACCCGCAGATCGGCTGCATGTGACACCCGAGGGCAACACCGGGCTACCCGCGCGCAAGGAGGCACCACCATGACGCTCAACCCCTACACCGCCGTCGGCCTGATCCCGGAGATCACCGAGATCCACGACCTCGACCACGTCGCCTACGCCCGCACCTGACCATCAGCCTCCCCGGCGCGGAGAGCGAAGAACTCAGCCGCTGGGCACGCGAGTTCAACGTGCACTTCATGGCGCAGGCCAAGGTGCTCCACCCGGCCTTCCCGTCGTCGGGTCCACCGGCAGCCGCGCACCCGAGAGCCCGATGCGCTGCACCCCGATCGGATACCTCGGCGCTCCGCCCGCCTGGTCGAGCTGTCCGGCCTGCCACCGGTCCGCCTCCACGGCCTACGCCACCTCGCCGCCCCCCTGTCTCTGCTCGCAGGGCACGACATCAAGGTGGTCCAGGAGAAGCTGGGACGCTCCTCCCGCCAGATCACCTCCGACACCTACACCAATGTGCTGCCCGAGATGATGCGCGCCGAGGCCGAGTCGGTCATGGCCGTCGTTCCCCAAGACGTGCCGTTCCAGACGCGTACGCCACTGGCGATCCCGGCGAGGGCATGGCAGAACGACGCCGCGGTCCGCTTCGCCCACGGGGCCGGGCAATCGGGCGACACCTGGGCCGTCGGCGCACTGGCCCAACCGGATACCGATCTGCTCGGCATGATCACCCTCGCCGGCCGAGGCAAGGACGACGCCGCCAACGCGGCCGTGAAGTGGGTGCGGGATCACTGCACCGCGCATGAGCTGGAACTCGTCCGCGTCGAGAACTTCAACGACCGGTACCCGGAGGAGCAGCGGGCGGCCTTCTCGCTCACACGGTTCATGGTCGCCCGCTCCGAGTCTCCTGGCGTGGACGGCTGGGCACTGCCGACGGGCTTGCCGCCCGCCACGACCGGATCGTCCCGCCGGGCATCGAAGAGGGCGTCAGAAGGCGGCGTGAGGGGCAACCCTGTCCCCCTTCGGAAGGCCCCAGTCCCCTGCAGCGATCCCGCGCCCCCGGATCTTGCTCCGAACGACTGAACGGGGCCCGCCCCGGTCGAGTGGCGGCCCCCGTTCTCACGCTTCCGCAGATAGAAACGGTCCTGCGGTGACGCGTGGTGGTGGGGCGGGTGGGACTCGAACCCACGGCCGACGGATTATGAGTCCGCTGCTCTAACCGGCTGAGCTACCGCCCCATAGCGGCGTGTCGCGTACAAGTGTGCGCGCCGTCTGCCGCAGCATAGCCGCTCATACGATCTCCTGCTTCGGATGGTCGGCTTCCGCTCTGCTCACGACGATGAGGACATCCGTGCAGGCTCAGCGGTTCCCGCGGACATGAAAAAGGACCCCTGAGGGGCCCTCGTTCAGCGTGCTCCCCCGACTGGACTCGAACCAGTAACCTGCCGGTTAACAGCCGGCTGCTCTGCCAATTGAGCTACGGAGGACCGAAGCTCCCCCGACTGGACTCGAACCAGTAACCTGCCGGTTAACAGCCGGCTGCTCTGCCAATTGAGCTACGGAGGATCGCCTCGATTGCATCGAACGCGCCTCCCTGGGTATTCGCCGGGGGGCGGTTGCTCGCTGCGACACATACATTAGCGCAAGCAGGGGGGTGCTCCGCCAATCGGTACCCTCCGGATCCTGCGCCGCACCAGACACCTACACACGGGAAGGGTGGCAGCCATGCGCTACCGGCTCACGTTCATCGCCGGACTGGCCCTCGGTTACGTACTCGGCACACGGGCCGGACGCGAGCGCTACGAGCAGCTGAAGAAGTCCGCTCGTCAGTTCGCCCAGAACCCGGCCGTCCGCAACACCGCCGAGACCGCCGCCCAGCAGGGACGCGCGTACGCCGGCAGGGCCATGCACACGGTCACGGACAAGGTGGGCGACCATGTGCCCTCCTCCGTCGCCGAGCGGGTCCGCTCCCTGCGTGACCGCACCGCGGGCGGCTCGGCGGGCGACGACTGGGGCACCAGCAACACCTAGCCCCTCGCGCATGCGGCAATATTCTCCGCATGGGGATAGTCGCCGGTTTGGACAGCTCACCTGATTTCACCCGCATCGTGGTCTGCGACACAGACACCGGTGCCGTACTCAGGCAGGGGTACGCCCCCCATCCGGTCGATCCCCCCGAGGGCGGCCGCCCGAGCGACATCGACCCCCAGGCCTGGCTGCTCTCCCTCGGGGAGGCGGCCGGTGGCGGCCTGCTGGAGGGTGTCCAGGCCATCGGGGTCTCCGCCCAGCAGCACGCGCTGATCCCGCTGGACGCCCACGGCAACACGGTGCGCCCGGCCCTGGTCGGCGGTGACCGGCGCGCACAGGTCGCCGCCGCCGATCTCGTGGACGCCCTGGGCTCCCGGGAGGCCTGGGCGCACGCCGTCGGCTGTGTGCCGGGGGCCGCGCAGCCGGTCACCAAGCTGCGCTGGCTCGCCAAGAACGAGCCGGAGAACGCCCGGCGCACCGCCGCCCTGCTCCAGGCCCACGACTGGCTGGTCTGGCAGCTGCTGGGGCGCCCGGCGCGCCGTACCACCGACCGCGGCGGGGCCTCCGGCACCGGGTACTGGTCGGCGACCACCGGTGTCTACCGCCCCGACCTGGTCGAGCTGGCGCTCGGCCACCAGGCGATGCTGCCGGAGGTGATCGGTCCCTCCGAGGCGGCCGGTACGACCCCGGAGGGGCTGCTGATCTCGGCCGGCACCGGGGAGACCATGGCGGCCGCGTTCGGGCTCGGGATCGGGCTCGGGGACGCGGTGGTCTCCCTCGGCGCCTCCGGCTCGGTGATGGCCGTGCACCCCGAGGCGCTGGCCGACCAGTCCGGGATGATCACCTCGCTCGCCGACGCCACCGGCATGCACCTGCCGGTCGTCACCACCCAGAACGCCGTACGCACCCTGCGCGGCACCGCCGAACTCCTCGGGCTGCCCGATCTGGAGAGCCTGTCCGAGCTGGCGATGAAGTCCACACCGGGCGCGCACGGCCTCGTCCTGCTCCCCTACCTGGAGGGCGAGCGCACCCCGAACCTGCCGCATGCCGCGGGCACCCTGACCGGGCTGCGGCGCGAGTCGATGAAGCCGGAGCACCTGGCGCGGGCCGCGTTCGAGGGCATGCTGTGCGGGCTCGCCGACGCGCTGGACGTGCTGCGCGGCCGTGGCGTGGAGGTACGGCGGATCTTCCTGCTGGGCCCCGCCGCCGAGCTGCCCGCCGTACAGGCCGCGGCACCCTCGCTGTTCGGCGCGCAGGTCGTCGTACCGCAGCCCGCGGACTACACGGCGATCGGCGCGGCCCGGCAGGCGGCCTGGGCGCTGGGGGTCTCGGGGGGCACCCTGGATCCGCGCACTCCCCCGGCCTGGCAGGGCGCGGCGGCGCAGGTCCTGGAGCCGGGCGAGGAGCTGGCCGCGGGGCAGGCCGTACGGCAGCAGTTCACGGCGGTGCGCGAGCAGACCCACCCGGGCGCGTTCCACTGAGCCCCACTCGACCCATGAGGGCAGAACGCCACAAAACATCCCGCAATACCCGGCACCCAGAAGGCCGTACAAAAATCCGCTGTTGGGTTAATCAGTTGAGGTAACGCGGGTGGAGTGTCCGACGATAGGGGCCAAGGGCACACCGTCCTGCCCCTGCCGCCCACTCCGAGAGACGTAGCGTGCTCATACGACTTCTACGGACCTATCTCAGGCCCTACAAGAAACCCATAACCGTGCAGGTCCTGCTCCAGTTCTTGCAGACCTGCGCCACCCTGTACCTGCCCACCCTGAACGCCCACATCATCGACAACGGCGTCGTGAAGGGGGACACGGGATACATCCTGTCCTTCGGCGCCCTGATGATCGGCATCTCGCTGGTGCAGGTCGTGTGCAACATCGGCGCCGTCTACCTGGGTGCCCGCACCGCCTCGGCGCTCGGCCGGGACATGCGTGCCGCCGTCTTCGACCGGGTGCAGTCCTTCTCCTCGCGTGAGGTGGGTCACTTCGGCGCGCCCTCGCTCATCACCCGCACCACGAACGACGTCCAGCAGATCCAGATGCTGGTCCTGATGACGTTCACGCTGATGGTCTCGGCGCCCATCATGTGCGTCGGCGGCATCGTGCTGGCACTCGGCCTGGACGTGCCGCTGTCCGGGGTGCTGATCGCGGTCGTACCGGTGCTGGCCATCTGTGTGACGCTGATCGTGCGCAAGCTGCGCCCGCTGTTCCGCACCATGCAGACCCGCCTGGACAAGGTGAACCAGGTGCTGCGCGAGCAGATCACCGGCAACCGGGTGATCCGCGCCTTCGTCCGCGACGAGTACGAGCAGGCCCGCTTCGGCCGGGTCAACGGCGAGCTGACCGAGATGCAGCTGGCCACCGGTCGGCTGCTGTCGCTGATGTTCCCGATGGTGATGACCGTGGTGAACGTGTCCTCCATCGCGGTGGTGTGGTTCGGCGCGCACCGCATCGACAGCGGCGGGATGCAGATCGGTGACCTGACGGCGTTCCTCGCCTATCTGATGCAGATCGTGATGTCCGTGATGATGGCCACCTTCATGTTCATGATGGTGCCGCGCGCGGAGGTGTGCGCCGAGCGCGTCCAGGAGGTCATGGACACCGGCTCCAGCGTGCTGCCGCCGCTCGCGCCGGTCACCGAGCTGCGCCGGCACGGGCATCTGGAGATCCGCGAGGCCGGCTTCCGCTATCCGGGCGCCGAGGAGCCGGTGCTGCGCTCCGTCGCCCTGGAGGCCAGGCCCGGCGAGACCACGGCCGTGATCGGGTCCACCGGCAGCGGCAAGTCGACGCTGCTCGGGCTGGTCCCGCGGCTGTTCGACGCCACCGAGGGCGAGGTCCTGGTGAACGGCGTGGACGTCCGCGAGGTCGACCCGGCGCTGCTGGCACGGACGGTCGGACTCGTGCCGCAGAAGCCGTACCTCTTCGCGGGCACCGTCGCCACCAACCTGCGCTACGGCAACCCGGACGCCACCGACGAGGAGCTGTGGCACGCGCTGGAGGTGGCGCAGGCCAAGGAGTTCGTCTCCGAGCTGGAGGGCGCCCTGGACGCGCCGATCGCCCAGGGCGGCACCAATGTGTCGGGCGGTCAGCGCCAGCGGCTCGCGATCGCCCGCACGCTCGTGCAGCACCCGGAGATCTATCTGTTCGACGACTCCTTCTCCGCGCTCGACTACGCCACCGACGCGGCCCTGCGTGCCGCGCTGGCGCAGGAGACCGCCGAGGCGACCGTCGTCATCGTCGCGCAGCGGGTGGCGACCATCCGGGACGCCGACCGGATCATCGTCCTCGACGAGGGCCGGGTGGTCGGCTCGGGCCGGCACCAGGAGCTGATGGCGGGCAACGACACCTACCGGGAGATCGTGCTCTCCCAGCTGACGGAAGCGGAGGCCGCCTGATGTCCGGGCCCATGGGACGCATGATGGCCGGGGGCGGCCCCGACCAGCGGTCGATGGACTTCAAGGGGTCGGGCAAACGACTGCTCGCCCAGTTCAAGCCCGAACGGCTCACCGTGTACGGCCTGCTGGTCTGCGTGGTGGTCAGCGTGGCCCTCAGTGTGATCGGCCCGAAGATCCTCGGCCGCGCCACCGACCTGGTCTTCTCCGGCATCATCGGCCGGCAGCTGCCCGCCGGGGCCACCAAGGCACAGGTGCTGGAGCAGATGCGGGCGCACGGCAAGGGCGCCGTCGCGGACATGCTCCAGAGCACCGACTTCACCCCGGGCAAGGGCATCGACTTCGGCGCGGTCGGCGACGTACTGCTGCTCGCGCTCATCACCTTCACGGTCGCCGGGCTGCTGATGGCCGTGGCGACGCGGCTGGTCAACCGGTCGGTGAACCGCACGATGTACCGGCTGCGCGAGTCCGTGCAGACGAAGCTGTCCCGGCTGCCGCTGTCGTACTTCGACAAGCGCCAGCGCGGCGAGGTGCTCTCGCGGGCGACCAATGACATCGACAACATCGGGCAGACGCTCCAGCAGTCGATGGGCCAGCTGATCAACTCGGTGCTGACCATCGTCGGTGTGCTGGCGATGATGTTCTGGGTCTCCTGGATCCTCGCGCTGGTCGCGCTGGTCACGGTGCCGCTGTCGTTCTTCGTCGCCACCCGGGTCGGCAAGCGTTCGCAGCCGCACTTCGTGCAGCAGTGGCGCTCCACGGGCAAGCTCAACGCCCATGTGGAGGAGATGTACACCGGGCACACGCTGGTGAAGGTGTTCGGGCGGCAGGAGGAGTCGGCGAAGCAGTTCGCGGAGCAGAACGAGGCACTGTACGAGGCCGCGTTCAAGGCGCAGTTCAACAGCGGTGTGATGCAGCCGCTGATGATGTTCGTGTCGAACCTGAACTATGTGCTGGTGGCGGTCGTCGGTGGCCTGCGGGTCGCGTCCGGCGCGCTGTCCATCGGTGATGTGCAGGCGTTCATCCAGTACTCGCGGCAGTTCTCCATGCCGCTGACGCAGGTGGCCTCCATGGCGAACCTGGTGCAGTCCGGTGTGGCCTCGGCGGAGCGGGTCTTCGAACTCCTGGACGCGAAGGAGCAGGAGGCGGACCCGGTGCCGGGCGAGCGGCCCGCGGAACTGCGCGGGCGGGTGCGCCTTGAGCATGTGTCCTTCCGGTACGACCCGGAGAGGCCGCTGATCGAGGACCTCTCGCTCACGGTGGAGCCCGGCCATACGGTGGCCATCGTCGGCCCCACGGGCGCGGGCAAGACCACGCTGGTCAACCTGCTGATGCGGTTCTACGACGTCTCCGGCGGGCGGATCACCCTGGACGGGGTGGACGTACGGAAGATGACCCGGGACGAGCTGCGGTCCGGGATCGGCATGGTGCTCCAGGACACCTGGCTGTTCGGCGGCACCATCGCGGAGAACATCGCGTACGGCGCCTCGCGGGAGGTCACCCGGGGCGAGATCGAGGAGGCCGCGCGGGCCGCGCACGCCGACCGGTTCATCCGGACGCTGCCCGAGGGCTACGACACCGTGATCGACGACGAGGGCACGGGGGTGAGCGCCGGTGAGAAGCAGCTCATCACCATCGCGCGGGCGTTCCTGTCCGACCCGGTGATCCTGGTCCTGGACGAGGCGACGAGTTCCGTGGACACGCGGACCGAGGTGCTGATCCAGAAGGCCATGGCCAAACTCGCCGCCGGGCGTACGTCGTTCGTGATCGCGCACCGGTTGTCGACCATCCGGGACGCGGACACGATCCTCGTCATGGAGAACGGCTCCATCGTCGAACAGGGCGCGCACGCCGAGCTGTTGGCGGCGGACGGGGCGTATGCCCGGCTGTACAAGGCGCAGTTCGCGCAGGCGGTCGCCGAGGTGGACTAGCGGGACCGCGGGACCGGCGGGACGGAAAGGGGGCCGCCTCCGGAATTCTCCGGGCGGCCCCTTTTTCCTGCTCCGGCCTCAGTCGAGGTAGCCCCGCAACTGGTCGGCGTACGCGTGGTCCCTGAGCTTGTTCAGCGTCTTGGACTCGATCTGCCGTATCCGTTCGCGGGTGACGCCGAAGAGGCGGCCGATCTCCTCCAGGGTGCGGGGGCGGCCGTCCAGGAGGCCGTAGCGCAGCTGTACGACCTTGCGCTCGCGCTCGCCCAGCGTGGACAGCACGGCCTCCAGGTGCTGTTTGAGCAGCAGGAACGCGGCGGACTCCATGGGGCTCGCGGCGTCGCCGTCCTCGATGAGGTCGCCGAGCGCCACATCGTCCTCCTCGCCGACGGGGGCGTGCAGCGAGATGGGCTCCTGGGCGAGCCGCAGCACCTCGCCGACCCGCTCGGGCGGAAGGTCGAGATGGGCGGCGACCTCCTCGGGCGTCGGCTCGTACCCGCGCTCCTGGAGCATCCGGCGCTGCACCCGTACGACCCGGTTGATCAGCTCCACGACATGGACCGGGACGCGGATGGTGCGGGCCTGGTCGGCGAGGGCGCGGGACATGGCCTGGCGGATCCACCAGGTGGCGTACGTGGAGAACTTGTAGCCGCGCGCGTAGTCGAACTTCTCCACGGCGCGGATCAGCCCGAGGTTGCCCTCCTGCACGAGGTCGAGCATGGTGAGCCCGCGCCCGATGTACCGCTTGGCGACGGAGACGACGAGCCGCAGATTGGCCTCGATCAGCCGGCGCTTGGCCAGTCTCCCCATGACCACCAGTTGGTCCAGCTCGTGCGCCAACTCGCCGTCCAGGTCGGGGGTGTTGCTCAGTTTCTCCTCCGCGAACAGCCCGGCCTCGACCCGGCGGGCCAGCTCGACCTCCTCGGCGGCGGTGAGCAGCGGGATGCGGCCGATCTCGCGCAGGTACTGCCGGAACAGATCGGCGGACGGCCCGCCGCTCTCGGTCCGTGCCGCGGCCGGCGCCTCCTCGGCGCCCGCATCCGGATGCAGCGGGGCACGCCCCTGCGGCGGCACGGCCGCGGCGCCGTCGGGCTCCGCGTCCGTCTCGTCCACGCCGGCACCGGTGCTCTGAGCGGTAGGGGTGAGGGTCTGGGTCTGCACGAGGGCGACCTCCAGGATGTACGCCGGACTCGGCATCCCCCACAGTGTGGAGTACGACACATCACCGCCACGAGGGGTGTGCGGTGACTTTTTGCGTCCGATCCGTGACCCGCTGCTGACCCCGGCCGCCCGAGGAGCCCCTAAAAGCCCCTAGAGCGCCGCCGCGCCCCGCTCGCGCAGGGACTGGTCGTACTGCTGGAGGATCCACATCTCGTTCTGGACGGCGGCCAGTTGGCCCGGGTCGCCGCCGGAGGAGAGGCGGGTCATCTGGAACTCGATGTCGCGGATGCGGCGTTCGACGGCGCGGCGGCGGATCTGGACCAGGACGGTGCCGGCGTAGGTCTCGTCGACCGTGCGGCGCAGGATCGGTTCGACGGCGAGTTCGGTGACCATGGCGCGCGCGGCGTCGTCCGGCGCCGCCTCGCGGACCCGGACCAGGTACTCCTGGGGATCGGCCACGCCGAACTCCGCGCCGCCCGCCTCCGCGATGGTCTGCCGTACGGCGGCGTAGGGCGGGGCGGTGAACTCGTCCACCCCGTACGCGTCGAAGGCGGGTGAGACCAACTCGGGCCGCTGGAGGGCGAGTTTGAGAAGTTCGCGTTCGGCGGCGTACACCGGGTTGCGCAGTGTGAGGGCGGGTCCTGAGGTGGCGGTGCGCGGGGCCCCCGCCCACTGCTGATCGCCGCCGCGCGGCCGGTCCTGTGCCGGGCCCCGGCCGCCCCGGTCGCGCGCCCAGCGGGCCAGCTGGGCCACCCTGCGCACCACGAACTGCGTGTCCAGGATGCCGAGCAGCCCGGCCAGTTCGACCGCGACCTCGTGCTGTGCGCCGCTGTTCTTGATCCGGGCCACGATCGGCGCGGCCTCGTCCAGGGCGGCGGCGCGGCCCCCCGAGGTGTCCAGGTCGTACCGGCTGACGACCTGCCGCAGCGCGAACTCGAAGAGCGGGGTGCGGGGTTCGGCCAGGTCGGCCACCGCCTCGTCGCCCTTGGCGAGCCGCAGCTCGCACGGGTCCATGCCGTCAGGGGCGATCGCGATGTACGTCTCGGCGGCGAACTTCTGGTCGTCCTCGAACGCCCGCAGCGCCGCCTTCTGGCCCGCCGCGTCACCGTCGAAGGTGAAGATCACCCGGGCCGAGCCGTTGTCCATCAGCAGCCGGCGCAGGATCTTGATGTGCTCGCCGCCGAAGGCCGTACCGCAGGTCGCGATGGCCGTCCTCACCCCGGCCAGATGGCAGGCCATGACATCGGTGTAGCCCTCGACCACGACCGCCCGGCTGGACTTCGCGATCTCCTTCTTGGCCAGGTCGATGCCGTAGAGGACCTGCGACTTCTTGTAGATCGCGGTCTCGGGGGTGTTGAGGTACTTGGGCCCGTTGTCGGACTCGTACAGCTTGCGCGCGCCGAAGCCGACGACCTCGCCGCCGATGTCCCGGATCGGCCACATCAGCCGGCCCCGGAAGCGGTCGATCGGTCCGCGCCGGCCTTCCTGGGAGAGGCCGGAGAGGATCAGTTCCTTGTCGCTGAAGCCCTTGCCGCGCAGATAGCGGGTGAGGTGGTCCCAGCCCTGGGGGCTGTAGCCGACGCCGAAGTGCACCGCCGCGCCCTGGTCGAAGCCGCGCTCGGCGAGGAAGACCCGGCCGGTCTCCGCCTCCGCGCTGTCCGCCAGCTGCTCGGCGTACCACTGCGCGGCGATCTTGTGCGCCTCGACCAACCGGATGCGTTCGCCGCGCTGGGAGGCCGGGTTGTACCCGCCCTCCTCGTACCGCAGCGTGATCCCGGCCTGGGCGGCGAGCCGCTCCACCGCCTCCGAGAAGGAGAGGTGGTCCACCTTCATCACGAAGGTGATGGTGTCGCCGCCCTCCTGGCACCCGAAGCAGTGGAAGAGTCCCTTACTGGGGCTGACCTGGAAGGACGGCGACTTCTCGTCATGGAACGGGCACAGTCCCTTGAGGTTGCCGCCACCCGCGTTGCGCAGCTGGAGGTACTCGGAGACCACGGCGTCGATCGGGACCGCGTCCCGTACCGCCTTCACGTCCTCGTCGTTGATCCGTCCTGCCACGGATGAATTCTACGGTGGCGGAAGGAGCGCTCCGGGGCTTCGGGGGTTCAGGGGACGAGGCGGTCCAGGGGCACATGCGGGTCGGCCAGCGCGTCCGAGTCCACCTGGGCCCGGGACCGGATCAGCCGCTGGATCTGTTCCGTGACGTTCCACACATTCACGTTCATGCCCGCGAGCACCCTCCGCTCGCGCACCCAGAACGCGATGAACTCCCGCTTGCCCATGTCGCCCCGGATGACCACCTGGTCGTACGACCCCGGCGGCGCCCAGCCGCTGTACTCCATCCCCAGGTCGTACTGGTCGGTGAAGAAGTACGGCACCCGGTCGTACACGGTGTCCTGTCCGAGCATCGAGCGCGCCGCCGCCGGTCCCCCGTTGAGCGCGTTGGCCCAGTGCTCGACCCGGATCCGGGTGCCGAACAGCTCCAGCGGGAACGCGGCCACGTCACCGGCGGCGTAGATGTCGGGGTCGGACGTCCGCAGCCGCTCGTCCACCACGATCCCGCCGCCGTGCGCCCGGTCGGCGATCTCCAGGCCCGCCGCCTCCGCGAGCGCGACCCGCGGCACCGCGCCGATCGCCGCGAGGACGTCGTGCGCCGGGTGCTCCTCGCCGTCGTCGGTGCGCACCGCGAGGACCATGCCGTCCTGGCCGATGATCTCGGTGAGCCGCCGCCCGAACTGGAAGCGCACTCCGTGCCCGCTGTGCAGCTGGGCGAAGACATTGCCCAGCTCGGGTCCGAGCACGCCGTGCAGCGGGGTCGGCTCCGGCTCGATCACGGTGACCTCCGCGCCGTACTCGCGCGCCGCCGCCGCGACCTCCAGGCCGATCCAGCCGGCGCCGGCGATCACGAGATGCCCGTTGTCCCGGCCGAGGGAGGCCAGCACGCCCTTGAGCCGCTCGGCGTGCGCGAGCCGGCGCAGATGGTGCACGCCCGCGAGATCGGTGCCGGGGATGTCCAGGCGGCGCGGTTCGGCGCCGGTGCACAGCAGCAGCTTGTCGTACCGGACAAGGGTGCCGTCGTCGCCGTAGCGCACGGTCTTGGCCCCGCGGTCGACGCGGTCGACGCTCTGACCGAGGTGCAGCTCGATGTCGTTGCGCGCGTACCAGGCGGGCTCGTGCACGAAGACGCTGTCGCGCTCCTCCTTGCCGAGCAGGAAGCCCTTGGACAGCGGCGGTCGCTCGTACGGGTGGTCGCGTTCGTCGCAGATCAGTATCACCCTGCCGGTGAAGCCCTCCGCGCGGAGCGTCTCCGCCGCCTTCGCGCCGGCGAAGCCGCCTCCGACGATGACGAATGTCTGATCCGCGTCGACCACTTGTATGCCTCCTCGTAAGGGTGCCGCCACCCGCGAGCGTCCCGCACACGGCGTGCCGCGGGAAGGGGGAGTGACCCGATCAGGCCACCCGGTGCACGTTCCTCTCACATATGCCCGGTCAGTCTCGCGTGCAGCGAGAGCGCGGAGGCGTCGGTGAGGGATGCGATCTGGTCGACGATCACCCGCTTGCGCGCGTGGTCGTCGGATGCCCCGTCGAACAGGGCCCGAAACTGTGGATCCAGGCCGTCCGGCGCGCGGGCGGTGAGCGCCTCGGCCAGCTCCGCCACGATCACCCGCTGATCGGCCCGCAGCCGCTCCTGCTCGGCGCGCTGCATCACATACCGGTCGGCGACCGCCTTGAGCACCGCGCACTCCATCCGGGTCTCCCTGGGTACGACCAGACGCGCGTCGTAGCGGGTGAGCCGGCCGGTTCCGTAGGCGGCGCGGGTGGCGCTCTCGGCGGCCAGACAGAACCGTCCGATGAGCTGACTGGTGGCGTCCTTCAGGCGGGCCTGGGCGACCGCGGTGCCGTCGTAGCCGTGCGGCCACCACTCGGCGTCCTGGAGGCGGTCGAGGGCGTCCGCGAGCTCGGCCGGTTCGGTGCCGGCGGGGACGTAGCGGCCGATGGCCACCTCGAACACGGCCCCCCGTTCGGGCTCGGCGTGCAGGCAGTTGGGGTCGATGTGCCCGGCGTGCAGGCCGTCCTCGACGTCGTGCACCGAGTAGGCCACGTCGTCGGACCAGTCCATGACCTGGGCCTCGAAGCAGGTACGGGTGCCGGGGGCGCCGGCCCTGACCCAGTCGAACACCGGGCGGTCGTCCTCGTACACACCGAATTTCCCGGACCCGGGGTCGCTGGGGTGGGCGCCGCGCGGCCAGGGGTACTTGGTGGCGGCGTCGAGCGCGGCGCGGGTGAGGTTGAGGCCGACGGAGCCCTGCTCGGTGAACCGCTTGGGCTCGATGCGGGTGAGCAGCCGCAGCGACTGGGCGTTGCCCTCGAAGCCGCCGCAGTCGTCCGCGAACGCGTTGAGCGCCTGTTCGCCGTTGTGGCCGAAGGGCGGATGGCCCAGGTCGTGGGAGAGGCAGGCGGCCTCCACGAGGTCGGGGTCGCAGCCGAGAGCCGCGCCCAGTTCCCGGCCGACCTGGGC
>NZ_MUNF01000147.1 GCF_002154555.1 Streptomyces murinus
CCCCCGACCCCGCCGCCCATTTCACCGAGCACCTCGGCGAACTCCTCGCCTCACTCAGCCTGCTGGTCTTCGGCGCCGTACTGCTCGGCCCGACACTGGAGCACCTGAGCTGGCGCATCGTCGGCTATGCGATTCTCAGCCTCACCGTCGTCCGCATGGTGCCCGTGGCCCTCGCGCTCGCCGGCAGCGGGCTGCGAGGCCCCACGGTCGCCTACATCGGATGGTTCGGACCCCGTGGTCTGGCATCCGTCGTGCTCGGACTGCTGCTCCTTGAGGAAGAGCACGTCCAGGGAGTCGAGTTGATGGCGAGGGTCGTGGCGGTCACCGTCGGCCTGAGCGTGCTGCTGCACGGTGTCACCGCCGTCGCCCTCGCCGACCGGTACGGCGACTGGCACGAGAAGGCCACGACCGCGGGCGGGAAACTGCGCGAGGGAACCCCCGTTCCCGAGTCCGCCCGGGTCGCCCCGCGCAGAAACCGCCGCCCGTGAGTCAGGACGACGGGGGCTGGAGCACCGCGTCGATGACGTAGATGGTGGCGTTCGCGGCCTTGATGTTGCCGCAGACGATGCTCGCCTTCCCGTTGACCTTGAAGTCGGTGCCCGAGCCCGACGTGGTCAGCTTGCTGCCTTCCACCGTCGTGAAGGAGCCGTGGGAGAGTTCGTCCGGCGTGATCTGCTTGTCCACGACGTGGTAGGTCAGCACCTTCTTCAGCTGCCCCTGGTTCTTGAGCAGCGAGGTGAGCTGCGACGCGGTCACCTTCTGGAACGCCTGGTCACTGGGGGCGAAGACGGTGATGTGGGACTTACTGTCGAGAGTGCCGTTCAGGCGCGCCCTGACCGCGGCCGAGACCAGCTGGCTGAGCTGCGGATACGCGGCGGCGGCCTCGGTGACCTTGTCCTTGACCGTGTCGATCTTCTGGGAGACCGCCGGACATCCGGGACCGAACGTCCCCGACGGGCTGGGCGACGCGGCCCGTGCCTGGGCCTGCTGCGCCATACTTCCGAGCGCGAGCGGTACGGCGACCAGAGCCGCCGCGGTGGCCTTCGCTGTACGCATGCCGGTGAACCTCATGGCAACCCTCTTCCCGTGGAGGCGTGAACACTGCTGAGGCTGGGACCGCGGAAATCCTCGTTTCCGCGCGAATCCTCGATTCCGCGCACGGGGTGGGCGGCTGCCGCGCCACGGCCCTCGGCCATTCCCCGGCTGCCCAGCGAGCGTATCCAGCGGGTGCGGGTGAGCGCATCTCGAAGCCCGGCTGCGGCGCCCGGCGACGCGGCGCAGAATGGTCGTCGGGGGAGGAGCGACAAGGGGCCCGTGACCGGGTACTTCATACGGTTGAGCGAAGTGGTGTCGACATGTCCGAACCATCACAGAGCCAGAGCCCCGCCTGGCGGCGGATCCCCGAGGACGTCGCCGGCGCGGCCGTCACGGTGGCACGGGCCGCCGGACACGCGGCCCTCCACCCGAGGGCCACGATCGACCGCGCACGCCACCTGCCCGAGATCGTCCCCGCGCTCGGTCACGCGGTGAAACCGATCCTGACGGGCCGCATGGGCGACTGGCGCGGTGAGTACGCCTACACGCTCGGCGAGCAGGCGTTCGTCTACGGGTTCCCGTACATCTACAACGCCCGGCTGAGGCACGACTGGGTGACGCGGCCACGGAATGCGGCCACGATCCCGTACGCGCCCGTCAACCACTTCTGGCATGCCGAACGCCTGCTGGACGCGACGTACCGCGACGGCGGATGCCCCAACAACGACACCCTGTATTCGACGGCCTGGGTGCATCTGGGCAACGAGCCGGTCATCCTGTCCCATCCGGACATGGGCGACCGGTACTTCACCTTCGAACTGGTGGGGATCACCTCCGACAACTTCGACTACGTCGGTCAGCGCACCACCGGTTCCGACGCGGGCGACTTCGCCCTCGTCGGCCCGGGCTGGAAGGGCAAACTCCCCGCTGGAGTACGGCACGTGAAGAAAGCGCCGAGCCCCTGGGTGCTCATCCTCGGCCGCACTCTGGTGGACGGCCCGGACGACGTGCCCCGCGTCCGGGAACTCCAGGAGCAGTACCGGCTCACCCCGCTCAGCCTGTTCGGCAAGAAGGACGCGGAGGTCCCCGAGAGCCGTGACGTCCTGGTGCCCGTCCCTGCGGAGGAGGATCCGCTGGGGCCCTGGAAGACCCTCAATCTGATGCTGGCCGAGAACCCTCCGCCCTCCCGT
Organism: Streptomyces murinus; assembly: GCF_002154555.1. Classification (GTDB taxonomy): domain Bacteria; phylum Actinomycetota; class Actinomycetes; order Streptomycetales; family Streptomycetaceae; genus Streptomyces; species Streptomyces murinus. The sequence continues at coordinate 2,226 of NZ_MUNF01000147.1, forward strand.
CACCGGGTCCTGCTCCAGCAGTTCGCCCAGATCGGCATCGGCCCCGGCCTCGACGTCGAGGCCCAGCCGGAGGCCGTCAGACGAAGCCTGGCGCGGGCCGCCGCCGTCGGTGTGCCACTGCTCAAGCAGCAGATCCTCAGCGGCGATTGGGCCGAACTCGTCCACGGCTGGCGCTATCCGCCGCCAGAGATGGGACGCTTCGGCGACGACTTCCTCAAACGTGCCGCCGATCAGTCGCTGATCGGCGTCGCCGCCAACGACCCCGCCGAAGCGGTCTACCTGCTCAACTTCGAGGACGCGAACGGCGACAAGCTGGAGTCCGGCGGCCGGTACGAACTGCGTTTCCCCGGCCACGCGTTGCCCCCGGTGGACGCCTTCTGGTCACTGACCGCCTACGGGGAGGACATGAACCTCGTCCCCAACCCGGCCGACCGCTACTCGGTGGGCGACCGCAGCGCCGGCTTGCGGCGGGACGCGGACGGCGGACTGACCCTTCACCTCCAGCGCGAACGGCCCGAGGAGGACAAGGAAGCCAACTGGCTGCCCACCGCGGCGGACGGCACCTGGTTCGTGGCCCTGCGCATGTACCGGCCCAGCCCGGCGGTGATCGACGCGACCTGGCAATGCCCTCCCCTGACCCGCGTCGCCTGACCGCTCGTACCACCACCGCATCGCGGCGCCCCGCCGCCCGCCGACGCGCCTGGAGCGAGGAGAGGTGATGGCCGTGGTGGACGCGACCGTGGCAGCGGACGTCGTCGTGGTGGGCGCCGGGCTCGCCGGGCTGGCCTGTGCCCGCGACCTGGCCGCCGCCGGGCTCGGCGTCACCGTGCTGGAGGCGGACGACGCGGCGGGCGGCCGGATGCGGACGGACCGCGTGGACGGCTTCACGGTGGACCGCGGTTTCCAGGTCGTCAACCCCGCCTATCCGCAGCTGCGCCGCCGCCTGCCCGCGCGGTTCGTCGACCCGCGCCCCTTCCTGCCGGGCGTCCTGGTGCACACCGGTGACCGGCGGGTGCTGCTGGCCGACCCGCGCCGCCGCCCCGACGCGGTGGCCTCGCTGCTCTCCGGGCGGTTCGCCCGGCCGCGCGACCTGGCGGCGCTGGCCGCGCTCGGCGCCCGCGACGCGCTCGCCCCGGCCCGGACCATCAAGCACGCACCCGAGTACACCACCCGCACCGCACTGGCCGACGCGGGCTTCTCCGAACCGTTCGTGGAGGACTTCTTCCGGCCGTTCCTCTCCGGGGTCTTCCTGGAGGACACGCTGGAGACGTCCAGCCGGGTGTTCCACCTCGTGTGGCGCAGCATGCTGCGCGGCGCCCTGTGCCTGCCGGCCTTCGGCGTGCAGTCCGTCCCCCGCGCCCTGGCCGCGGCCCTGCCCGAGGGCACCGTACGGCTCGGCGCCCCCGTGTCCGGGCTCGCCGACGGTGCCGTACTCACGGCGGACGGTACGGAACTGCCGGCGCGTGCCGTCGTCGTGGCGACCGGCGCCGGTGCCGCCGCCCGGATGCTGCCCGGCCTCGACGTGCCCGCCCAGCGCACGGTCACCACGTACTACCACGTCGCCCCACGCTCCCCCCTGCGCCAGCCCGTCCTGCTGGTCGACACCCGCCGCCGCGTGCTGAACACCTGCGTCCTCAGCGAGGTCGCGCCCGAGTACGCGCCGCGCGGCAGCGCCCTCGTCGCCACCTCGGTGCCGGGCGACGACACCGAGCCCGGGCGCTCGGCCGTGGTCACGGCCCTGGCCGAGATGTACGGCACCGACACCACCGGCTGGGACCTGCTGGTCGCGCGCACCATCGAGGACGCGCTGCCCGCCATGCCGCCGCCCTGGCCGCTGACCCGAACGTGCCGTACCGGCAAGGGGCGTTACGTCTGCGGGGATCATCGGGGAACGGGTTCCGTCCAGGGCGCCCTCGCCTCCGGCGCACGGGCGGCCCGGGAGGTGCTGGAGGACCTCGGCGGAAAGTGAGCGCGACGCGGCTCCGCGGGACGTCACCGTGCCGATCACCTTGTGCGGGCGGGGAATTGGCGATACCCCTGACGCTGCGCCGCGCTTCCCACGCCCTTGCGCGCACGGAAACGGCCCTCGTGCCCGAGACAGACAGGAACTGACCGTGCCCCGTGAGTCCGCCGCCGAGCCCACCGAGCCGACCGTCTCCGCCGTACGCCCCGCCTCCGTGCTGCCCCCGGGCCGTCCGGCCGCGCAACTGCTCGCCGAACTGCGCAACTTGCGCGCGGCGGACGCGCCGACCCGGGGCGGCCGGACGTTCGCGTACGTCTACGACGCGGGGCTGCCCGACGTGGACGAGCTGACCGAAGCCGCGTACGGCGTGTTCGCCACGGTCAACGGCCTGGACCCGACGGTCTTCCCGAGCGTGGCCCAGCTGGAGAACGACGTGGTGGGCGCGGTCTCCGCGATCCTGGGAGTGCCCGGCGCGCAGGGCAGCTTCACCAGCGGCGGCACCGAGTCGATCCTGCTCGCCGTCAAGGCCGCCCGGGACCATGCCCGTTCCGTGCGCGGAGTGACCCGGTCGCAGCTGGTGCTGCCGTCGACGGCCCACGCGGCCTTCCACAAGGCGGCCCACTATCTGGGGCTGGAGCCGGTGGTGGTCCCGGTCGACCCGCTGACCTTCCGCGCCGACGCCCGGGCCGTCGCGAACGCGATCACCGAACGGACCGCCCTGGTGGTCGCGTCGGCACCGTCGTACGCGCACGGGGTGCTCGACCCCGTGGCCGAGATCGCCGCGGCCGCCGAGGCGCGGGGCGTGCTGTGCCATGTCGACGCGTGCATAGGCGGCTGGTTCCTGCCGTTCCTCGCCCGCGCGGGCCTTCCGATCGAACCGTTCGGCCTCTCGGTCCCGGGCGTCACCTCGATCTCGGTGGACCTGCACAAGTACGGCTACGCCCACAAGGGCGCCTCGGTCGTCCTGTACCGGGACGCCGAACTGCGCCGCCACCAGTACTTCGCGTACGCGGGCTGGCCCGGCTATCCGGTGGTCAACCCCACGGTGCAGGGCACCAAGTCCGGTGGGCTGCTGGCACAGGCATGGGCGGTGCTGCACCACCTCGGCCACGACGGATACACCGCCCTGGCCCGCTGTGTGGCCCTGGCCGCCGACCAACTGCTGCCCGGTCTGCGGTCGTTGGACGGCATCCGGGTGCTCGGCGACCCTGCGGGCAGCCTGATCGCGTTCACCGTGCACAGCTCGGCCGGCACGCCCGATCTGGGACTCGTGCTGCATCTGGCGGACGAGATGCGGGAGCGTGGCTGGTACCTCCAGCCGCAGCTCTCCTGCGACGGCCTCCCGCCGAACCTGCACCTGACACTGACCCCGGCGACCAGCGACCGGGTCGAACCACTGCTCGCCGACCTGGCCGAGTCACTGACGGCGGCGCGCGCGTGCGAGCCGGTCACCGTGGACCCGGCACTTGCCGAACTGGCCGCCACGCTCGACCCCGACACCCTCACTCCCGAGGACGTGGCGGGATTCCTGGCCTTCGCCGGGCTGGACGGCGCACAGGGCCTGCCGACCCGGACGGCCCCGGTACTGGCCCTGCTGGACGCGCTGCCGCCCCGGCTGAAGGAGCGGATGCTGACGGAGTTCGTGGGTTCGCTCTTCCGCATCTGATCCGCGGTACGGCACCCCCACGCGTCATCCGCGCCGGGACCGGCCCTCGCCCCGCGCCTGGTGGATGGCGTCCGACATCGCCTCCGCGGCACCGGACAGGACGCCCTTGGCCATACCGTGCCCGCCGGATCCCTTGAGCTGCCCGGGGAGTTCGGTGAGCCCGGCCGGCTTCCGCGGCCCCGATTCCAGGTCCAGGCGGTTGCACGCCTCGGCAAAGCGCAGATACGTGTCGACGCTGGCGACCACGACCCGGATGTCGATCTTGAGGATCTCGATACCGACGAGGGAGACCCGCACGAACGCGTCGATCACCAGCCCACGGTCGAGAATCAGCTCCAGCACGTCGTAGAGGCCACTGGAGCCGCCACCGCCACCACCCCGCGTCGCCACGGTCATCACGACCAACCCCTTGTCCCTCAGTTTGTCCCTCAGTCCCGAACGATCCCGTCGACACCGCGCCCGGCAGCGACGAAGGCTGCCCGATCCGTGTGACCCGACCCCCTGCGGTCAAACGCGTGTACGAGCCGACCGGCACGGCGATGACACCTGAAGCGGCGGAATCCAGCCGTTGCCCCGGCCGGCGTCCCGCGTGGGCGCGAACGGGCGGATGACGGCTGCGCGGGTCACCCCCGGTGGACCTCGGTGTCGCCGTTGACGGTGCGCAGAGTCAGCCGGTGCCGGTGGTCGGCGGAGCCGGCGGCCGGAATGTCCACGGTGGAGCGGCCGTTGACGGTACTCGCGTCGGTCGCGTACGGCGGCGCGCCCGCCGGAAGGGTCATGTGCACGGAGCCGTTCCGGGTCACACCCTCGAGCGCGTCGGGCGAGGTCGTGCACAGCAGGTCGACGTCACCGTTGACCGTCTCGGCCCCCACCTCGCGCGCCGCCAGGCCGGTCGCCCGGACGGAACCGTTACGGGTCACCAGGTGCTGACGGGCCCCCTTCGTGCCCGAATCCCGCACGGTGACATCGCCGTTGACCGTGCTGAGGCTCAACTCGCCCCGCACATCGCTCACATCGATCCCGGCGTCGTGGGCCCGCACGGTGAGCGTGACACCGCTGGGCACCCGGATCAGGGGCATCCCACCGCAGTTGTCCCTGGCCCGGTCGTCGCCCTGGTCGCAGGGCAGGTCGAGGGTGTGCGTGCTGCCGTCCCCGTCCCAGCGGGCGAGCGTCGTGCCGTCCACCGACACGCTGCCGTCGTCCGTGCCGACGACCCGCACGCCGCCCTGCGTGGTGATGACGAGTCGGCTGCCGTCCGCGAGAGCGGCCTTCTGGAAAGTTCCTCCGCGTTCGCCGGGCACGGCCCCCGGCACCGCCCGATCACCGCCGTGGCCGCAGGCCGTCAACGCGAGGAGCGACACCAGCGCACACCCGGCCCGGGCCAGGGGACCACGATGACGGGACGTGCGCCCGGAGTTCGAACGGCTCGGCCTGCTCCACGAAGACGTCATGGGGTGCGGGTGCCCGGGCGGAGCCGGTTTCGTGCACACCGATCACGGGGTCCGGCACGTGGTCCGGGAACTCCTCCGGCGCACCAGAAGCAGCCTGATGCTTGAGGCCGATCGACGCGCTGATCATCGTCTGCGCGACCGAGGGGGCCGCGTCCCGCCCCGACTCGTCGGCGATGGTGGCTTCGGCGGAGGCCGAGGTGTGGCCGGTGACCCGCGACCGTGCCCATCCTGCCGCCGCATGCGGCGGTTGACGTTTCCGGCGCGCGTTTGCGGGGAACCCACGGCCACCGATCGGTGTCGGCCGGGCTCACCCACTCACTCGGATTCGTAGGGGAGAAGTGTGTACTCGACGCGGAGGCGCCCCCTCGTCATGAGAGTTCACTTGCATGAATGATGCGACCAACCTATATTCGTGAGAGTCAGTTCTCACGAAGGGTGCACCAATGACCTCCCCTGTTTCGACCAGCAACACCCGTACCGTCGACCTCCCCGGAGGTCTCCCCGTGACCATCGAAGAGCGCGGAAGCAGTGCCGAGGGACGGGGGTTCCTGCTGCTGCACGGTGGTGCGGGCCCCCGGACGATGACCGGGCTGGCCGAGGCGCTGACCGAGCACGCGTACACCGTCGTTCCGACGCACCCGGGCTTCCAGGGGACGCCTCGTCCGGAGTGGGTCGACTCGCCGGCCGATCTCGCCTTCGCCTATCTGGACCTGCTCGACGTCCTCGGTCTGAGCGAGGTCATGGTGATCGGCAGTTCGATCGGCGGCTGGATCGCCTCCGAGATGGCCCTGCGTGACACCAGGGGCCGCATAGGCAGTCTCACCTTGCTCAACGCGGTGGGCATCCACGCGGTGCAGAAGAAGAACGCGGTCATCGACGTCCGCACCCTGGCGTCGGCCGAGCTCGCTCAACTGTCGTTCGCCAACCCGGCCTTCCGCCCCGACTTCTCCTCCTTCACCGACGAGCAGCGGGCGCAGGGGGCCGCCAACCAGCGGACCCTGGCGGTCTACGGGGGCGAGGAGTTCTCGTACGACCCGAAGCTGCGCGGGCGCCTGCACCGTGTCGACGTGCCGGTGCTGGTCGTCTGGGGCGAGCAGGACGGCATCGCCTCCACGACCTACGGTCGCGGCTACGCCAAGTCCTTCCCCAACGGCCACTTCACGCCCATCCCCGACGCCGGGCACTTCCCGCACATCGAGCAGCTGGGGCGCACGCTCGGGGCCATCGGCGACTTCGCCGACACCGTGGTGAACGCGCCGTCCGCGGCCTGAGGCCGACCTCGTTCGTGCGGGGACGCCCGGTCGGTGTCCCCGCACGAACACCGGCTCAGTCGTACTCCGTGGCCGGCGTGGTCGCGTAACGGGCCATGACCCGTACCGTGGCCGGACCCGTCGGCTCCCCGTCCCGGGTCGTCGCGTCGCGCAGGTCCCGGAAGTACTGCACATACAGGTCGGGCGTGAAGGTGTTGACCATCACCAGCGGTTCGTCGCCCGGGTTGGCGAAGGTGTGCGGTACGCCCGGCGGGACCATCACCAGCGTTCCGGGGGGCGCCTCGTGCTCGTCGTGGCCCACGGTGAAACGGGCCGTGCCGGAGACCACGTAGAAACCCTCGTCGTGTTCGGCGTGGCGGTGCTGGGGCGGGCCGGCGCTGTGCGGGGCGAGGGTGATCTCCCCGATTCCGAGACGGTGCGCGGTCGTGCCGCCGTCCTCCAGGATGCGTACTCTCGCCGGTCCCAACTCGATCACCTCGCCGCCGTCAGGGGGGATGATCGCGACGCTGTTCATGGCCAGACTCCTTCATGAGAGTTACCTCGCATGAAAGTAGGCTGGTCGCATCGTATGATGCAAGTCTTGATCGTAGGAAAAGACGCCTCCCCGCCGCGGACCGAAAGGTGGATCCATGTCCCCGCAGACCTCGCCGGCTTCCGGTATGACCGGCCGCGCGAACCAGAAGCTGCGTACCCGGCGGGCGATCGTGCAGGCCGCGGCCGAACTGAGCCGCACCGGACGCGACGTGACGATGACCGAGATCGCCGCGTCGGCCCTCGTGTCCGAGGCCACGGCCTACCGTTACTTCCCCGATCTGGTCAGCCTCCTCCAGGAGGCCGTCGCCGGCCAGCTCCCCGGTCCGGGCGAGGCGCTCACCGGTGTCGAGCACTCCACGGATCCGGTGGAACGCGTCGCCGCCGCGACCGAGTTCCTGCTGCGCCACGTACTGGCCCGGCAGGGCGTGGTCCGCGCCATGATCGCCGGAACCATCGCCCGCCCCGAACGGTCCGCCCGTCCCGGTCTGCGCTTCGGGCTGATCGACCACGCGCTGGCCCCGCAGGCCGAGACGATCGATCCCGCCGCGCTGGAGCAACTGAAACGCGGCCTCGCCGTGGTGGTCAGCGCCGAGGCGCTCTTCAACCTCACCGATCTGTACGGTCTGGACCCGGAGGACGCCATCGCCAGTGTGGTGGCGACCGCGACGTCCCTCACTCGCGCCGCCCTGGATCCGGTGACGAAGGATCCGGTGACGAAGCCGTCTCGCTGACGCCCCGTCGGGATGCCGCACCGATGGCGCCGAGGCGCATCTCCCGCTCAAGGAGGGCCCGGAAGGTGCGCGGAGGCCGGCCCGTGAGGCGCTGGACCGTGTCGGTGGTGCGGTCCTCAGCGCCTTCGGCGATGGCGCGGTCCATGCCGGCCAGTATCGCGGCGAACTCCCTCGGCAGTTGCGCCGTGAGCCGGTCGCGCATCTGCTCGTAGGACAGGCGGCGATGGGTCACCGGCCGCCCGGTGACCTCGGTGAGGGTGGTGGCGATGTCGTCGTAGCTCAGTGCCTCGGGTCCGGTGAGGACGAGATCGGTGTCGGGGGCCCGTTCGTCGGTCAGGGCGCGGACGGCTACGGCCGCGATGTCCTCGGCGTCGATGAAGCCGACCCGGCCGGCTCCTGTGGCGGTCCAGATGGCGCCTTCGTCGCGGATGCTCCGGCTGTGCGCGTGCGCGCCGGTGAAGTTCTGCATGAACCATGAGGGCCGTAGAACCGCCCATTGGCCGAACAGGCCGGGCAGCGCCCGGTGCACCGATCCCACCGCCGGGCCGCCTTCGGGGATCGCCGAGGAGCTCAGCAGGACCGCGCGGCGCACACCCGCGGCGCGGGCCTGCCTAAGGAACGGCAGCATGATCGCCGCGGGGTCGGACTCTCCCAGTGGCGGGATGAGGTAGACGCGGTCGACTCCGTCGAGGGCGGTCGCGTGGGTGTCGGGGTCGTACCAGTCGAAGGCGACCGGCTCGGCGCCCGCGACCGGGGTGGCCCGACGGGCGGCGGCCCTGACGCGATGGCCCGCGGCCGTCAGCTGCGCGGCGGTTCGGCTGCCGGTGGTGCCGGTGGCGCCGATGACCAGGGTGGTGCCGGTGGTGCTCATCGGTTGCTCCCGGTGAAGTCGGTGCCGGACTGCTGGACGGCGAGGGGGTTCCAGTAGTCACGGTAGGAGGTGAACCGCCCGTCCCGAACGGTCACGACGGCGATGTACGTCATGTCGAAGGGGGCGTCGGTCTCCACCATGCGGCCGACGCCGCGCATCTCGACCACGATCGTCTCCGGCTCGGTGGTCCGATGGATCCGCAGGTCGGGGAAGTCGTGCAGATCGATGTGGTCGGGATAGGGGCGCATATAGGCGGCGATGGCCTCCTTGCCGTCCAGGCGCCGGGGCCAGCCGTCGGGGGCGAAGGGGAACTCCATGAGGCCGTCCTCGGCCCACAGCGCCACCCAGGCGGGAATGTCCTTGTCGAGCAGTAGTCGCAGGCTGTGGCGGTACAGCTCCGCCGGGGAAGTCGGTGCGGACATGGGTGTCCTCCAGCTCGTAGAATCCGGACTGTGGGTCCGTTTCGACGATACGGACCGCGGGTCCGCTTTGCAAACGAGGGGGCGGCCTGGATGAGGAGGAGCGGCATGGACGAAGGAGTGGCATGACGGAGCGCAGGTCCCGCAAGGACGCCGCCCGTAACCGGGAGGCGGTGCTGGCGGCCGCTGACGACCTCTTCACCCGCTGCGGCAGCCCCGAGGACGTCACGATGGCCGATGTCGCGGCGGCGGCCGGCGTCGGCAAGGGCACGATCTTCCGGGCGTTCGGCGATCGCGCCGGGCTGCTTCGCGCGCTGTACGAGGTACGGCTCGAACCGATCAGGGAGGCGGTCGAGGCCGGACCGCCGCCGCTGGGGCCCACGGCCGCACCGCGGGACCGTGTACCCGCGCTGCTTGACGCCGTCCTGTGTTTCAAACTCGACAACCGGCGCCTCGCGCTGGCCCTGGAGGAGGGCGGGAGCGGCAGCCCGTACCGGGCGGAGCACTACGGGCGGTGGCACGGCCTGCTCCAAGCCGTACTGGAGCAGATCCCCGGCCTGCCCGACAGCGACTTCACCGCCCACGCCCTGCTCGCCGCGACGCGAGCCGACCTTGTGGAGCACCTGGCCGGAGAGGAGCGCGTACCGCGGGAGAAGATGCGGGCGCAACTGGCGGACTTCACCGCCCGGTTGCTGGCCTGTGACCCATCGCAAGGAGTGGCCGCAGGGGAGTGATGGAGGGGCGGGCAAGTCGGTGCGAGTCAAAGCACCGTGGGAAACTGCCCGCTCCTCTCAAGAGCCTCTCCATCGGGCCGCGGAACACCGAGAGTTGATGACTCGGGACCCGCTATGCCACTCGGCGGCGTCGGCGTGGTCCGGGGCTGGTCACCGGGCGCGTTCCGGGGAGTGGTCCGCGTTCGCGCTGCCGTCGCGCCGCCGGGTGCGGACCGCCCAGGCCGCTCCGCCGAGGGCGAAGCCGTAGACGGAGACCAGGCCGTGGCCGTTGTCCTGGGTGAGCCACATCGCAAGGCCCAGTGCCGGGACGCCGATCGCCAGGGCGAGTTCCTTGGGGAGGCGGGTGCGGGTGAGGAAGGCCAGGGCGAGGGTGGCGCCGAGGAAGTAGGTGGCGCCGGAGCTGCCGGCGAAGTTCCGGGGGTCGGTGCTGGGGCCGTCGCCGAAGCCGAGCAGGGTGTCGATGCGGCCGGGCAGCACGATGCCGGCGAGGAAGAAGCCGAGGGTCAGCGGGCCGCCCCAGTACCACTGGGCGAGCGCGGCGACGACGGCCAGGGTGACGAGGTTCCACGCGGCGCCGAGGAGGCCGCCGTTCTGCATGAACACCGAGGTGAACTCGCGCCACCAGCCGGACCTGGCGGGGTCCGCGTCCAGCGCGTCCATGGCGCCGGACCAGACCAGCTGGAGCAGGACGCCGCCGACGGCGATCGCGGTCAGGGCGGCCGCCGCCCAGGGGATCGGCCGCCCGCGCAGGGTGTCCCGGCCGACCACCCCGAGACCGCAGTTGACCATCATGACCATCAGTGCGGCCGTGGTCACGTTGAAGACGATCGCCCCCATGTCTGCCACTTCCCCCCGGACTTCGGCGTTTCAAACGCCGTTCGAAAATTTGACGACGCAAAACTAACACGGTTTTCGAACGATGTTGGAAAACGCTGTACGGTGAACTCATGAAGCTCACCAAGGAGCGCATCGTCGACGCGGGGATGGCCGTCTTCGCCGAGGTCGGCTACCAGAACCTGTCCATGCGTCAGGTCGCCGACCGCGTGGACGCCCACGCCGGCAGCCTCTATTACCACGTACGCGGCAAAGAGGAACTGCTCGCCCTGATGGCCGACCGGGTCTGCCGCCGCGCCTATGACGCGGGCACCACCGCCCTGGCTGCCCTTCCGTCCGCCACCACCTGGCAGGACCGCGTCGAAGCCCAGGCCACCGCCCTGCGCGCGGAGATCAAGGAGCACCCCGGGGGCGCCCAACTCCTCGCCGAGAGCCCCGGCATGCTCAGCACCGGCGCGTTCTCCCTGATGGAACGCCTGCTGCGGACCCTGCTCGACGGCGGACTGCCCGCCGCCCACTGCGGGATCGCCGCCGACACCCTGCTCAGCCATGTCACCGGCTTCGTACTCCAGGAACAGAACCAGCCGACCGCCCCACCGGCCGTCACCGCCGAGCTCTACGCCGACCTGTGCGAGCGATTCCCCCTGCTCATGGGCGACTTGATCCCTCGGCTGAGCGACGACGAGAAGTTCAGCCGAAGCGTCCGCCTGCTCTGCACGGGCTTCGCCGCGCTCGGCTAGGACGCCTGTCCGGTGTCCGGGGCGGCAGGCGGGGTGTCGGCCGCGGCCGGGGGCAGTGCCTGTTCGGTCCAGATGGTCTTGCCGCGGCGGGTGCGGCGGGTGCCCCAGCGGTCGGTGAGCTGGGCGACCAGAAGCAGTCCGCGGCCGCCCTCGTCGGTGGTCCGGGGGTGCCGCACATGCGGGGCCGCGCTGTTGCAGTCGGTGACCTCGCAGATCAGCGAGCGATCCCGGATCAGCCGTACCTGAATGATGCCCGGCGCGTACCGGATGGCGTTGGTGACCAGCTCGCTGACGATCATCTCCGTCGTGAACACGAGGTCGGACAGCCCCCAACTGGCGAGCTGCCGCTCGGCCAGGGTGCGGGCGGTGGCCACGATCGCCGGATCGCTGGGGAAGGTCCAGGACGCCACCTGGTCGTCGTGCAGGACGCGGGTCCGGGCGAGGAGGAGTACGACGTTGTCCTCGGTCCGTCCGGACAGCTGCCCGTAGATCACCGCGTCGCACGCCTCCCGTACGGACGTGTGCTGCTGGGCGAGGACACGGCGCAGCCGGGCGACGTTCGCGCTGTCCTCCGGCGCCCCGCCGACGAGCCCCTCGGTGTACAGGGCGATCAGGCTGCCCTCCGGCAGCTCCGTCTCCCATGTCTCGAAGGACGGTCCGTCGGAACCCAGCGGCGGTCCGGACGGCGCGTCGGCGGGCACCACATGCCCGTCGGGGAGCGCGAGCAGCGGCGCGGGATGGCCGGCGCGGGCCACGACCAGGCGCCGGTTCACCGGGTCGTAGACCGCGTAGGCGCAGGTGGCGGAGGTGGGCTGGACCTCCAGCGGGTCATTGGCGGTGGCCGGGTGGCCCTCTGCGGCGAGTTCGAGCACCAGGTCGCCCAGGTGCGCGAGGACCTCGTCGGGGGCCAGGTCCAGGGCGGCCAGGCTGTGGATCGCGGCGCGCAGCCGGCCCATGCCCGCCACGGCGCGCATGCCGTGCCCCGCCACGTTGCCGACCACCAGCGCGGTCCGCGCGCCGGACAGTGGGATGACGTCGTACCACGGGCCGCCCGCGTGCCCCGGCAGATAGCTGAACGCCGCCTCGACGGCATTCTGGACGGGCAGCCGGCCCGGCAGCAGGCTGTTCTGGAGGACGAGGGCGGAGGTGTGCTCGCGCGTGTAGCGGCGGGCGTTGTCCAGGCCCAGGGCGGTGTACGCGGCGAGCTCTTTGGCGATGGTCAGATCGCCGTCGTCGAACGGCGCGGAGGTCACGGAACGGTAGAAGGTGGCCACGCCGAGCACGACCCCGCGGGCGGCCAGCGGGACGACCATCATCGAGTGCACCCGCCCGGCGTGTATGCGGTCGGCGCGGAGCTGATCGTGCGCCAGCCATGCGCCGTCCTCGACCTTCCGGATCAGCCGGGGCCGCAGATCGGCCAGGCACTGGGTGAGCGGTGTGGGAAAGCGGTAGGAGGCCTTCTCGTCGATGGCGTAGGCGGGCTGAAGTCCGGCGGCCCCGGTCGTGCGGAACGCCGTGCGCCGGAAGGTCATCTCGGGGGGTACCGGGCCGGGCTCGGGTGCCTCGCCCCGATACACGGAGTCGAGCACGTCCACGCTGATGGCGTCGGCCACGCGGCCCACCGCGGTCTCGGCCAGTTCCTCCGCGGTACGAGCCAGGCCGAGGGTCGTACCGATGCGCATGCTGGCGTCGTTGAGGAGTTCGAGACGGGCCCGGTACCGATGGCGCTCGGTGATGTCGATGGCCAAGGTCGCCACGCCGAGGGGTGCTCCCGCGGGGTTGCACAGCCGGAAGGCCGACAGGGAGAACATGTGTTCGTCGTGGGGGTCGGCGGGCGGATACCCGGGCTGGACGAAGTCGATGACGGGCTCGCCCGTGCTCAGGACCTCCCGCATCAGGCGCTCGGCCGTGTCGGTCACCACGGTCGGCGCGACCTCCCGGGCCGGTCTGCCGACCACGCCCTCGGCGGGCACGCCGCGCATCCCGGGCGAGGCGACGTTGAAACGCATCAGACGCAGATCGGTGTCCAGGACGTGCAGCCCGACCGGTGACTCGGTCAGCAGCGCGTCGAGGATCGCCCGGTCGAACTCGCACGGGTACGTGTCGCGGGTGGGGGTGAGGAAGACGGTCCATGTCTCCGGGCCCTCGACGGCCGGGCGGGGACACATCCACCATTCGACCTCGACGGGATGTCCGGTCCGGTCGCGCAGGCGTACCCGGCAGCCGCCACAGCCCGGCGGGGCGTGCGGGAGGCCCGGCCCCTCGGCGGGGTCCGGGCGGACGAGCAGCGACGACAGCGGCCGGCCCACCATCTCCTGGGACCGGTGGCCGAGGAGCCGCTCCGCCTCCGGGCTCCACTCGGTGATCGTCCCGTCGGCGTCCAGGAGGATCACGGCCCGCGGTGTCGCCGGTATGTCGCCGCTCTGTCCCGCGCCCGCAGTGGTCATGGCAACCCTCCCGTTCTGGAGGAGGCCGGCGTCGCCCGTTCGTCAGCTACGTTCAGGGTGGCAGACGAACGGGCCGCTCGCGCGGTCGGGGACCGCGCAGAAGGCGGCTCGACGATCGGCATCCCGCACAGGTCCGGGCGCCGGGGGCGGGCGCCCCTGTGACCACATCAGGCCGACTATGCGTGACAGCTCCCGCGCGCACCGCAACCACCCATAGAGTCGCTCCAGTTGACGGGAAGGAAACGAGATGTCCCTTGACCTGACCGAGCTGACGCGGTTCGGCCGTGCGCTGGAGGAGGCGCATTCGCTGCTGGAGGCGGACCGCAAACGCCTGGAGCAGCGGTGCGATCGGGCATCGCGCGCGGATGCCACGGCAGGCGGCCCCACACAGACGCTCTACGGCGTCACGCTCATGTCCGGGGCCATGTCCCAGGCGCTCACCCGGGTCGCCCTGGCCGCAGGCTACTCCGCCCTCGGCATGGACGAGCGGGCCGAGCACGAGCTCGTGACGGCGCGGATGTACCCGGTGGGCTTCCCCTCCGGTGCGGATCGCATGGCCCGTCCGCTCGGCGAAGCGACCGTACAGGCCATGGAGATGATCCGGGACCTCGGCTTCTTCGACGCGGAGATCTCCATCGCGGTCGATGTGGCCCTCGCCGCCCCGCAGGCGACGTATCCACCGGCCGACTGGGACGAGTACGAGCGGCAACGGCGCTCCCAGGCCGAGTGACCGGCCGCGGGCAGGCCGCCGGTCGGCTGCGGCCTGCGGTGCCGGTCAGGTGGCCGGCACGGGCGTGAACCGCACCGGCAGGCGCCGCGGTCCGCGGGTGAAGACGCCCTCCTCGACCGGCTCGAAGCCGTCCGCGAGGCGCATGTCGGGCATGGCGTCCAGTAGTTGGCCGACACCGGTCTCGATCTCCGCCTTGGCTAGCAGCGCGCCCACGCAGAAGTGCCGGCCGCGCGCGAAGGCGACGTGGTCGGCCGCGGCGGAGAAGGCGGTCGCGGTGGTCAGGTCGTCGCGGAAGATGTCGAAGCGGTCGGGGTCGCGGAAGCGGCTCTCGTCGCGGTTGGCGGCGCCGATCAGGCAGGTGACGGTGGCACCCGCGGGAATGGTGCCGCCGCTGAGCGTCACCTCGGTCGCGGACTGCCGCATGATCATATGCACGGGTGGGGTGTATCGCAGCGTCTCGGCGAAGGCCCGCGGGATCAGATCCCGGTCCGCGCGGACGGCGGCGAACTGGTCAGGGTGGCGCAGCAGGTTCGCGAAGATACCGGCCACCGCCTTGTCGGTGGTCTCGCCGCCGGCCGCGAGCAGCAGGCTGCAGAACGCCTTGATGTCCTCGTCGCTCATCCGCACCCCGTCGACCTCCGCGGCGCAGAGCGTGGACAGCAGGTCATCACCCGGGTTCTCGCGGCGTTCCCGGATGACCGGCAGCATGTACGCGGCGAACTCGACACGGGTCCGCTCGCCCGCCGCGGCCACCTCGGGGTCGCCCGAGAGGTTGCCGAGGAAGGCGATGACGGACGTGTACCAGCGGTGGAAGCGTGCGTGGTCCGCCTTGTCGAGGCCCAGCATGTCGGCGATCACGTTGACCGGGAAGCGGGTGGCGTAGTCGTCGACCAGGTCGGCGGCGCCGGAGTGCCGGAAGGCGTCGATCAGTTCGCGGGAGTTGCGCTCGATGACCGGGAGGAACTTCTCCCGGAGGTCGGAGCCGCGGAAGGCCGGGGCGACCAGGGCGCGCCGCACGGCGTGCTCGCGGCCGTCGAGCTGGAGGATCGTCCTGCCGTGCACGGGCTCGATCTGCCAGTCGTAGTTGTCGGTGGTGAACTCGCCGTTCCTGTCCTTGAAGACGCGCTCGACGTCTGCGTAGCGCGAGATGAGGTAACTCCGCGTGGCCTCGTGCCAGATGAGGGGCGCGGTGTCGCGCATCAGGCGGTACGCCGGGTAGGGGTCTGCGGCGAACGCGGGCGAGAGGATGTCGGGCACCTGCGCGGTGGACATGGGGCTCCCTCGGATCCGGTGACCGGCCTATGACACAAGCCGTGCCGGCAGCCGGTCAAGGAGGCCGGGCGCCAAGTGGTGGCACCGAGTGTCTGGACGAGCGGTCGGCGCCTTCTTCCGTTTGCGGCGGCATGCCCGGCGGGGTTCAGTGAGTACGGACCCTCGGAACAGCGCCCTCGTGGATCGCCGGCGCGCGCCGTCCAGGAGCAGGAGCCGCCATGCGATCACGTCCGGGCGTGGCACGACCCCGGGGTACTCGTCCGAGGAGGATCCCATGTCGCACCATCACCACAAGTCCAATGAGCAGGTCGAAGGAAACCCGGACACCGGTCACGGCCGCGGTATGCCGCGCCGGCCCGACGAGGCGGAACTCGCCGAGCGCACCCGTGAGGACCGGCGGGATGTGAAGGAGGAGCAGGCGGAGATGGAGCGCGAGGAGGACTGACGGTCACCGTTCATACGCCCGCTCGCACCGATACTCACCCTCCAGGAGGCTTGCATGTCCTCGAAGAGACGCCGTAAGAAGAAGGCACGCCGCAACCACGCCGCCAATCACGGCAAACGCCCCCAGTCCTGAGAGACCGAGGCGCGCGTGCGCACGGTCCTCGGAAACGGCGAGGCGCCGCCCTCCCGGTCGGGGGGCGCCATGGTGCTGTCAGGTTCTGTGCCGAGCATCCGCTCCAGATAGTGGGCGCTCGGTGTGGCCGGTATCGACCCGGGCCGGGCTCAAGGCGTCCAGGGCCGGGTCCGCGGCCGAGCGGTCACTCGTCCGGGTGCGGCGCGGCCGGGCCCGAGGGCGCGACGCGCGGCGGCCGGGCGTGGCTTCGGACCGTTGGCGGCCGGGACGGCCGGGTCAGGGCGGAGGCGTTCAGTAGCGAGCCGCACCGCGATGGTCGGGTGATGACCGACCGCCGGCCGCTGGGCACCGGACCCGCCATCGTCGACGCGTTCCGCACACGGGACACCGACCGCCGACTCGGCGCGCCCCGCGGGCCGGACGCCGGTCAGCCGCCGTAGTCGGGCAGCACCAGCCCGGAGTGCGCCGCACGCCCCTCCTCCGCGCCTGAGGTCACCAGGGCCCGCGCCGCCGACCTGGGGTCCCGCACCAGCGTGTTGCGGGCCTCCAGTTGCTCGCGCGTGGTGGGCGTGACCACGGTGCCGCCGCCGGTGGCCAGTGCCTGGTTGCGCTCCGCGAAGGGTCGCAACCGGCGCTCGTACGCGGCGAAGGCCTCCTGGTGGCCGGCGTGCGTGGCCAGCTCGCCGGCCAGGATGTAAGCGCCCACCAGCGCGACGCTCGACCCCTGCCCGGACAGGAACGAGGTGGCGTGCG
The DNA here is from genome assembly GCF_002154555.1 of Streptomyces murinus. Lineage (GTDB taxonomy): Bacteria > Actinomycetota > Actinomycetes > Streptomycetales > Streptomycetaceae > Streptomyces > Streptomyces murinus. The sequence continues at coordinate 19,219 of NZ_MUNF01000147.1, forward strand.
CGGCGTCACCGGCCAGTGCCACCCGGCCGTGCGACCACGTGGGCAGGTGGATCTGGCTGACGATGTCGAAGAACAGGTCGTCGGCCTCCCGCATCGCCGTCACCAGGCGCGGCAGGTGCCACACCTGCTCCGGGAAGCGGTCCGCCGCCAGGTCGCGCTGCGCCCGCGGGTCGCGGAACGCCTCGAAGGGGGGCGTCTCGCGGGTGAAGGTGAGGAAGCCGTGCAAGCGGTCCGACGGCTCGTGGGCGTACAGCACCGCGCTGCGGCCCGGCTCGTTCCAGATCGCGGCCTCGTGCATGAGCCCGAACTCGTTCGGCAAAGTGAATCCCGCGAAGACGTGCCCGAGGTAGCGGTGGAAGGGCTCCTCGGGGCCGAACACCAGCCTGCGTGTGTTCGAATGCAGTCCGTCCGCCCCGATGACCAGGTCGAAGCTGCGGTGGGCGCCGCTGTCGAACACGACGTGCACGGCGTCGCCGTCGTCGTCCAGCGTGGCGATGGAGTCCTCGAAGAGGAACTCGACCCGGTCGCGCAGCGGCGTGTACAGCGCGTCGGCCAGGTCGCCGCGCCGGACCTCCAGGTCGAGGCCGGCCGCGCCGCCGGTCATCTGCTCGGGCGCGAGCGAGCCGACCGTCTCACCCGCCGCGTCGATGAACGTGATGCGCTGGGTGTCGACGTGCGCTGCCCTCAGCCGCGGCAGCAGGCCCATGCGGTCCACGGCCTCGCGTGCGGTGCCGCGTATGTCGATGGCGTAGCCGCCGCCGCGCACGGTCGGGGCCTTTTCCACGACGGTGACCTCGAAGCCGTAGTGGTCGAGCCAGTGGGCGAGCGCGGGGCCGGCGATGCTCGCCCCGGAGATCAGGACGCGGCGTACCGGGCGGGAGGCGTGGGGCATGGCGGATCAGTCCTTTCGATGGAAGGAGGATGCCTACCTTAGGTATCCTTTTAGAGGTCGTGCGGCAGTGGCCGGCGCGAACCGTCCCCACCAATATAGATAACTAACTCAGGTATGCAAATGGAGGTGTCATGACCCCCGAGTCCCCCGGGGTGTCCGGACCGGAGACTCCCCACTCCGATCTGCTCGCCGTGTTGCCCCGGATTACCCAGCTCAGCGCCGCCTTCAGCAAGGGCCGCCTCGTCGAGCGGGCCGCCGAGGCGGCCGGTCTCACCCTCGACCGGCCCGCGATCGGCGTCCTGCTCTGCCTGCGCACGGCCGACGGGGCGCTGCGGATCGGCGAGATCGCCGAACGCATGCAGGTCGTCGGCCCGCACATCACCCGCCAGGTCCAGGCACTGGAGAAGCGCGGTCTGGTACAGCGCGTCGCGGACCCCCACGACCGACGCGCCAGCCTCGTCGAACCCACCGAGGCCGGCCGGGAGGCGGCCGACCGGTACGTGACCTCGCTCTTCGGCTGGTTCACCGACGCGCTCGCCGACTGGGCCCCGCGGGACCGCGACGACCTCGCCCGCCTGCTGACCCGGCTCACCGACGACGTGACGGCCCGGCTGGCCCGGCTGGAGGACGAGGACTGAACCTCCGCTTGAGCGGAGCGGTGGGTCCCCTCCCTCTCAGTTCACCCGCCCGACGAACCACCTGCCCGACCGTCACGACAAAGGCCGTTGCCGTACTAGACCGCGCGCGGACCGCCCTCCGCCAGCAGGTACAGGTCCTTTGAGGTGCTGATCAGTTCCTGTTCCTCCTGCCGGGAGCCGACCATCGGCCGTGATCCGTTCAGCGGCATCTGGGCGCTCTCCGGGAGGAACCGCACCGTGATCAGACCGATGGCCCCGGCGAGCATCAGGTAGTACGCGGGTGCCAGATTGTCGCCGGTGAGATTGACCAGCGCCTCGGTGACCAGCGGTGTCGTACCGCCGAACGCGGCCACCGCGACATTGAAGCCGATGCCCATGGCGGCATAGCGCACCGCCGTCGGGAACAGGGCGGGCAGGGTGGCCGCGCTGGGCGCCGCGAAGCATGCCAGCAGGGTGGCGAGGATCAGCATCCCGAGCAGCGGCAGCCAGGTCCCCCCGCTCATGAGCAGCAGGAACGACGGGACCGCGAGGACGATCATGGCGGCCGCGCTCACCGCGTAGACCGGGCGCCGGCCGACGCGGTCGCTGAGCCGGCCGATGAACGTGATCAGCAGCACGATCCACAGCATGCCGATGAGGACCAGCAGGTCGGCGAAGGTGGGGGAGTGGTGCAGGTCCTCGGTCAGATAGGTCGGCATGAACCCGGTCACCATGTAGTTGGTGACGTTGTAGAGCAGCACGATGCCCATGCACAGCAGCAGCTCACGCCAGTGTCTGCCGATGATGTCCTTGAACTCGCCGCCCACCGAGGCCTGGGCGAGGCTCTTCTCGTGCTCGTCCAGCTGCTGCTGGAAGGCCGGGGACTCCTCCAGCCTGAGCCGGATGTAGAGGCCGATCGCGCCGAGCGGACCGGCGATCAGGAACGGCACCCGCCAGCCCCAGGAGAGCATCGCGGCGTCGCTCAGGGTCAGGTTCAGCACGGTGACCAGGGCGGAACCGAGCGCGTAGCCGACGAAGGTGCCGAAGTCGAGCCAGCTGGACAAGAAGCCCCGGCGGCGGTCCGGCGCGTACTCGGAGACGAACGTGGAGGCCCCGCCGTACTCGCCCCCGGTCGAGAAGCCCTGCACCATCCGGGCGATCAGCAGCAGCACCGGAGCCGCGACACCGATGGTCGTGTAGCTCGGGATCAGGCCGATGGAGAAGGTGCCGGCCGCCATCATGATCATGGTGGTGGCCAGCACCTTCTGCCGGCCGACCCGGTCCCCGAGCGGTCCGAAGACGAGCCCGCCGAGCGGTCGCACCACGAAGGCGGCGGCGAACGTCGCGAACGAGGAGATCAGCTGGGCGGTCGGTGAGGCGGACGGGAAGAACACCTTGCCGATGATCGCGGCCAGGTAGCTGTAGATGCCGAAGTCGAACCACTCCATGCAGTTGCCCAGCGCGGAGGCGCCGACCGCGCGCCGGAGCAGGGGGCCCTCGACGATCTGGATGTCGTCCTCGCGGAAGGCCCGTTTGTTACGGCGCAGCCGCCGGGTCAGCTCTTCCCGTACCTGTCGGGGCAGCTCCACGACGGACTTCGGCAGCCTGGTGTCCCCGGGCCGGCCGGTGGACCCGTCGGACGTCGCATCACTCACGCGGCAGTCAGCCCTTCGCCGTCGGCAGGATCACCCACCGAATCCTGTGCCCGCCGCACGCGGTGCGCGCGCTGGGACGTCCGTCCGGGCGTACGGTCCCCTCGGGCGTACGGCCCCTCCAGGCGTACGACCGGACGGACCTTGTACGACTCGGACGGGTCGGACGGGTCATGCGGGGTCCGCGACGGGGGGTGCGGTGGGTGCGGCGGGATTCGGGATGCCGGGTGTGGGTGCGTACTGGGCGGCCTGGGCGTCGAACATGGCGGCGTACCGGCCCTGTGCGGCGATGAGTTCGTCGTGCGTGCCCTGTTCGACGAGGCGCCCCGCGTTGAGGACGTAGATCCGGTCGGCGTGCCGGACCCCGGACATGCGGTGGGTGACCAGGACGACGGCCCGGTTCGGGGCGGCGAGGCGGCGGATGCGGTCGAAGGCTTCGATCTCGGCTTCGGGGTCGAGCGCGGAGGTGGGCTCGTCGACGATGAGGACACCGTCCGCCTGCGAGGTCGAGCTGCGCCAGTGCGTACGGGCCAGGCCCACCTTCTGCCACTCGCCGCCGGACAGTTCGATGGCGCCGCGGAACATCCGGGCCAGCAGGCTGCGCAGGCCGTCGGGGAGCTTGGCGATGACGGGGCCCGCGCCGGCGTAGTCGACCGACGGTCCAAGGCCCTCCGGTGTGACGGCGTGGGCGGGCCTGCCGAGCCGGATGTTCATCGCCGCGGTCACCGGCCAGCGCTGGAAGTCCTGGGTGAGCAGCGAGACGCGTTCGAAGACCTGTGAGCGGTCGAGCCCGGTGATGTCCGCCGGGCCCCAGCGCAGGGTGCCGCTCTGGGGCAGCAGCAGCCCTGAGAGGATCTTCATCAGCGTGCTCTTGCCGGAGCCGTTCTCGCCCACCACGGCGGTGACCGAGCCCATCGGCAGGGTCAGCGACACCCGGTCCAGGGCGGCCGTGTCACGGTCGGGGTAGCGGTAGGTGACCCGGTCCAGGACGACCTCCTCGACCTGCTCGGGTACCGGCTCGCCGCCCGAGGGGATGACGCGCCGCGCGGCCTGGGTCAGGAACCGGCCGTGGTCGCGGACGTAGAGCGATTCCTCGTGCAGCTGGTTGACGTTCATGACCAGCGCGCCCAGACTCGCCGATCCGGTGCGCACCGCGATCACGGCGGTGCCGGCGATGGCGAGGCTCATATGACCGGCCGTGATCAGCCAGAACATGGTCCCGTAGGTGGCGGCCACGGCCAGGCCCGACAGCGCGGAGGCGACCCATTCGGTCAGGGCCTTGCTGGAGGCGAGGCGTTCCTGCTCCGCCTCGGCGCTCTCGGCCATGCGCTGGTAGCGGCTGAGGAGGAAGGCGCCGACGGCGTGGAGGCGTACTTCCTGGGCGGCGGTGCGCTCGGTGAGCAGATTGCCGATGAGGCGGCCGGCTCGTACATGCTCGATCCAGCTCATCACCGATACGTATCGCTCCTGGGCCACGCGCATGGCGCCCCATCCGCGCGGGGCGGCGATGAGGATCAGCATGGGCAGCAGGACCGGGTGCAGCACGGTGAGGACGCCGGCGGTGGTGACCAGGGAGATGAGTCCGTTCAGCGCGGCGACGCAGGCACCGATCATGCGGCGGGCGGCGCTGGGGCCGTGCTCGGCGACATCGACGAGCCGCCGGAAGTCGGGGTCGTCGATGGCCTCCAGTTCGACGGCGACGGCGGCGGCCAGGTACTGGGCGATGGCGATCCGCTCGACCTTCGGCTCCAGGCGTCCCGCGCGAGAGGTGGACCAGGCGGAGAGGGCGGAGTTGACGACGGCGACGGCGGCCGCGGCGAGCAGACCGGGTAACAGCGCGTGCAGGCGCTGGGCGGCGGTGCCGCTTCCGGCGAGCAGGGCGTGCATGACGGCGTTGACGGCGAGCAGACTCACGGCGGCGGCGACGCCCTGGCCGATCTCACTGACCGCCACGGCGAGCAGCGCGCGCCGGTCGGCCTGCCACGCCATGCGCAGCGTGGCGCCGACGAGCGCGGGCATCGAGCGCAGCGCGGACATCATGGTCAGGTCCAGCCCCGCGTGCTCGTGCTGGGACCAGCCCAGGTCATAGCGCAGCGGTCCGCCGAACAGCTCCGACTCGGCGTCGGAGACCAGTGGCTCCGCCATCTTCACCGGTCCGAAGAACCTCTTCACAGGGCGCCTCCCGAGGTGACCCAGTTCCGTGCCCGGTATGACGGGCGTGGGTGAGCATGCGGAAGATAGCGCCGTTGGGTGGTGGTGCGTCGGGATTTTTCCCGGGGGTGTACTCGGAACGGTGCTTCGGGGGTTCAGCCCTGCTTGGGCGCTGTGATGGGCACCAGGCGCAGGGTGAAGGAGTGACCGGCCGGG
>NZ_MUNF01000148.1 GCF_002154555.1 Streptomyces murinus
CGGCGACGGAAGCGTCCGCCGCGATGTTCAGCCGCCACAGCCCCGACCGGCGGACGCTTCCGTCGCCGTACCAGTCGATGTCGAGGAAGGCCATCAGGAACCCGACCGGCCGAGTGCCGTCGAGGATCAGCCGCGGCCAGGCCACACCCGGAGGGTGGACAAAGGCCTCGGCGAGGGAGCGTTCCACCGGCTCCACCGCGTGTTCCTGGCCGGGCCGGACGCGAATACCGATCGCCGTCTCGAAATTGCGGGGCGTGATCTCTTCCAGATGCGGTGCCATCCGCGCACCCTAGGCGGCGAATTCACCACGCCACCACGGAAATAAAGCGGAGGATCAGCCCAACTGCCGGTAACGGCCCTGGAAATACGTCAGCGGGCCGCCCTCCGCGCTCGGCACCCGGGCGGTCAGCACCCGGCCGACGACCAGGGTGTGATCGCCCGCCGCCACCCGCTGCTCGGTACGGCACTCCAGCGTCGCGAGCGCGCCGCCGACCAGCGGGGCGTGGGTGACCTCGCCGCGGGTGTACGCGAGGTCCTCGAACAGGAGCCGGTCGCTGATGCGGCCCTTCATGGCGAAGCGGCCCGCGATGTGCCGCTGGCTCTCGGCGAGCACGGACACCGCCCACAGCGGCTGTTCGGCGAGCAGGTCGTCCATGCGTGAGCCCTCCCGCAGGCTGACCAGCACCAGCGGCGGATCCAGGGAGACCGACAGGAAGGCCGTGGCGGTCATGCCGACGTCCTCCACGCCCGGGGCGTCCGGGTCGTCGGGGTCGAGCGGCGGTTCCTGCGCGGTGACCAGGACCACGCCCGCGGCCAGCCGGGACATCGCGGCCCGGAACTCGTCGTTGCTCACCCCCTCAGCATGCCCGGAAGCGGCGAGGGCGGTGGGGGAAGGCGTCTTCAGCACGCCGGAAACGCTAGTCTGCGCTCTACGCCCGTCGCATCGGGCCTCCGGCCGAGCCGGGACCTAGGACCAGCGGCGGAGTGGAACCGGAAAGCAGGCATTCGGTGAACGCATGGAAAACGCCGAAACTCCGCCCAATTGTTCACGTTTTGCTGTGACTTGAGTCACAAGGGGCAGGAATTGTTGACCCTGTGTACCGGGTGGGCAGCGCGCTGTGATTCAGTGGCGGTGAAACTGCTGGAGCAACCACGAGGCGCCGAAGACGACGACCCTTGATTCGCTGCGAGGTCTCGGGGGGAGGGCGAGCATGGAGACCGAGTCGGAGCCGTATGTCCGTCTTGCGTCCCTGCGGCAGCTGCACCAGGTCATGGCGGACATGAACACGGCGCGCAGCCTGGCGGACACCTTGCAGACCGTCGCCGACGGCGTGGTCAACGCCCTCGGGTACGAGATGGCGGGCGTGAACCTCGTACGGCCCGACGGCGATCTCGTCGTCGCCGCGTTCTCCGGCAACTCCGCCGCCGAGGCCCTGATCACCGGCCGGGTCGGCTCCCGTGACGCCTGGGAGCGGCGCCTGGGGATGGGTGAGCGCTGGGGCGACCTCGTCTTCATACCGCACACCGAGGGCTGGGTGCTGGACGACGACGATGTGCCCCAGTGGTTCACGGACGGTCCCGCGCCCCGCTTCGAGGGCGAGTGGCATCCCTCCGACCGCCTCTTCGCCCCCATGTACACACCGGGCGCCCCGGGCGGCTCCTGCGGTGAGCTGCTCGGCGTCATATCCGTGGACCGCCCGCACAACGGCCGGCTGCCCGGCGCCTGGGGCCGCGAGGCCCTCCAGATGTACGCCTTCCAGGCCGCCATCGCGATCAGCAACGCCCGGCTGCGCTCCAATATGCAGCGCGCCCTGGTCCGCCTGGAGCGCGAGCAGCAGGCGCTGCGGGCGAGCGAGGAGAGTTTCCGACAGGCGTTCGAGTACGCGCCGTCCGGCATGGCCATCGCCGAGATGGGCGGCGAACAGCACGGCCGCATCCTGCGCACCAACGACGCCCTGTGCCGGCTGCTCGGCCGCCCGGCCTCCGCGATGCGCCGCTACGCCTTCTCCGACCTGGTGCACCCCGAGGACATCGGCACCCTGCTGCGCACCTCGGCGGAGGGCGGGCGCGCCGAGCTGCGCCTCGGCCGCCGCGACGGCAGCTATGTGTGGGTGTCGCTGCGCAACAGCGTGGTCGCGGACGCCGCCGACGGGCCCCGCTTCCTGCTCACCCACGTCGAGGACATAGAGGAGCGCAAGCGCCGCGAGCTCCAGCTCGCCCACCGCGCCTCGCACGACTCGCTGACCGGCCTGCCGAACTCCGCCGAGCTGCGCTCGCGGCTCGGCGCCCGGCTGTGCCGCCGCCCGGCGCACGCCCTGGAGTCCCTGGACGCGGCCTACGGCCACCACCCCGCCTTCGACGGCCCCACCGGGCACGGCTTCGACTTCGCGCCGGGCGCGGAGTCGTACGACGGCTACGACCACCATGTGCACACCGTCGCGCCCGAGGGCGAGCAGGACGACGGCACCAAGGGTCTCGCGGTGCTCTTCTGCGATCTGGACGGCTTCAAGTCGATCAACGACCGGTTCGGGCACAACGCGGGCGACGCCGTCCTGATCGAGGTCGCGCGGCGGCTGTCCCAGGGGGTGCGCGACGGTGACACGGTGGCCCGGCTCGGCGGCGACGAGTTCGTGATCCTCGCCGACGGGCTCGGCCGCGCGGACGCCGAGGACCTGGCGGTACGGCTGCGCAACGAGATCATCCAGCCGATCCGCGCCGAGGGCCGGGCGGTCCGGGTGGGGGCGAGCTTCGGCATCGGGTGGGCGCACTGCGGGATGACCGCCGACGAAGTGTTGAAGTCCGCCGACGAGCGGATGTACGTAGAGAAACGATCTCGTCCCAAACAACATCGCCGCGCGGGATGAGCCCCAGGTCAGCGTGTTGATGCGGTCTGCGTCACCTGTTTGGGCTAAGCGGAACGGGTAGGCTCGCCTTTCCAGCCATGACCGTATCCGTTCGCACCTGTTGAGGAGTACCAAGGGATGACGCCCGGCGACAACGGCGCGAGCACGCCCGAGGAAGACGACCCGTTCGGCTATCTGTACGCAGACGGCCAGGCCAGAGGAGCACAGCCGCCGTCCGGTGGTTACGGCTACCCGAACTCGGTCAGCAGGGTGCGCGCGGTCGGCGAGCGTCAGTACGGCCAGCAGCAGCCGCCCTATGTCCCGCAGCAGGGTGCCTACGGCCAGCCGAACGCGCACTACCAGGCTCCGGAGACGCTCCCCGGCGGCGCCCCGCCCGCGGGCCACGCCCCGGCGCCCGGCCCCGGCCGCCGCGGCCCCAACACCAAGGGCCTGCTGATCGGCGCGATCGCGGTGGTCGCCGCGGTGGTCATCGGCATCAGCGTCGCCATGCTCAACGGCAACTCCGACGACAAGTCCGACAACCAGGCCGGCACCACCCCGACCCAGTCCCAGAGCACGGACCCGACCCCGACGAGCAGCAGCTCGGCGGACGGTCAGCTGCCGAAGGTCGACGCGGCGGACAGTTCCGTGCAGCTGGCGGGCGGCACCTCGGTGGCCACGGACGTCAAGGGTGCGAAGGGTGCCGGGGGCAAGTACGTGGCCGGCCTCAACCAGGTGGGCGCCTCCGTCACCTGGACGGTCGCCGACGTTCAGAAGGCCGGTTCGTACCGTCTGTACGTGCGCTATGCGATTCCCGGTGTGGACGCCAATGCGACGGTGACGGTCAACGGCAAGTCCAACCAGCAGCCGCTGGGCATGAAGAACTTCATCGGCTCGCCGAAGGGCGACTTCGAAAAGGGCTGGCAGACCACCTGGGCTCCCGTCACGTTGAACCAGGGCTCCAACACGGTGACGATCGCCTGCGGCCAGGGCAACCAGTGCAACGCCCTCATCGACCAGCTCTACATCACCACGGCCTGAATCACCTCGTAGAGGCCGATGGGGTACGCCATGCGCGACAGCCGCCGGAGATGTTGATCTCCGGCGGCTGTCGCGCATGGTGAGCTTCAGGTCAAGCCCTTTTGGCGCACCTCAGCCCCAAATCTCAACCGAGTTGGCACTGCCGGGGTTGTCCGAGTAGGTGCCCGGCTTCAGAGTGACCAGCTTGGTGCCGGTGGCACAGCCGAGGGTGGCCTTCCAGAAAACCAGTGTGTAAGAAGTCTGGTTCGAGACGGAACGGGCGATGTGGGCGAGAGGGATGCAGCCGGGCGTTTCGGAGTAGACCGTCCTGGTCCCGGTCCTCTTCGTCCCCGACCATCCGCAGAACTTGCCCTTCGGGCAGGTGTTGGGATCGGCCGCCGCGGCCGGTGTGGCAAAGGCGCCGCCCAGCAACGCGCCGGTCACGGCCACCGCCGCCAGGCTCTTCGTGAGCATGCTCATATGAGATCCCCTATATCGGTCGCTACTGGTCAATGTAGCGAATGAGTGATCATTCGATCATTCGGCCGACATGGGAGAAAAGGGTACTTCTCGGCCAATCTGTCAGGCGGGCATGTCCGGCGAGGGGGCAAGGCTATGGCGCCGTCGTCACCGACACTCGCTCCAGGAGTCCCTCGTAGGTCGCGCGGTCGAACTCGCCCGCCGCGGGTGCCCGGACGGTGGCCGCCGAGAGGGCGATGGCGTGGGTGAGGCGCATCGGCCAGGGGAGGTGGGTCACCAGGCCGGACAGGAGTGCGGCGACCGCCGAGTCGCCCGCGCCGGTCGGGTTGCCGTGGACCCGGCCCGGCGGGGTGGCGCGCCAGCGGCCCTCCGGAGTCGTGGCCAGCAGGCCGTTCGGGCCCAGGGACGCGATGACCGTGTGGGCGCCGCGGCGGCGGGCGGATTCGGTGGCGCGCAAGGGGTCGTGGGAGCCGGTGAGTTCGGCCAGTTCGTCGGCGTTGGGCTTGATGATGTCGGGGCGGGCCGCCACCCCCCGGCGCAGCGGCTCGCCGCCGGTGTCCAGCAGGACCGGCACGCCCAGGGAACGCGCCGTGCGGATCAGACCCGCGTACGCCCCCACCGGAACCCCCGGCGGCAGGCTGCCGCACAGGGCCACCGCCGAGGCGCCGGAGAGCAGCTCCGTGTAGCGGTCCAGGAACGTGGCCCACTCCGCGGGCGCGATCTGCGGGCCCGGCTCGTTCAACTGCGTCGTGTCGCCGGAGTGTTCGTCCACGACCGCGATGGTGCGCCGCGTCGCCCCCGCCACCGGCACCAGCGCGTCCGTCAGCCCCCCGGTCCCGGCGAGTCCGTCCCGCACCGCCCGGCCCGTGCCACCGCCCGCGAACCCGGTGACCGTCACCTCGTGCCCGAGCGCCGCGAGCACCCGGCCCACGTTCACCCCTTTGCCGCCCGGGCGTTCGATGACCTCCGAGACCCGGTGCGAGGCGTGCGGACGCAGTGACCGCACCCGATAGGTGAGGTCGAGAGCGGTGTTCAGCGTGACCGTGAGGATCACCCGGGCTGCCTCCCTCGAAGCCGTCGTTCCGGGGCCCTGATCATGCCAAAGAGACGGCGGCCGACCCAGATGCGGGTCGGCCCCGATCGCAGGGAAAAGCCGGGCGTATCAGCCCAGTTGGGGAGCGACCACCCACTCGCCGTGCCGCATCACGCCCCGTACGTCGAAGTCCGCGTCCAGCAGCACCAGGTCCGCGTCCTTGCCGGGCTCCAGGGAGCCGACCCGGTCCGAAAGGCCCAGCAGCCGGGCCGGGTTGGCGGACAGGGCCTTCACCGCGGCCTCGACCGGCAGCCGGTCCACGGTCACCGCGCGCTTGAACGCCCGGTCCAGCGTCAGCGTGGAGCCGGCGATCGAACCGCCCTCCACCAGCCGGGCCACGCCCTCGCTGACCTCCACCTCCAGCGGGCCCAGCATGTAGCGGCCGTCGCCGATCCCGGCCGCGTCCATCGCGTCGGTGATGAACGCCACCCGGTCCGCGCCCGCGTGATGGAACGCCAGCTCCAGGGCGGCCGGGTGCAGATGCGTGCCGTCGTTGATCAGCTCGACCGTCACCCGCTCGTCCTCCAGGAGGGCCGCGACCGGACCCGGGGTGCGGTGGCCGAGGGCGGGCATCGCGTTGAAGAGGTGCGTGGCGACCGTGGCACCCGCCTCGATGGCGTCCACCGTCTGCTCGTACGTCGCGTCGGTGTGCCCGATCGCCGCGATCACCCCGTGCTCGGTGAGCAGCCGTACCGAGTCGATGCCGCCCGGCAGTTCGGCGGCGAGGGTGAGCATCCGGGCCTGGCCGCGCGCCGCGTCGATCAGCTTGCGTACCTCGGCCGGCTCCGGGTGGCGCAGCAGCGCCTCGGAGTGGGCGCCCTTGCGGCACGGCGAGATGAACGGCCCCTCGAAGTGGATGCCCGCGATGTCGCCCTGCTCGGCCAGCTCGCTGAGCAGCCCGGCCTGGCGGACCAGCAGGTCCATCTCGTCGGTGACGGTGGAGGCGACGAGGGTGGTGGTGCCGTGCGCGCGATGGGTGCGGATCGCGGTGAGGATCTGCTCGGCGGTACCGGAGAAGGAGGCGCCGCCGCCGCCGTGGTTGTGGAGGTCGACGAAGCCGGGGACCAGCCAGTGGCCGGACACGTCGAGCACGGCGGCATCCGCCGGGGGCGCGCCGGTGATGCGCGTGCCGTCGATGGCCACGGTGCCGTTCTTCACCGTGCCGGTGGGAAGCACCACGTTCGCGCCGGTGAGCACCTGCGGGTTCGTCGCGGCTCCTCTTGGACTGGCCATCAGGTGTCTACCTCCGGAGTAGAAGTGGTCGTCAGCAGATCCCGCGCGAGCAGGCCCGCGCCGAGGCAGCCGGCGGTGTCGCCGAGGGCGGCGGGGACGATGGACGGCAGTTTCTGGAAGGTGACCCGGCGCCGGACGGCGTCCCGCAGGGGCTGGAACAACACTTCCCCCGCCTCGGCGAGACCGCCACCGATGATCAGCGTGCGCGGGTCCAGCAGGGTGAGCGCGGTGACCAGACCGTCGGCGAGCGCGTCCACCGCCTCCTGCCAGACCCGCCGGGCGCCGGGGTCGCCCGCTGCGACGGCCCGCGCGCAGTCGGCCGCGTCCGCGTCCGGGTTCCCGCCGGCCGCCGCCCAGGCCTCGCTGACGGCGGCCGCGGAGGCGTACCGCTCCAGACAGCCGCGCTGCCCGCAGGGACAGAGCGTGCCCCCGGGCCGTACGACGACATGGCCGATCTCGCCCGCGAAGCCGTGCGCCCCGGACTCCACCCGGCCGTCGATCCCGATCGCGCCCGCGATGCCGGTGCCGAGTGGTACGAACAGAAAGCGGTCGGCGCCCCGGCCCGCGCCGATCCGGCCCTCGGCGAGCCCGCCGGTGCGCACGTCGTGGCCGAGCGCGACGGGCACCCCGAGCCGCTCCGCGAGCAGATCGCGCAGCGGTACGTCCTTCCAGCCGAGGTTGGCGGCGTAGACGGCGGTGCCGTGCTCCTCGTCGACGATGCCGGGCACCGCTATGCCGGCGGCGGCCGGCGGGCCGTAGTGCTCGGTGCCGTACGCGGACAGCTCGGCGGCGAAGTCGAGGATGCCCGCGACCACCGCGTCGGGGCCGCGTTCACGGCCGGTGGCGCGGCGGGCGTGGTGCAGCAGGGCGCCGTCGTCCCCGACGAGGGCGGCCTTCATCCCGGTACCGCCCACGTCCAGGGCGATGACATGTCTCACGGGGACAGTGTGGCCCGCTGACCCACGAGAGGTCTAGTCCACTCACGTGGTGTAGACCTTAGGCGTTCATCTGATTTATTTGTTCGGACAGCGGGGTTGGGGTTTTGACGGTGCGTCGGCGTACGGCAGGAATGATCGCGACGGTGTCCGCCATGGGCATGACCGCTTTCCTCGGCGGCTGCGGGAGCACGGGCTCCTCCGATGTGACCCTCAGACTCGTGGCCGCGGACTACGGCGACTCGGCGGGGAACAGCTCGCAGAAGTACTGGGACTCGCTGGTCAAGGAGTACGAGAAGACACATCCGGGCGTGAAGGTCCAGGTCAGCGTGTACTCCTGGAACGACGTCGACCGCAAGGTCAAGGAGATGGTCGACGCCGGGCACGCGCCGGACCTGGCGCAGATCGGCGCGTACGCCGACTACGCGGCGGCCGGGAAGCTCTACGCGGCCTCCGACCTGCTCTCCATCCGCACCCAGGCGGACTTCCTCTCCCAGCTGTCCGACGCCGGCCAGTGGAGCCATACGCAGTACGGCATCCCCTTCGCCGCCTCCACCCGGGTGCTCTTCTACAACAAGACGCTCTTCGCGAGCGCCGGCATCACCACGCCGCCCACCAGCTGGGACGAGCTGGCCGCGGACGCCAAGGCGCTCAAGGCGAAGGGCGTGAAGTTCCCCTTCGCGCTGCCGCTGGGGCCCGAGGAGGCGCAGGCCGAGACGATGCAGTGGCTGCTCAGCGGCGGCGACGGCGGTACCGGCGGCACGGGCTACACCGATGACATCGGCACCTACACCATCGACTCCGAGCAGAACGTGCGGACCTTCTCCTGGCTCAAGGACGACCTGGTCGGCAAGGGGCTGACCGGTCCGGTGGCGCCGGGCAAGCTGAACCGGGCGCAGGCGTTCGCGGCGTTCGCCGACGGGCAGGCCGCCATGGTCGACGGGCATCCCACGCTGATCCAGCAGGCCGAGGCGAAGGGCGTGCGCTTCGGCATGGTGCCGACACCGAGCCGGACCGGGCGGGCGCGGGCCTCGATGGGGGTGTCCGACTGGATGATGGCGTTCAAGCAGAACGGCCACGCCGACCAGGTCGGCGACTTCCTGAACTACGTGTACAGCGAGAAGAACGTCCTCGACTTCTCCCGCACCTACGGGCTCCTCCCGGTCACCACCTCCGCGTCCAACGCCATGAGCGCGTCGGACGCGGCTCCCGACAAGGCCCTGCACCCCTTCCTGGACCAGCTGGCCACGAGCGAGATGTACCCGGTGGGCAAGACCTCCTGGGCGCAGGTCAGCGCGGCCGTGAAGCAGAACATCGGCCAGGCCGTCGCGCCCGGCGGCAGCCCCGAGGGCGTTCTCACCCGGCTCCAGGCCACGGCCACGGCGGCGGACAGCGCGGCCAGCACCGGCTGAGCGCTACGGTTTCCCCATGGAACTGGGTGAGCGCGAGAAGGAGATCCTCGCACTGGAAGGCCGGTCCTTCGCCGGACCCGGTGCGAAGGAACGCGCCATCCGCGAGGACCTCCACCTCTCGCCGGTCCGCTACTACCAGCTCCTCAACGCCCTTCTGGACGACGAGCGCGCCCTCTCCCACGACCCGGTCACGGTGAACCGCCTGCGCAGGATCAGGGAGAGCCGGCGTTCGGAACGCTGAGGAGGAGTCCCAGGCGTGACAACCGCCCCCGCTGGATAGTGTCGGTACATGGATCCTCTGCCGAGCCCCGCCACCCAGGCCGGCCGGGACGGACTCGCCGCGCTGCTCGCCCACCCCACCGCCGCGGTGATCGGCCTGGACTTCGACGGCACCC
>NZ_MUNF01000149.1:0-173 GCF_002154555.1 Streptomyces murinus
GGCGCGCCCCGCTGCCCACCCATCACGACGAGCCCGTACTGGACCTGGTCGTACCGGTGTTCAACGAGGAGAAGGACCTGGAGCCGAACGTCCGGCGGCTGCACACGCATCTGCGGGACACGTTCCCCTACCCCTTCCGGATCACGATCGCCGACAACGCGAGCACCGACGGC
>NZ_MUNF01000149.1:270-4627 GCF_002154555.1 Streptomyces murinus
TGCTGGTGCTCGCCGAGCGGGCCGGGCTCAGGATCCACGAGGTGCCGGTGGACTGGGTGGACGACCCCGACAGCAGCGTCGACATCCTCGCCACCGCGCTGGCCGACCTGCGCGGGATCGCCCGGATGCGGCGCACCCTGGCCGCCACGGGCACGCGTGCCCGCCGTCCCCGTACGACCGCGTGACCGCGACCCTGCCGCGGCCCCTCGCCCCGGCCCTCGCGCCCGGCTCCCGCCTGCGCGCGGCCGCCCGCCGGCACGGGCCGGTGCTCGCCGTGTTCGGCGCGCTGAAGCTGGCCGGTTTCTGCTCCTTCATGTATCTGCTGTCCGCCGCCGGTGACTACCGGGGCAAGGACCTCCGCTTCGGCGGCGGGGCGCACGCCTGGGACGTGCTGGCGACCTGGGACGGCTGGTGGTACCAGCAGATCGCGCTGCACGGCTACGACCCGAAGCTCGTCCCCGTCCCGGGCGCCACCGGGATGATCACGCTGGAGGGCAACTCGGCGGCGTTCTTCCCGCTGTACCCCGCGCTGATCCGGATGACCTCCGCGGTGACCGGCCTCGGCTCGTACGGCGCCGGACTGCTGGTGTCGATCCTCGCGTCCTTCGCCGCCGCGCTCGGCGTCTACGCGGTGGCGGAACGCTTCGGCGGCCGTCGCGCGGGGTTCGCCGCGGCCGGGCTGTGGGCGGTGTGGCCGGGCTCGGGCGTGGAGTGGGCGGTCTACTCCGACTCCCTCTATGTGGCCCTGGCCGTCTGGGCCTGCTACGCGGCGCTGACCCACCGCTGGCTCGCCGCGGGGGTGCTCACCTTCGCGGCGGGGCTCAACCGGCCCACGGCCGCCGCGCTGATCGCCGCGCTCGCGGTGGCGGCGCTGCTGGCGGTGCGGCGGGGCGAGGACGGGGTGGGACGGCCGCTGTTCGCGCTGGCGCTGGCCCCGCTCGGACTGCTCGGCTATCTGCTGTGGGTCGGCGACCGGATGGGCGACCTCGGCGGCTACTTCAAGCTCCAGTCGGGCGCGTGGGCACACCGCTTCGACTACGGCAGCCAGACCCTGGACGTGCTGCGTTCGGTGCCGGTGGGGCGGTTCGGCGACTATCTCTTCGCCTACCCCTACGCGGACATGATCGGCGTCGGCGTCGTCCTGCTCGCCTTCACACTGCTGCCGCTGCTGATCCGGCTGCGGCCACCGGCGGTGCTGGTGGTGTACACGGTCCTCACCCTGGCCCTGGTCCTCGGCAGCCAGCAGATCTTCGCCAATGTCTCGCGCTATCTGCTGCCCTGCTTCCCCCTGTTCCTCCCGCTGGCCGCGGCCCTGCGCCGGCTGTCGCTGCCGATGCTGTGCACGGTCCTCGGCGTCGCCGCGCTGGCCTCCGGCTCGTACGCGGGATACGCGCTGTTCGAGCTGGGGGTGCCGTAGCCGGGGCCGTCGCGCACCCCGGCGGTCCGCCGGGATCACTCCGACGGTGTACAACTATGCCTCGAACTCAACGAGGCAAGGACGAGGCGTGCGTCAGGCAGCAACCGACGAGATCATCTGCGTCACCGATTGGACCCCTTCCGCACCGGGTCAGTTGACGACTCTGGCCGTGAGCGGGGAGCGGGCCGAGGCGGCGGAGCGGGTGGCGGCCGCCGCGCTGGGCGGGACGGCCGGGCTCACCTCCTGGCTGGAGCTGCCGGCGGACGCCCGGCGGCGGCTGGTGGGGGCGTGCCGGTCGGTGCCGACGCTGGGCATGCACTGCGTGCGGGGCGACGCCCGGCAGGCGGCGGCCGACGACACGGCGGAGCAGTTCCTGTCCCGGCTGCCCGGCCGGGCGGAAGGCCACCGGACGCGGTTCGTGACGGATGCGTCCTTCCCGGGCCTGCGCGAGCTGGTCCGGCTGACCGCCCTGGTGTGCCGGGAGACGTACGACCGGACGGACGTGCCGGAGGACGAGGATCTCCTGGAGATCTACGAGACCTACTCGGTGGGTTCCCTGTCCGGGCATCACTGACGACCCGGCACGGTCAAGCGGGCCGGTCGCTCCAGCGGACCTCGCCGTCGGTGATCCGGTCCGTCGGGCGCAGCCCGAGCGCCCGCGCGACGCCCGTCGACGCCTCGTGCCCGGGGTGGATGTGCGCGACGAGCCGGTCCACCCCGTGGGCGCCCAGCCAGTCGGCCATGGCCCGCGCGCCCTCCTGCCCGTAGCCCTCGCCCTGGTGGTCGACGCCGATCACCCAGGCGAGTTCGGCCTCGGTGCCGCCGTCGTCCGCACGGGAGAGGGTGGCCTGCACGGTGCCGACGAGCCGGCCGTCCGCGCGGCGGCGCAGCATCCAGTTCAGCCAGCCGTGCCGGCCGTCCGGGGACTGCCCGGCACACTGGCGCCGGTATCGGGCCGCCAGCTCGGCCGGGGTGGCGGGCGCGCCGCCGGTCCAGGTGTGCAGTCGTACGTCGTCGAGGACCGCGAAGGCCTCCGCCGCGTGCCCGGCCCGCAGCGGTTCGAGGCGCAGCCGGGGCGTGTCGGCGGGGGTGGCGCTCGGCCAGGTCATGGGTGCCCCGCTCACGCGAGACTGTCCTGCCACGCCTGGTGGAGGTCGGCGAACCTGCCGGTACCCGCGATGAGTTCGGCGGGGCGGCCGTCCTCGATGACGCGGCCGTCGGCCATCACCAGGACGCGGTCGGCGATCTCGACCGTGGACAGGCGATGCGCGATGACCACGGCGGTACGGCCGCGCAGGACGGTGGACATGGCGCGCTGGACGGCCCGTTCGCCGGGGATGTCCAGGGAGCTGGTGGCCTCGTCCAGGATGAGGACGGCCGGGTCGGCGAGCAACGCCCTTGCGAAGGCGACCAGTTGGCGCTGGCCCGCGGAGATACGGCCGCCGCGCTTGCGGACGTCGGTGTCGTAGCCGTCGGGCAGCGCGCTGATGAACTCGTGCGCGCCGATCACCTTCGCGGCCCGCTCGACCTCCGCCCTGGAGGCGTCCGGGCGGCCGATCGCGATGTTGTCGGCGACGGTGCCGGAGAACAGGAACGCCTCCTGGGTCACCATCACCACCCCGCGCCGCAGTTCGGCCGTGGGCAGGTCGCGCAGGTCCACCCCGTCGAGCAGCACCCGCCCCTCGGTGGGGTCGTAGAAGCGGGCGAGCAGCTTGGCCAGGGTGGACTTGCCCGCGCCGGTGGCGCCGACCACGGCCACCGTCTGCCCGGCCGGCAGGGTCAGATCGAAGCGGGGCAGCACCTCGCCGCCGGTGCGGTAGGCGAAGCGCACCTTGTCGAAGCGCACCTCGCGGCCCGGGAACCCGGCCCGGGACGGCGGCAGTTCGCCCGGTGCGACGGGCTCGGGCACGGACGGGGTCTGGGCGAGCAGACCGGCGATCTTCTCCAGGGACGCGGCGGCCGACTGGTAGGAGTTCAGGAACATCCCGAGCCGGTCGATCGGGTCGTACAGACGGCGCAGATACAGCACCGCCGCGGCCAGCACACCCAGTTCGAGAGAGCCGTCCGCCACCCGGTAGGCGCCCCAGAGCACGATGCCCGCGACCGCCGTGTTGGCGACCAGACGGGAGCCCACCACATAGCGGGCCATCTCAAGGAGCGAGTCCCCGTTGGTGCGCTCGTGGGCGCGGTTCAGCTCGGCGAACGCGGTGTCGTTGGCGGTCTCCCGGCGGAAGGCGCGCACCGGGCGGATGCCGTTCATGGTCTCCACGAACTTCACGATCACCGCCGCGATCGCCGTGGACCGCGCCCGGAACACCCGTCCCGCGCGCCGCTGATAGAGCCGGATCAGGAAGTACAGCGGAATGAAGGAGCCCACCGCGACCGCGCCGAGCCCGAGGTCGAGCCACAGCAGCATGGCCGAGATGTAGACGAAGGACAGGACGACCGTCACCAGTTCCTGGAGCCCGTCCTCCATCAGCTCCCGCAGCGACTCCACATCGGTGGTGGAGCGGGAGATCAGCCGCCCGGAGGTGTACTGCTCATGGAAGTCGATGCTCAGCGCCTGCGCGTGCCGGAAGATCCGCCCGCGCAGATCGAGCAGCACGTCCTGGCTGACCCGCGCGGACTGCCGTACGAACGCCACCTGGAGTCCGCCGGAGAGCAGCGCGCACAGCAGATAGCCGGCGCCCACCGCGATCAGCGGCCCGTACCGGTGGTCGCGGAAGGCGGGTACGGCGCGGTCGATGGCGTACGCCACCAGCAGCGGGCCGACCTGCACGGCCGCCTGCTGGAGCAGCAGCAAGGCGGTGGTCAGGGCGACCCGGGCCCGCATCGGCGCGAGCAGCGAGCGCAGCAGGGCGGCGGTGGCGCCGGGCGGGGAGGGCAGGAGGTCCTGGTCGAAGGGGTTGTCGGGGCTCGGGGCGGTCAACGGGGGTCCTC
>NZ_MUNF01000015.1 GCF_002154555.1 Streptomyces murinus
TGCCGGTCGTCGCCCTCGCCGAGCGCTACCGGGTGCTCGCCGCCACCGGCCTCGCCCCGGCCGACCCCACCGCCTCGGCGCACTGGTCCGGGCCGCGTGCCCGCCGGATCCTGCGGGCCGGCTTCGACTGGTGGCTGGAGTGGGAGCAGGACGAACACCCCCGCCGCCACATCGACCTCAACCACCTGGCGTTCGCGCTGTCCTGCGCGGGCCGCCCGGCCGAGGCCGCCGTCCTCTTCCGGCGCATCGGCGCCCACGCCACCCGGGCCCCCTGGAGCTACCCGCACCGCGACCCGCGCGCCGCCTTCCGCGCGGCCCGCGCCCAGGCCTCGGCATTCCTTGCGCATCCCTGAATTCCTTACGAATCCCTGACCGGGGCCCCGATTCCCTGGCCACCCCGCAGGCCCGGTGTTCGAATGAGGAGGTGAACCCCGAACCCTCCGAGGAGCGGGACGGCACCCCCGTCGGCCGCCGTGTCTTCCTCGGCACCCTCGGCCTGGGCGCCCTCGGCGTGCTCGCCGCGCCCACCCTGCAACGCGCCCTGGAGGGCATCGCGGGCAAGGACCCGACGGGCCTGACCGGTCTGCTGCCCAACGGCGGCGGCTTCCGCTACTACTCGGTCGCCGCCTCCGTCCCCGACAAGAACGCCACGGACTACCGCCTGACCGTCGGCGGCCTGGTCGACCGACCTCGTGCCTACACCCTCGCCGAGCTGCGCGCCCTGCCACAGACCCGGCTGGTCAAGGACGTCCAGTGCGTCACCGGCTGGCGGGTCCCCGGCACCCCCTTCGAGGGCGTACGCCTCGCCGACCTCCTCGACGCGGCCGGGGTCCGCCGCGGCGCCAAGGCGATCCGCTTCACCTGCTTCGACGGCACCTACAGCGAGAGCCTCACCCTCGACCAGGCCCGCCGCCCGGACGTCCTGGTCGCCCTGCGCATGCAGAACAAGGACATCGGCCACGACCACGGCGGCCCCGTCCGCCTCTATGTCGCGCCCATGTACTTCTACAAGTCCGCCAAATGGCTCTCCGGCATCACCGTCACCGACCGCGTCGAGCCGGGCTACTGGGAGAACCTGGGCTACGACGTCGACGCCTGGGTCGGCCGTTCGAACGGACGCACCGATGAGCCTACGAGCTGACACCCCGGCCCGCCCCGCCGCCCGGATCCGCCGCTTCTCCCGGGCCGAACGCTGGGTGCACCGGACCACGGCCGCGCTGATGGGCGTGTGCGTGGTGACCGCGGCCGTCCTCTACATCCCCCAGCTCGCCGTCCTGGTCGGCCGCCGCGCCCTGGTCGTCCGCGTCCATGAGTGCGCCGGGCTCGCGCTGCCCGCCCCCGTCCTGCTGGGCCTGGCCTCCCGCGCCTTCCGCGCCGATCTGCGCTTCCTCAACCGGTTCGGCCCGCACGACAAGGTCTGGCTGCGGGCCGCCCTGCGCCGCGACCGACGCCCGCAGGTGCGCCCGGCGGGCAAGTTCAACGCCGGGCAGAAGATCTACGCCGCCTGGATCGCCGGGGCGACCCTGGTCATGCTCGGCACCGGCCTGCTGATGTGGTTCACCCATCTCGCCCCACTGGTCTGGCGCACCTCCGCCACCTTCGTCCACGACTGGCTCGCCCTCACCATCGCGGTCGTCCTGGCCGGCCATATCGGCATGGCGCTGGGCGATCCGGAGGCGCGGGAGGGGCTGCGCACGGGCACGGTCAGCGAGGAGTGGGCTAAACGGCAGCACCCGCTGTGGCGAACCCGCCCGCGCCCCTGAACGGGTCCGGGTCCACGAAGAGGCCCGCCCCCCGGAAAAGGGGGGCGGGCCTCCGTCGTCGTACCGCCGTCGCTACACCACCAGTGACAGCACCAGCACCAGCGCGCCGCCGACCACCGACAGGATCGTCTCCATGATCGACCAGGTCTTGACGGTCTGGCCGACGGTGAGTCCGAAGTACTCCTTGACCAGCCAGAACCCGGCGTCGTTGACGAAGCTGAAGAAGAGCGAGCCGGCGCCGATCGCCAGGACCAGCAGCGCGGTGTGCGCGGTCGACATGTCGGCCGCGAGCGGGGCGACCAGACCGGCCGCCGAGACCGTCGCCACCGTCGCCGAGCCCGTCGCGAGCCGGATCACCACGGCGATCAGCCAGGCCAGCAGCACCGCCGGGATCGACCAGCTCCTGGAGACGTCAAGGATCATCTGGCCGACACCGCAGTCGATCAGCGTCTGCTTGAAGCCGCCGCCCGCGCCCACGATCAGCAGGATGCCGGCGATGGGCATCAGGCCCTTCTCCACCGTGGCCTGGAGCCGCTCCTTGCTGAACCCGGCGGGCCGGCCCAGCGTGAAGAAGCCGACGATCACCGCGGCGAGCAGCGCGATCAGCGGGGCACCGATGACGTCGAAGGCACGCTGCGTGGTGTTCGCCGGGTCGTCGATGACGATGTCCACCAGCGCCTTGAGCAGCATCAGCGCCACCGGCAGCAGGATGGTCACGAGCGTCGCGGCGAAGCTCGGACGGCGGGTCAGCTCCTGCGAGGGCCGCTGCGGCAGCATCCGCTCGGGCGCCGGGACGTCCACCCAGCGGGCCGCGACCTTCGAGAACAGCGGGCCGCCGACGATCACCGTCGGGATGGCGACCAGGATGCCGAACGCCAGCGTCACCCCCAGGTTGGCGTGCAGCGCGGAGATCGCGACCAGCGGGCCCGGGTGCGGCGGGATCAGACCGTGCATCACGGACAGACCGGCCAGCGCCGGGATGCCGATGCGCATCAGGGAGTAGTTGCCGCGCTTGGCGACCATCAGCACGACCGGGATCAGCAGCACGATGCCGACCTCGAAGAAGATCGGCAGCCCGATCACGGAGGCGATGAGCACCATCGCCCACGGCATCGCCCGGCCGCTCGCCCTGGCCAGGATCGTGTCCACGATCTGGTCCGCGCCCCCGGAGTCGGCGAGCAGTTTGCCGAGCGTGGCGCCCAGCGCGATCAGCACACCGACGCTGGCGACCGTGGCGCCGAGCCCGGTGGTGAAACTGGTGAGCACCTTGTCGAGGGGCGCGCCGGCGGCCGCGCCGAGCGCCAGCGACCCGATGGTCAGCGCCAGGAAGGCATGCAGCTTGAACTTGGTGATGAGCAGGACGATCACCGCGATGCCCACCAGGACGGCGATGCCCAGCTGGGCGTGTCCTGCGGTGGAGATCGGCGGAGGGGCGTCCGCTGCCAGCATCTCGACGCTGAGTCTGGTCACGGGGGTTCCTTGCGGTAACAGGGAGTTGGGGAGGGCGCTACTGCGGCGCGGATGCGGTGGACAGCCCGTCCAGTGCCAGTACGGCGCGTTCGGTGATCTCCTCGGGGCCGCCGGCGACGTCCACGGCGACACCCGCCTCGTCCGGCCCGAGGGGCTCCAGCGTGGCGAACTGCGAGTCCAGCAGCGCGGTCGGCATGAAGTGGCCCTGCCGGTGCGCCATCCGGTCCTCGATCAGCTTCCGGTCACCGGTCAGGTGCACGAACACGACCCCGGGCGCCACCGCCCGCAGCCGGTCCCGGTACGCCCGCTTCAGCGCCGAACTGCTGACCACCCCGCCGAGCCCCGCCCGCCCGTGCGCCCAGTGGCCGATGGCGTCCAGCCAGGGCAGGCGGTCGCTGTCGTCCAGCGGTATCCCGGCCGTCATCTTGTCGATGTTGGCCTTGGGGTGGAAGTCGTCGCCCTCGGCGTACGGGACGCCCAGCCGCGCGGCGAGCAGGGGACCGATCGTGGTCTTGCCCGTCCCCGCGACGCCCATCACGACGACGACCTGGGGGGTTCGCATGTACTGCCTCGCTGTCTTCCTCGACATCCGACGCCACGGCGGCGTCGCCACACTGAAACCTATTAGGTACGACGAATTCAAGAGTCTGTGATGTATAAGTCTGACTTTTTGTTTCCGTGACCTACGCCGTACGCTGAGTGCATGAGCACACCGGGCCGGGGGCTGCACGGCCGCGTACTGGACAGCCTCGGCCCCGCGATCACCGCGGGCGAGTACCCGCCGGGCAGCATCCTGCGCACCGACGAACTCGCTCAGCACTTCGAGGTGTCACGCTCCGTGATGCGCGAGGCGGTGCGGGTCCTCGAATCCATGCACCTCGTCGAGTCCCGCCGCCGCGTGGGCGTCACCGTCCGCCCCAAGAGCGAGTGGAACGTCTACGACCCGCAGGTCATCCGCTGGCGGCTGGCCGGCGCCGACCGCCCCCACCAGCTGCGCTCGCTCACCGTGCTGCGCTCCGCGATCGAACCGGCCGCGGCCGGACTCGCGGCCCGGCACGCCACCGCCGAGCAGTGCGCCGAACTCACCGAGTGCGCGCTCGGCATGGTCGCCCACTCACGCGGCCACCGGCTCGCGGAGTACCTGTTCCACGACGTCGCCTTCCACCGGGTCATCCTCACCGCCTCCGGCAACGAGATGTTCGCCCGCCTCGGCGATGTCGTGGCCGAGGTGCTGACCGGCCGCACCCAGCACGAGGTCATGTTCGAGGACCCCGACCCGGCGGCCGTCACCCTGCATGTACGGGTCGCCGAGGCGGTGCGCGCCCGGGACGCGGTCCGCGCCGAGGAACTCACCCGGCAGATCACCGTGGGCGCGCTCCAGGAACTGGACATCCTGGCACCCTGACCGGGGCGCGGCAGACGGGAACTGTCAGACAGGCCCTAGTCCAGGAAGTCCCCGTCCACGTACACCCACGCCCCGTCCACCCGCTCGAACCGGCTGCGCTCATGCAGCGAGCCGCCCCGGTAGGAGGCGCGGAAGGTCACCGTCCCGGTGGCGTGGAAGGCGGACCCGTCGGCGCCGCCGAGGATCTCCAGACCCGTCCACCGCATCCGCGGATCGAGGTCGAGCCGCTCCGGCCGGGTCCGCGGATGCCAGGTGCGCAGCAGATACCCCGTGTCCCCCTTGACGAAGGCGCAGTACCGCGAGCGCATCAGCAGCTCGGCGGTCGGCGCGTCCGCGGCGCCCGAGTGGAAACGGCCGCAGCAGGCGTCGTAGGACTGAGGCAGTCCGCAGGGGCAGGTACGCGTGGTCATGCGCCCCATTGTGCCGGGACGGGACGGGCGCACCGGGCCCGGGGGCAGGGGAGGCGTCCGCCGCCGGGCGGGTGCACAGTGGAGAACGGGCGGACCCGCGAAGCGCAGAACGGGCGGACCCGCGGCGGACGTACGGCCCGGCGCGCCCGGGGGCCCGCGCCGCGAGGAGGAGGGACGGACGATGACCCGACCCGTCAGCAGCCATCACCCGCCGGCCGTCAAGGAGTGGCGGCTGAACCTGTACCTGTCCGAGCACGACCCGGACACCACGGCCCGGATCGTCCTGGACACCGGGGACAACGTCCTGGAGAGCCACGCCGAGGCCCGCCGCAACCCGTACGACCGCGACATACCCGAGATCGGCGACGAACTCGCCGCCGGCCGCGCCCTGATCGCCATGGGCCGGCTGCTGGTGCGCGCGGCCAACGGCGACATGCGGGCGCTGGGCGCGATCGACACGGAGAGCAGCCCCACACCGCTCTGGCTGCCCCGGGAGTGAGGTGCCGCCGTGCGGTTCGCCGACCGGCTGGAAGCGGGGCGCAGGCTCGGCGCCCGCCTGGAACAGCTGCGGGGCCCGGACGTGGTGGTGCTCGGACTGCCGCGCGGGGGAGTACCGGTGGCCGCCGAGGTCGCCGACGCCCTGGACGCCCCGCTGGATGTCTGCCTCGTGCGCAAACTCGGGGTGCCGTACCAGCCCGAACTGGCGATGGGCGCGATCGGCGAGGACGGCGTACGGGTGCTCAACGCGGACGTGCTGCGCGGCACCGGCGTCCGCGACGACGAACTCGCCCGGATCGAGGAGCGCGAGCGCCGGGTGCTCGCCGAACGCGCCGAACGCTACCGGGGCGAATGCCCCTCCGTGCCGCTCACCGGCCGCACCGC
Source organism: Streptomyces murinus (assembly GCF_002154555.1). Lineage (GTDB taxonomy): Bacteria > Actinomycetota > Actinomycetes > Streptomycetales > Streptomycetaceae > Streptomyces > Streptomyces murinus. The sequence continues at coordinate 5,931 of NZ_MUNF01000015.1, forward strand.
CGTGGTCGTGGACGACGGGGTGGCCACCGGCTCCACCGCCCGGGTCGCCTGCCGGGTCGCCCGCGCCCGCGGCGCCGCCCGTATCGTGCTCGCGGTCCCCGTCGCCCCCCGCGACGTCGCCCGCCGCCTCGGTGGCGACGCCGACGACGTGGTCTGCCTGGAGACACCCTGGGACTTCGCCGCCGTCGGACAGTTCTACGACGACTTCACCCAGGCCGAGGACGTGGAGGTCACGGCGTGTCTGCGCCGGGCACGGCGACGTCGCCCGAGCGCCGGACCGGGCGGCCGGGCCGCCGAGCGGGAGGTGACCGTGCCCGCCGGTGCGGTACGGCTGGGCGGCGGCCTGACCGTGCCCGAGGGCGCCACCGGCGTCATCGCCTTCGCGCACGGCAGCGGCAGCAGCCGGCACAGCCCCCGCAACCGGCAGGTCGCCGAGGGCCTGCACCGCGCCGGGCTCGGCACCCTGCTGTTCGACCTGCTCACCGACGCGGAGGCACGGGACCGCGACAACGTGTTCGACATCCCGCTGCTGGCCGGCCGGCTGCTCGCCGCCACCCAGTGGCTGCGCGCGGAACCCGCGACCTCCGGCCTCGCCCTCGGCTACTTCGGCGCCAGCACCGGCGCGGCCGCCGCCCTGTGGGCCGCCGTCGAGGGGCATCCCGCCGCCGTCGTCTCCCGGGGCGGCCGCCCCGACCTCGCCGGACCCCGGCTCCCCGAGGTCACCGCGCCCACCCTGCTGATCGTCGGCGGCGCCGACCCCCTCGTCCTCGACCTCAACCGGGACGCGCGGTCCCGGCTGCGCTGCGAGAACCGGCTGGAGACCGTCCCCGGCGCCACCCACCTCTTCGAGGAACCCGGCACGCTGGAGAGGGTGACCGAACTGGCCCGCGACTGGTTCACGGACCATCTGGCACCCGCGCACGTCCAGGGTCCCTCGACCCCGGCACCGGACGGCTGACCGCCCCGAGACCGCTGCCCTTCAGGCCCGCCGGACACGCCTCGAACCCGCCGCCCCCGAGGACACCGTCTGGCTGCGCAGGACCTTCGACGCGCAGACCCGGGGCGCCCACGTCGAGCCGGGGCCCGACGGCACCCTCGTCGTCTCGTCGTCCCTCGGTGAGGCTCAGCGACCGCCCTTGCGCAGAAACCGCCGCAGCCGGGTCAACGGCCAGGTGTTGATCACCTCGTCCGGGGTCAGCCAGCCGCGCTGGGCGGTGCCGATGCCGTAGCGCAGCTGCGCCAGCTGCGGCACCGAGTGCGCGTCGGTGTTCACCGCGAACCGCACCCCGTGCGTCCGCGCCCGCAGGATGTCCTCGTCCCCGAGGTCCAGCCGGTCCGGCTGGGCGTTGACCTCCAGCGCGGTCCCCGTGCGCGCGCAGACCGCGAACACCTCGTCCCAGTCCGCGTCCACCCCCGCCCGACGGCCGATCAGCCGGGTGGTCGGATGCCCGAGGATGTTCACGTACGGGTTCTCCACCGCCCGCACCAGCCGCCGCGTCATGGTCTTGCGACCGAGGTCGAAACGCGAGTGCAGCGAGGCCACGCACAGATCGAAACCGGCCAGGAACTCGTCCGGCCAGTCGAGCCCGCCGTCCGGTCCGATGTTCAGCTCGGTGCCGTGCAGCAGCCGCATCCGGTGATGCGTCCCGTCCAGCTCCCGCAGCCGCTCCCGCTGGGCGAGGATCTTCTCGTCCGTCATCCGCTGCATGGACAGATCCGGCGCGTGATCGGTCACCGCGTAGTACGCGTACCCGCGTTTCGCCGCCGCCTCCACCATGGCGTCCAGAGACGCCAGACCATCGGTGAGATCCGTATGGGTGTGCAGATCACCGCGGACGTCCCGCTCGGCAACTACCTCGGGCAGCTCCCCGCGCAGCGCCGCCTCGATCTCCCCGCGGTCCTCCCGCAGCGTCGGCACGATCCACGGCAGCCCGAGCCGCGCGTACACCTCTTCCTCGGTGCGCGAGGCCAGCGACTCCCCGCTCTCCGCGTCGAACACGCCGTACTCCGACAGCTTCAGCCCTTCGCGCACGGCGATCGTCCGGGTGCGGATGTTGTGCGCCTTGGACCCGGTGAAGTACTGGAGCCCCGCGCCCCACGACTCCGGCGGCAGCACCCGCAGATCCACCTGGAGCCCCTTGCCGGTGCGCACGGATGTCTTCTTCGTCCCCCGCGCGATCACCTCGGCGGTGCCCGGCAGCTCGCACAGCGCCGCCATGAACGGCGCCGACTTCCTCGCCGCCACCAGGATGTCCACATCCCCGACGGTCTCCCGCATCCGCCGCAGCGACCCCGCGTACGCGCACCGCCGGCACCCGGTCACCGCTTCCAGCGCGGCGACGATCCCCTCTGCGGTGTCCAGCGCGAGCGCCAACGGCACCCGCGCCCCGGCCCCCCGCAGCAGCTCGATCCCGTGCCGGATGTTGTCCTGCGTCTTCTCCCCGAACCCCTTGAGATCCGCCAGCCGGTCCGCCTCGATGGCCGCGGCCAGTTCGCTCACCGAGGAGATGTGCAGATCCTCGTACAGCCGCAGCGCCTTCTTCGGCCCGAGCGTCGGGATGGCGATCAACTCCCGCACCCCGGCGGGAATCCTGGCCCGCCGCTCCTCCACGGCCGCCATCTTCCCGGTGCGCAGATACTCGACCACCTTCTCGGCGATCGACCGCCCCACATTCGGAATCTCCCGCAGCCCCTCCTCGTCGAGCTTCGAGACATCCGCCGGATACCCCCCGACGGCACGCGCCGCCTTCTCGTAGGCACGCGCCTTGAACGCGTCACCTCCGGTGATCGCGATGAGATCCGCGTACTCCCGCAGAACCGCCTCGACCTCGTCATTGACCCGGGCCACACATCGAGTCTAGGAACCCGGCCGCGTCCGGGCATGCGAAAGGCCCCCGCAGAGCAGGGGCCTTCACTGGTGTCCGAGGGGGGACTTGAACCCCCACGCCCGATAAAGGGCACTAGCACCTCAAGCTAGCGCGTCTGCCATTCCGCCACCCGGACAAGGTGTCTGTCGTGCGCGGTTTTCCCTCGGCGGGGTTTCCCTCGCGGCGACAGAGGAAACATTACCAGGCTTTCGGGGGTGGCTGATCACCCCCCGGCCAGGGGCGGGCGGGCGTGAACGGCGTGTGACGGGCCGGGACCGGTCTTGGGCCGGGAGCGGGCGCGGAGAGAGGATGAGGGGGACCCACCAGCAGGGAAGCGGGAGGAAGCAGCGTGAGCGAGAAGGACACGGCCCAGGGCGTCACCGGTGAGGACGAGGTCGTGGACCTCTGCCGCGATCTGATCCGGTTCGACACCAGCAACTACGGCGACCACTCAGGACCCGGCGAGCGCCAGGCCGCCGAGTGGGTCGCCGAGAAGCTGGCGGAGGTCGGCCTGGAGCCGAAGATCTACGAGTCCCACCCCGGCCGCGCCTCCACCGTGGCCCGCATCGCGGGGGAGGACCCCTCCCGGCCCGCCCTGCTGATCCACGGCCACCTGGACGTCGTACCGGCCAACGCCGACGACTGGACCCACCACCCCTTCTCCGGCGAGATCGCCGACGGATGCGTATGGGGGCGCGGGGCGGTCGACATGAAGGACATGGACGCCATGACCCTCGCGGTGGTGCGCGACCGGCTGCGCAGCGGGCGGCGGCCTCCGCGTGACATCGTCGTCGCCTTCCTCGCCGACGAGGAGGCGGGCGGCACCTTCGGCGCCCGCCACCTGGTCGACCACCACCCCGAGCTGTTCGAGGGCGTCACCGAGGCGATCAGCGAGGTCGGCGGTTTCTCCTTCACGGTGAACGAGCACCGGCGGCTCTACCTGATCCAGACGGCCGAGAAGGGCATGCACTGGATGAAGCTCACCGTGGCCGGCACCGCCGGGCACGGCTCCATGATCCACCGGGACAACGCCATCACCGAGCTGTCCGAGGCGGTCGCCCGGGTCGGCCGGCACAAGTTCCCGGTGCGGGTCACCAAGACCACCCGGGCCTTCCTCGACGAGCTGGGCGACGCGCTCGGCACCGAGCTGGACCCCGAGGACATGGAGGCGACCATCGCCAAGCTCGGCGGCATCGCCAAGCTGATCGGCGCGACCCTGAGCAACACCGCCAACCCGACGCAGCTGAACGCCGGTTACAAGGTCAACGTCATCCCCGGCGAGGCCACCGCGCACATCGACGGCCGTTTCCTGCCCGGGTACGAGGAGGAGTTCCTCGGCGACCTCGACCGGCTGCTCGGCCCGCATGTGCGCCGCGAGGACGTGCACGCCGACAAGGCCGTCGAGACCAGCTTCGACGGGGCGCTGGTCGAGGCCATGCAGTCCGCGCTGCTCGCCGAGGACCCCATCGCCAAGGCGGTCCCGTACATGCTCTCCGGCGGTACCGACGCCAAGTCCTTCGACGACCTCGGCATCCGCGGCTTCGGCTTCGCCCCCCTGAAGCTGCCGCCGGAGCTGGACTTCGCCGGCATGTTCCACGGCGTGGACGAGCGGGTGCCGGTGGACGGCCTTCAGTTCGGTGTGCGGGTGCTCGACCGGTTCATCGACGCGTCCTGAGCGGCCGCCGGGGCGTTCGAGTCGGGCCGCCTCGACTTCGGGCACGCGTTCGAGATCGACTGAGAAGGGTGAATGCGACCATAAGCTCGTAGCTCCATTACTCCCTCCTCGTTACAGGTGATGCGACCCCGCACCTTGGGGCCGCTTTGCCAACGAGGAGGAACAATGATCAAGAAGGTCGTCGCTGCCGCGGCTGCCACCGGTGGGCTGGTTCTCGCGGGCGCGGGCCTGGCCGTCGCCGACTCCGGTGCCCAGGGTGCCGCCCTGCACTCCCCGGGTGTCGTCTCCGGCAACGTCATCCAGGTGCCCGTGCACGTTCCGGTGAACGTGTGCGGCGACACGATCAATGTGATCGGGCTCCTGAACCCCGCCTTCGGCAACACCTGCGTCAACAGCTGACACCGGTTCCCCGGAGGGGCTTTCCACCCCGAGGGGCGTCTTCTTTCAGCCGTCGGCCTCGGAGCGCGCGCCATGCGCTCCGAGGCCGACCGGCCTTTTCCAGACAGTGAAGGCAAGCGAAGGCAGGGGGGTACGCAGCAATGCGACAAGGAACCCGTAAGGGTCTGATGACCATGGCGGCGGCGACCGGGGTACTCGCCGCCGCGACCGGTATGGCACACGCGGACGCGGGCGCGTCCGGCGCCGCCACCGGCTCACCCGGCGTGCTGTCCGGCAACACCGTCCAGGTGCCGGTGCATGTGCCGGTGAACGTCTGCGGCAACACCGTCAATGTCGTCGGGCTCCTCAACCCGGCGATGGGCAACGCCTGCGCCAACTCCGGTGGCGGCCACGGAGGCCAGGGCCACGGCGGCGCCGGCGGTTCAGGGGGAGCGAGCGCCGGCGGACACACCTCCGGCTCGCCGGGCGTGGGATCGGGCAACACCGTCCAGGTGCCGATCGACGTCCCGGTGAACGCGTGCGGCAACAGCGTCGACGTCATCGGCGTGGGCAACCCCGCCATGGGCAACGACTGCTCCAACGGCGGCGGTACGCACGGCCTTCCGCCGGGCGGCGGCCACACCACCCCGCCGAGCCACCCCGGTCACCCGGGCCACCCGAGTCACCCGGGCCACCCCGGTCACCCGAGTCACCCTGGCCACCCGACTCAGCCGGGCACGCCCACCACCCCGGGCGCGCCGACCACCCCGGGCACTCCGCACCACCCGGGCACCCCGGCGACCCCGCCCGCCCACCAGGTGCATGTCCCGCAGGCGCCCTCGGCGTCCCTGACCACGGGGCAGCTCGCGCACACCGGCAGCGACCTGCCGCTGGGCCTCGCGCTGCCGGCCGGTGCGGGCGCGCTGATCGCGGGCGCCGTGCTCTACCGCAAGGCACGGGCCAGGGTCTGATCCGGCGTACGGTCACGCCGCGACGAGCGGCGAACAAGCCGTGACGGATGGCGAACAAGCCGTGACGAGCGGCGCATGAGGAGCGGGTCCGGCCCTGTCGGCGGGCCCGCTCCGACTCTTTCGCGCCTCCGCCGGCCTCAGGGGTCCCGCCTCACCAGGTGGCCCGCAGCTGGCGGATGATCCGCCGCCGCAGCCGCACCTTGCGGCTGCCGTCGCGCAGCAGGCTCAGGCGGTCCAACTCCCAGTGTCCGTACTCGGCATGGTCCGTCAGCAGACGTGTGGTCTCCTTGCGGGACACCCCGCGAGGCACATACACGTCGACAAATTCGTATTCCGGCATCGCATCTATTGTGCGGGCTGGTGCCCGGTACGGATAGCGTCTGCACTATGTCTGATGCTGCGCAGCCCACCGCTGCCGAGGTACGCGCCGCCGCCGAGGCGATCAAGACCGCGCTCGACCGTCACCTGGCGGCGGTCGAACGCAGGTCAGGAGACGACGACCCGGCCGTTTTCGAGGCGTTCAACCAGCTGGCCGCGGCCGCCGAGGTGTACGACGAGCTGCTCTACGACCGCTACGACGAGGTCACCCCCTTCGAGATCCCCGGCGCCGACGAGACGCTGCCGCCGTACGCGGGCCCCGAGGAACCCCACGCGATCAGTGTGCTGATCCGCCGCGACTACACCGTGGCGGAGCCCCAGCGGCTGCTGGCCCAGGCCGAGCGGGTCGAGGCCGCGGAGGACTTCGAGGACCTCGCCGGTCTGGACGAGGACGCCGCGGGCACCGTTCCCGGGGCGCTGGGCCTGCTCTTCGGCGAGTTCGAACCGGACGAGATCGCCTCCCGGCACAAGGAGTTCGGCCTGGAGGAGGGCGACTCCACGCTCTGGGTCACCGCGGCCGACGAGGCCCCGGAGGCCGGGGAGTGGCTGGAGGCCCCCTTCGAGCACTTCGATCCACAGGCGGTGGTCTGCCGCTTCGACGTCAGCGCGGTGTTCGACGACGAGGACGACGAACACGACGATCACGACGGCACCGACCCGGACGCCGAGGACGACGACCTGGAGTTCGTGGACGACGAGGATCTGGACGAGACCGACGAGCACGACGGCGAGGCCGACGGCGCGGGCGTCCGGGGCGTCGGCCGGTGACCTCGGCGGCGGTGCCGTGACGGCGCGAAACCGGTACGGCACCGCCGCACAGCGCCCTCCCGGATGGTCCCCACCCCGCCGGCGCCGGGGCGTCTCAGTCCGTGGGGGACTGCGGGCGCAGCAGAGTCGCCAGCCGGGTCGTACGGGGCTTCGCCGGGATCTCCGCGACCGCCCGCGGCAGCGCACCCTCCGCGCCCTGGACCACGGAGAGATGCCGCTCGCCCCGGCCGAACGCCGTGTACACCCACGGCCTGCTCAGCGCCTGCGCGGCATCGCCGGGCAGCACCACGACCGCCGCCGGCCAGCGCCCGCCCACCGCCTGGTGCGCGGTCAGCGCCCATCCGTGCCGCACCCACGCCTCGACCCGCTCTCGCGGTACGACCACGGGGGCGCCCGCGCAGGACAGGTGCAGCCCCTCGGCGTCGGCCTTCACCACCGTGCCCGGCAGGGTACGGCCCGGGGCGGGGGAGTAGGCGATCCGGTCGCCGGGGTCGAAACCGCCGAACCGGCCGGGGCCGGGGTTGAGGCGTTCCTTCAGGGCGGCGTTGAGGGCCCGGGTACCGGCCGCGCCGCCATGGCCCGGCGTGATCACCACGGTCCCCTCGACGGGCACCCCGAAGGCCCGCGGCACCGAGTCCGCGACCAGCTGCACGGTACGGTGCACGGCCTCGCCCGCGTCCCGCACCGGCACGATCACGACCTCCTTGCCGGGCGCCTCGACCTGGTTCAGCTCGCCGATGCCGATCCCGGAGACCAGTTCGCCGATCGGTCCGGGGTCGGGCAGCCGGGAGGCGATCTGGGGGCAGGCGCGGGCCGCGAGCAGATCGGCGAAGACCCGCCCGGGACCGGCCGACCACAGCAGCGCCGGATCCCCGCCGAGCACCAGCCGCGCCCCGTCGGGCAGCGACTCCACCAGCATCGCCGCGCTCTCCACGTCCAGTTGGGGCGCGTCCGGCACGATCAGCAGATCCAGCTCCAGCGCTCCGTCCCCGTCCCGGCCGGGTCCCTCGGCACCGGCCAGCAGCCCGGCGACCGTGCCCACGCCCGCTCCCCGCGTCGGCGGCAGCGCGGCGAGCCGGTCGCGGCCGTCGGCGGTGTGGCACACGGCGAGGGCCCGCAGGCCCGCGTCCCGGGCGGCACCGAGCAGGGCGGCCGGTTCGGCACGGGAGGCGTCGCCGCCGGTGTGCAGGACCAGACCGTGCCCGGCGACCGCGCGGGCCAGCTCGGCGGCACCGCCCGACAGCGCCGCGACGACCTGCGCCCAGGTCTCCTTACCGTCCTGGGACGGGGAGCTGATCAGCCGGGCCAGGCCATCGGCGAGGCTCTCCTCGGCCATCGCGTACCGCTCCAGGGCGATCAGCACCCGCACCGGGCGCTCCGCCTCCTCCTCGTCGTCCGCCGGCTGCGCGGCCGGGGCGCCCGGCTCCTCCAGGGCGTCCTCGAACACCAGCGCCTCACCCTCGGCCAGGGTGCTCTGCACGGCCTCGTCCGGGTCCGGCACCCCTCGCTGGGCCAGCGCCGCGGTGAGCGCGGGCGCCTCCAGGGCGGTGTGTCCGGCGAGGGCAGCCTGCTCCAGCAGCCAGACCGTCACCGCACGCCCCCGCCGCTCGTCCTGCGGACCGCACTCGGCACCGAGCAGCGCCCGCGCGAAACCGTCCGCCTGCTCGGGCCGCACCCCGGGGACCCGCAGCAACTGCCAGGGGTCCGCCCGCAGCAGTTCCCCGGCACCCTCGCCGAGCGTCACGGCCGCCTGCTGCCCCAGCGCCTCCGGCGCACCACCCTCCGCGAGCACCCGCCGTACGGCATCCACCGTCCGCGGTGAGGGCCCGACCGGCGCGGGGGCGGGAGCGGGCCGCTCCTGGCGCACCGGCACCGGCTCCGGCTCGGGTGCCGGGCGGACCGGGGCGGCCGCGGTTGCCGCGGGGCCCGGCTCGGGTGTCCGCTCGGGCGCGGGCCGCGAGGGCGCGGCGAACACCGTGGACGCCGGCTTCCCGCCCGCCTCCACCGCCCGCACCGCGGCCAGCAGATCGGCGGCCTTCCCGCTCAGCTTGGCGCCGCTCTCGACGGGGCCGTCCCGCTCCGCCCTGCGCCGCTCGATCCGCTCCCGCTCCAGCCGCTGCGCGGCCAACTCGGCCGCCGCCTCGGACAACTCCGGCTTCCCGGCACCATCGGCAGCCGCCTCAGCCGCCTCAGCCGCCTCAGCCGCCTCAGCCGCCTCAGCCGCCTCAGCCGCCTCAGCCGCCTCAGCCGAGCCCGCTCCTTCGGCCGACTCCGCCGTCTCCTCGCCCGCGCCGCCGTCCGTCACCTCGGACGTCTCGGCCGCCCCGGACACCTCGGCCGCACCGTCACCGCCGTCCGCCGCGAGCTCACCCTCGTCTGCCGCGAGCCCACCCCCGGCCGCCTCGTCCGGCGCTCCCGGCGTTCCCGGCGCCTCCGGCGTCCCCGGCCCCGTTTCCTCCGTGGTCTCCGGTTCCGTGCTCACAGCGTGCTCCAGTCGTGATCGGGATAGCGGTGCAAGGGCGCCGACACATCGTCCAGCGCCCGGCAGATCTCGTCAGGAAGACTAAGCGCCTCCACTGACAATGCCGCCGTGAGCTGCTGCGCGGTGCGCGCGCCGACGATCGGGGCGGTGACTCCGGGGCGGTCGCGGACCCAGGCGAGCGCCACCTGGAGCGGGGTGACCGCGAGCCCGTCGGCGGCCGTCGTCACCGCGTCCACGATGCGCGTCGCGGTGTCGTCCAGATACGGCTCCACGAACGGCGCCAGATGCTCGGACGCGCCACGCGAGTCCCCGGGCGTGCCGTGCCGGTACTTTCCGGTCAGCACGCCCCGGCCGAGCGGGGAGGAGGGCAGCAGGCCCACCTCCAGGTCCAGCGCGGCGGGCAGCACCTCGCGCTCCACGCCCCGCTGGAGCAGCGAGTACTCCATCTGCGTGCTGGCCAGCCGGGTGCGGGTGCCCGGCGCCGCGAGCTGCCAGGTGGCCGCCTTGGCGAGCTGCCAGCCGCAGAAGTTGGACACCCCCGCGTACCGGGCCCGGCCGCTGGCCACCGCTATGTCGAGGGCCTGGAGCGTCTCCTCCAGCGGGGTCCCGGTGTCGTACGCGTGGATGTGCCACAGGTCCACATGGTCCGTGCCCAGGCGGACCAGTGAGGCGTCCAGCGCGGCGAGCAGATGGCCGCGGGAGCCGTCGAAGCGGCGCCCGGGGTCAGGGACGCTGCCCGCCTTCGTGGAGATCACCAGGTCGCGGCGCGGCACGAGCCGTTCCATGAGCCGCCCGAGCAGATACTCCGCCTCCCCGCCGCCGTACACGTCCGCGGTGTCGACGAGGGTGCCGCCGGCCTCCCAGAACGCCTTGAGCATGTCCGCGGCGTCATGCTCCTCGGTGTCCCGGCCCCAGGTGAGGGTGCCGAGTCCGATCCGGGACACGCGCAGGCCGGTACGGCCGAGATGCCTCTGCTCCATGACCGCGAGATTACTGGCCGGAACGAGTGGGGCGGGATGCCTGTGGACAACTCGCACGGGCCCGCACGGGGCGCCGCCCGCGCCCCCGCGCTAAGGTCTGCACCACAGGGACGTTACTCATGGGTAAGGGGATTCGGCCATGCAACTCGGACTCAACCTCGGCTACTGGGGTGCGGGAATGGACGGGGACAATCTGGCCGTGGCCCAGGAGGCCGACCGGCTGGGCTACGCCGTGTGCTGGGCCGCCGAGGCGTACGGCTCCGACGCGGCCACCGTGCTCAGCTGGGTCGCCGCCCAGACCGAGCGCATCGACGTCGGCTCGGCCATCTTCCAGATCCCGGCCCGCCAGCCCGCGATGACCGCGATGACGGCGGCCACCCTGGACACCCTCTCCGGCGGCCGCTTCCGGCTCGGCCTCGGCGTCTCCGGGCCCCAGGTCTCGGAGGGCTGGTACGGCGTCAGGTTCGACAAGCCGCTGGCCCGCACCCGCGAGTACGTGGAGATCGTCCGCAAGGCGATGACCCGTGAGCGGCTGTCGTACGAGGGCGAGCACTGGACGCTGCCGCTGCCGGGCGGCCCCGGCAAGCCGCTCAAGCTGACCGTGCACCCGCAGCGCGAGCACATCCCGCTGTACATCGCGGCGATCGGCCCGAAGAACCTGGAGCAGACCGGCGAGATCGCCGACGGCGCCCTGCTGATCTTCCCCGCCGCCGAGCACCTGGAGGAGACCACCCTCACGCATCTGCGCGCGGGCCGGGCGAAGGCGGGCAAGACCCTCGACGGGTTCGACGTGTGCCCGACCCTGCCGCTGGCCGTCGGCGACGACAAGGACGTGGCCGCGCTCGCCGACACCTTCCGCCCCTACACCGCGCTGTACGTCGGCGGCATGGGCAGCGCCAAGCAGAACTTCTACAACAAGCTCGCGCAGCGCATGGGGTACGAGCGGGAGGCCGCCGAGATCCAGGAGAAGTACCTGTCCGGGGACAAGCAGGGCGCGGCCGCCGCGATCCCGCAGGACCTCATCGACAAGACCACGCTGCTGGGTTCCGTCGACCGCATCGCCGACCGGATGAAGGCCTACGCCGAGGCCGGTGTCACCACCCTCAGCCTCGCGCCCGCCGGGTTCACCCTTCAGGAGCGGCTCGCCTCCCTGCGCGCCGGCACCGAGGCCCTGGAGCGCGCCGGACTCGCCTGAGCAAGGGGGCTTCTACGGCCGTGGTGGGGGCTCGGGGGTCTTCCCCGCCACGGCCGTCACCGGGAACAACGCGCCCGGCGACGAGCGGTTACGACTCCCCGGCCCCCTTCTTCCGAGGTTTTCCGGAGGTCGTCCGGAGGTCTTCCGGAGATCCCCTCGCGGCCGAGGCGGCTCACAGCCACTCGCGCCGCTTGAACAGCCGGTACAGGAGCACCTCCAGCAGCGCCATCACCAGGATCACCACCGGGTACGACCACAGCCAGTGCAGCTCGGGCATGTGGTCGAAGTTCATGCCGTAGATACCGGCGATCATCGTGGGCACCGCGGCCATCGCCGCCCAGGCGGAGATCTTCCGCATGTCGTCGTTCTGCCGCACGCTCGTCTGCGCCAGATGCGCCGACAGCACGTCCGACACCAGCCGGTCCAGGCCCTCCACCGACTCGTTGACCCGGGCGAGATGGTCGCCCACGTCCCGGAAGAACGGCCGCGCCTCCTCGTGCACGAACGGCACCCCGCCGCCCGAGCCGAGCGGCCCCGTCCCCGCCAGCCGGTTCAGCGGCACCGTCAACGGCCCGGTCGCCCGGCGGAACTCCACGATCTGCCGCTTGAAGCCGTAGATCCGCGAGGCGGTGTTGCGCGCGCCGCCCCCTTCGGGCCGGAACACCTCCGCCTCCACCTCCTCCAGATCCGTCTGGAGCTCGGTCGCCACCTCCAGGTACCGGTCCACGATGGCGTCGGCGATCGCGTACAGCACCGAGGTGGGCCCCTTGTGGAGCATCTCCGGCTCCTCCTCAAGGCGGTGCCGCACCGCCGCGAGCGGCGAGGCCTCGCCGTGCCGCACCGTCACCACGAAGCAGTCCCCGACGAAGACCATGATCTCGCCCGCCGAGACCGTGTCGCTCTCCGGTTCGTACGCCACCGGTTTCAGCACCACGAACAGCGAATCCTCGTACACCTCCAGTTTGGGCCGCTGATGAGCCTTGAGAGCGTCCTCCACCGCCAGCGGGTGCAGCCCGAACTCCTGGGTCACCAGGCCGAACTCCCGCTCGGACGGCTCGTACAGCCCGATCCACACGAAGCCACCCGCCGCCCGCGCCTCGGCGAGCGCGTCGGACAGGTCCTCGGGACCCTCGGTCCGCTGTCCGTGCCGGTAGATGGCACAGTCGACGATCACGGAGCGCATTCTCCCTTCACGAGATCAACAGCGCACCACCTGATGCGCCTACCCTGGTCCGCATGCCCACGCTGATCCTCGTAAGGCACGGACGTTCCACCGCCAACACCTCCGGCGTGCTCGCCGGCTGGACCCCGGGGGTCGCCCTGGACGAGCGCGGCACCGCCCAGGCCGCCGCCCTGCCCGCCCGGCTCGCCGCCCTGCCGCTGGCCGAGATCGTCACCAGCCCGCTCCAGCGCTGCCAGGAGACCCTGGCCCCGCTCCTCGCGGCCCGGCCCGGCCTGAGCCCCCACACCGACGACCGGATCGGGGAGTGCCACTACGGCGACTGGTCCGGCCGCAAGCTCGCCGAACTCAAGGACGAGCCGCTGATGGACGTCGTCCAGGCCCACCCCTCCGCCGCCGCCTTCCCCGGCGGGGAGTCCATGCGCGCCATGCAGACCCGCGCCGCCGAGGCGGTCCGCGAGTGGAACGCGCGCGTCGAGCGCGATCACGGCGCCGACGCCACCTACCTGATGTGCTCCCACGGTGACATCATCAAGTCCCTGGTCGCCGAGGCCCTCGGCCTCCACCTCGACCTCTTCCAGCGGATCTCCGTGGAGCCGTGTTCCGTCACCGCGATCCGCTACACCCGGCTGCGCCCCTTCCTCGTCCGCCTCGGCGACACCGGCGATCTCGCCTCGCTCGCCCCGCGCGAGGAGCACCCCGACGGCGACGCACCGGTCGGTGGCGGTGCGGGCGCACCGTGATCGTCGCCCGCAGTAGGGTGAAGCGATCCGCGCCGTCGCGTATCCGCAGCGGCCCGCACCCGCACCGCCGAAACTCTCGACCCAATGGAGACAGGACGTGTCCCGTCAGGTGTTCCTCTACGATCCGCCGGACCGCTTCGTGGCCGGCACGGTCGGACTGCCCGGACGCCGTACGTTCTTCCTCCAGGCCATGGCGGGTCCCCGGGTGACCAGCGTGGTCCTGGAGAAGACCCAGGTCGCCGCGCTCGCCGAGCGCATGGACGAACTCCTGGACGAGGTGGTGCGCCGCAGCGGCGGCAGCGCCCCCGTCCCGGCCATGGCGCCCAGCGAGATCTCCGACACCGCCCCGCTGGAGAGTCCCGTGGAGGAGGAGTTCCGGGTCGGCACCATGGCCCTGGCCTGGGACGCCGAGGAACAGCGCATGGTCGTGGAGGCGCAGGCCCTGGTGGAGCTGGACGCCGACACCGAGGAGGACCTCGCCGAGGCCGAGGAACGGCTGCTCCAGGACGAGGAGAACGGGCCCCCGATGCTGCGGGTCCGGCTGACCGGCGCGCAGGCCCGTGCCTTCGCCAAACGCGCCCTCGACGTCGTCAACGCCGGGCGGCCGCCGTGCCCGCTGTGCAGCCTCCCGCTCGATCCGGAAGGACACGTATGCCCGCGCCAGAACGGATACCGCCGCGGGGCGTGACCGCCGCCGACCCGGGCGCCGCCGAACTGCTCGCCCGCGGTGAGCTGACCGTGCGCGGCCGCATCCGCGACGCCTCCAACGCCGCCCTGTTCTGCACCGTCGCCCACGACGGCCGCGAAGCCGACTGCGTCTACAAGCCGGTGGCGGGGGAGCGCCCCCTGTGGGACTTCCCCGACGGCACCCTGGCCGCCCGGGAGGTCGCCGCCTACGAGGTCTCCGAGGCCACCGGCTGGGGCCTCGTCCCGCCCACCGTGCTGCGCGACGGCCCCTACGGCGAGGGCATGTGCCAGCTGTGGATCGAGGTCTCCCCGGAGCCCGAACTCCTCGCCCTGGTCGACGGCGAGGAGCCCGAGCCCGGCTGGAAGGCCATCGGCTTCGCCGAGGTCGGCGAGGGCCGCACCGCGCTGCTCGTGCACGCCGACGACGAGCGGCTGCGCCGGCTCGCCGTCCTGGACGCCGTGATCAACAACGCCGACCGCAAGGGCGGCCATCTGCTGCCCACCGCCGACGGCCGGCTCTACGGCATCGACCACGGCGTCACCTTCAACGCCGAGGACAAACTGCGCACCCTGCTGTGGGGCTGGGCAGGCGAACCCCTCACCGCCGAGGCCGTCGGAGTCCTCAAGGGGCTCCGTGACGCCCTGGACGGCGCTCTGGGCGAGCGCCTGGGCCCGCTGATCACCACCGCGGAACTGGACGCCACCCGCGCCCGTGTCGCCGCCCTCCTCGCCTGCGGGCTGCACCCGGAACCCGGCGGGGACTGGCCGGCGATCCCCTGGCCGCCCGTGTGAGCACAGCCCGTGTGAGCACAGTGCGACCGAAGATACAAGAGCGCACAACCGGCCATCCGACTCGATCCCGGTCGTGTACGCCACGCGCGGCCGGTTAGGCTCATGTACATGCATGCCTGGCCCGCTTCCGAGGTCCCCGCCCTGCCTGGTCAGGGCCGCGACCTGAGGATCCACGACACCGCGACCGGCGGCCTGGTCACCCTCCAGCCCGGTCCCGTCGCCCGTATCTACGTCTGCGGTATCACCCCGTACGACGCGACCCACATGGGTCACGCGGCGACCTACAACGCGTTCGACCTCGTTCAGCGCGTGTGGCTCGACACCAAGCGGCAGGTCCACTACGTCCAGAACGTCACCGACGTCGACGACCCGCTCCTGGAGCGCGCGGAGCGCGACGGCGTCGACTGGGTCGCCCTCGCCGAGAAGGAGACCTCCCTCTTCCGCGAGGACATGACCGCCCTGCGGATGCTTCCGCCCCAGCACTACATAGGCGCCGTCGAGGCCATACCCGGCATCGTCCCGCTCGTGGAACGGCTGCGCGACCTCGGCGCGGCCTACGAGCTGGAAGGTGACATCTACTTCTCCGTCGAGTCCGACCCGCACTTCGGCTCGGTCTCGCATCTCGACGCGGCGGCCATGCGGCTGCTGTCCGCCGAGCGCGGCGGCGACCCGGACCGCCCGGGCAAGAAGAACCCGGTGGACCCGATGCTGTGGATGGCGGCCCGCGAGGGCGAGCCCAGCTGGGACGGCGCCTCCCTCGGCCCCGGCCGGCCCGGCTGGCACATCGAGTGCGTGGCCATCGCCCTCGACCACCTCGGCATGGGCTTCGACGTCCAGGGCGGCGGCTCCGACCTCGCCTTCCCGCACCACGAGATGGGCGCCTCGCACGCCCAGGTGCTCACCGGCGAGTTCCCGATGGCCAAGGCGTACGTACACGCCGGCATGGTCGCCCTGCACGGCGAGAAGATGTCCAAGTCCAAGGGCAATCTGGTCTTCGTCTCCCAGGTGCGGCGCGACGGCGTCGATCCGGCCGCGATCCGGCTGGCCCTGCTGGCCCACCACTACCGGGCCGACTGGGAGTGGACCGACCAGGTCCTCCAGGACGCCGTCGACCGCCTCGACCGCTGGCGCGCCGCGGTCTCCCGCCCCGACGGCCCCTCCGCCGACGCCCTGGTCGAGGAGATCCGCGACGCCCTGTCCAACGACCTGGACGCCCCCACGGCGCTTGCCGCGGTGGACCGCTGGGCGGCCCGGCAGAACTCCGAGGGCGGCCAGGACACGGGCGCCCCGGGCCTGGTGACGAGGGCCGTGGACGCCCTCCTGGGCGTCGCCCTGTAAACACCGCTGACCCCCGCGCCCCAAAGGGGCGCGGGGCCGTATCGATGTGCGGCTCCGCCGCGTGGGCGCGAGAAACCACGACGACGCGGCAGCCGCCCGACGACCTCGGGCGGCACCCCGTAGCGCATCGGCAACACGAAGAAGGGGCGGCCCCCAACCCGGGACCGCCCCTTCGCCGTACCTCAGTCCTCCGACCCGTCACCCTCGTCATCGCCGGCCGAACCACCGGAGGCATCCGCATCGGGCTTCGAGGGCCGCGCCTTGCCGCCCGGGGCGTCCCGGCGCCGCAGATACCGCTCGAACTCCCGCGCGATCGCCTCACCGGACGCCTCCGGCAGCTCCGCGGTGTCGCGGGCCTCCTCCAGCGTCTGGACGTACTCCGCGACCTCGCTGTCCTCCGCCGCCAGCTGGTCCACGCCCACCTGCCAGGCCCGTGCGTCCTCCGGCAGCTCGCCCTGCGGGATCCGCAGGTCCAGCAGATCCTCGAGACGGTTGAGCAGCGCCAGCGTGGCCTTCGGGTTGGGCGGCTGGGAGACGTAGTGCGGCACCGCCGCCCACAGCGACACCGCCGGCACCCCGGCATGCGTGCACGCCTCCTGGAGGACCCCGACGATGCCCGTGGGACCCTCGTACTTCGTCTCCTCCAGATCCATCCGCTGCGCCAGATCCGTGTCCGAGGTGACCCCGCTGACCGGCACCGGACGGGTGTGCGGGGTGTCCCCGAGCAGCGCGCCCATGACGACCACCAGCTCCACGCCCAGCTCGTGCGCGAAGCCCAGCAGCTCGTTGCAGAACGAGCGCCATCGCATGGACGGCTCGATGCCCCGGACCAGCACCAGGTCGCGCGGCTTGGCACCGCCGACGCGGACCACCGAGAGCCGGGTCGTCGGCCAGGTGATCTTGCGTACCCCGTCCTCCATGAACACCGTCGGCCGGTTCACCTGGAAGTCGTAGTAGTCCTCGGCGTCCAGCGCCGCGAACACCTCGCCCTTGAACTCGCGTTCCAGGTGCGCGACCGCCGTGGAGGCGGCGTCACCTGCATCGTTCCAGCCCTCGAACGCGGCCACCATGACTGGGTCGATCAGCTCGGGAACCCCCTCCAGCTCGATCACCCAGTGCCTCCTTCCGACGTGCCCTCGCTTGACTCACCAACCTTACGGCGTCCGGCAAGGGCGTCCGCAGTCCCCTTGTAGGGGCAGTGAACGGATCACTGCCCCGCGCTCCCCGCTCGAACACCCCTCGCGCCCCTGAGAAAGCCCGGACCCGGAACCCGGATCCGGGGCCCGCGCGGACGGGCGCGCGGAAGGGGCGGCCCGTGCGTACGGCGCCGCCCCTTCCCCGATGTCGCTGTCCGGCCGGGACTACTTCTCGTCGAGCAGACCCTGGACCTTCGCCCGGACCTCGTCCGTGGCCAGGCCGCGGATCGTCAGCGTGGTACGGCGGCGTAGCACATCGTCCGCCGTCTCGGCCCACTCGTGGTCACGGGCCCACACGACCTGCGCCCAGATCTCCGGCGCGTCCGGGTGCACCCGCTGCGCCAGCTCCGGGTTCTCGTTCGCCATACGGGCGATGTCGAAGGCCAGCGAGCCGTAGTGGGTGGCCAGGTGCTTGGCGGTGTCGGCGGCCATCCGCGGGCCGGGCGCCGGACCGTCCACCAGCAGCCGGTGCGCGACCGCGCGCGGGTTGGCGACACCGGGCAGCGGCAGCTTCTTCGGCAGCGAGGAGATCGGCTCGAAGTCGTCGCCCAGCGGGTGGCCCGGCAGCGCCTCCAGCTTCTTCATGATCGTACGACCGATGTGGCGGAACGTGGTCCACTTGCCGCCCGCGACGGACAGCATGCCGCCCTTGCCCTCGGTCACCACCGTCTCGCGCTTGGCCTTCGCGGTGTCACCGGGACCGCCCGGCAGCACCCGCAGACCGGCGAACGCGTACGTGATCAGGTCCTTCTTCAGCTGCTGGTCCCGGACGGAGAACGCCGCCTCGTCCAGGATCTGCGCTATGTCCTTGTCGTTGACCGAAACATCCGCCGGGTCGCCCTCGTACTCCTCGTCGGTGGTGCCGAGCAGCAGCATGTCCTCCCACGGGAGGGCGAAGGTGATCCGGTACTTGTCGATCGGCGTGGCCAGCGCGGCCTTCCACGGCGAGGTCCGCTTCAGGACCAGGTGCGCGCCCTTGGACAGGCGGATGGACGGCGCCGCGTTCGGGTCCTCCAACTTGCGCAGGTGGTCGACCCAGGGGCCGGTCGCGTTCAGCACCAGACGGGCGTCGACACCGAACTCGTCACCGGACGTACGGTCCTTCAGCTCCGCGCCCGTCACCCGGCCCCGGGTGAAGCGCAGGCCGGTGACCTCGGCATGGTTCAGGACGACCGCGCCCGCCTCGACGGCCGCGCGGACCGTCATCAGCGCCATGCGCGCGTCGTTCATCTGGTCGTCGCCGTACACGGCCACGGCCTTGAGGTTCTCGGTACGCAGCTCGGGCACGTCCTGCGCCGCCTTGGCGGGGGAGAGCAGGTGGCCGACGCCGTCGCCGAACGCGGACAGCGCCGAGTAGGCGAAGACGCCCGCGCCGAGCTTCGCCGCGCCGTGCGGCCCGCCCTTGTACACGGGGAGGTAGAAGGTCAGCGGGTTCGCCAGGTGGGGAGCCACCTGACGGGACACCGCACGGCGCTCGAAGTGGTTCTCCGCCACCAGCTTCACCGCGCCGGTCTGCAGGTAGCGCAGACCGCCGTGGAGCAGCTTGGAGGAGGCGGAGGACGTGGCACCGGCGAAGTCGCCGGCATCGACCAGCGCCACCCTGAGCCCGGACTGCGCGGCGTGCCAGGCGGTGGAGATGCCCAGGATGCCGCCGCCGATCACAAGAAGGTCGTACGACGCCTTGGAGAGCTGCTCCCTGGTCTCGGCGCGACTCGGGTTGGAGCCGGAGGCCGGGCGCGTTCCCAGGGCAGGCACGGACTGCAGGGTGGACTGACTGGTCATGTGGGGTACTTACTCCTCGTCAGAGCGGTCTGCGCGGAAAGAGGCAGCTCAGCTCTCGTCCTCGATCCAGCCCATGGTCCGGTCGACGGCCTTGAGCCAGTTCTTGTACTCACGGTCGCGGGTCTCCGCGTCCATCTGGGGGGTCCACTCGGCGGCCCGGCGCCAGTTGGCGCGCAGCTCGTCGGTGCTGGACCAGAAGCCGACGGCGAGGCCGGCGGCGTAGGCGGCGCCGAGGCAGGTGGTCTCGGCGACCATCGGGCGCACCACGGGTGCGTCCAGGACGTCGGCGAGCGTCTGCATCAGCAGGTTGTTGGAGGTCATGCCGCCGTCGACCTTCAGGGCCACCAGCTCGTCGCCGGAGTCCTTCACCATGGCGTCGGCGATCTCCCGGGTCTGCCAGGCGGTGGCCTCCAGGACGGCGCGCGCGAGGTGCGCCTTGGTGACGTACCGGGTCAGACCGGCGATCACACCGCGGGCGTCGGAACGCCAGTGCGGGGCGAACAGGCCGGAGAAGGCCGGCACGAAGTAGGCGCCGCCGTTGTCCTCGACCGAGAGCGCGAGCGTCTCGATCTCGGCGGCGGTGGAGATCAGGCCCATCTGGTCGCGCATCCACTGCACCAGCGAACCGGTGACGGCGATCGAGCCCTCC
Source organism: Streptomyces murinus (assembly GCF_002154555.1). GTDB lineage: Bacteria > Actinomycetota > Actinomycetes > Streptomycetales > Streptomycetaceae > Streptomyces > Streptomyces murinus. Next base: position 25,992 of record NZ_MUNF01000015.1, read on the forward strand.
AGGGCGTAGACCGTGGGCTGCTCGCCGATCTTGTAGCCGACGGTGGTCAGCAGACCGGCGTACGAGTTGATGATCTTGTCGCCGGTGTTCATCACCATGAAGGTGCCGGTGCCGTAGGTCGACTTGGTCTCGCCCTCGGAGAAACAGGTCTGGCCGAACAGGGCCGCCTGCTGGTCGCCGAGCGCGGAGGCGACCGGGATGCCGCCCAGCAGGTCGCCGAGCTTGCCGCCGGTGACCTCGCCGTAGACCTCGGCGGAGGAGCGGATCTCGGGCAGGATGTTCAGCGGCACACCGATCGACTCGGCGATCTTCTCGTCCCACTGCATCGTGTGCAGGTTCATGAGCATGGTGCGCGAGGCGTTGGTGACGTCGGTGACGTGCCGTCCGCCGTTGACACCGCCGGTCAGGTTCCAGATGACCCAGGTGTCCATGGTGCCGAAGAGGATGTCCCCGGCGGCGGCGCGCTCCTTGAGGCCCTCGACGTTGTCGAGCAGCCAGCGGGCCTTGGGGCCGGCGAAGTAGGAGGCCAGCGGCAGGCCGGTCTCGCGGCGGAAGCGGTCCTGGCCGACGTTGCGGCCGAGCTCCCGGCACAGGCCGTCGGTGCGGGTGTCCTGCCAGACGATGGCGTTGTGGACGGGCTCACCGGTGTTCTTGTCCCACAGCACGGTGGTCTCGCGCTGGTTGGTGATGCCGATGGCCTTGATGTCGTCGCGGGTGATGCCGGCCTTGGCGACGGCTCCGGCGACGACCTCCTGGACGTTGGTCCAGATCTCGTTGGCGTTGTGCTCGACCCAGCCCGGCTTCGGGAAGATCTGCTCGTGCTCCTTCTGGTCGACGGAGACGATACGGCCGTCCCGGTCGAAGATGATGCAGCGCGAGGAGGTGGTGCCCTGGTCGATCGCCGCGATGAAGGGGCCTGCGGTGTGGGCGTCGGTCACTGTGTGCTCCTGAAGGGTCCGTGGTTTGAGGGGCTGAACGTACGGCGCGTGCGCGAATTCCCTGTGGGGGGTTTCGTCAGAAGGCGACGTTGTAGATACCCGCCGCGATGGCGGCGCCGATCAGCGGGCCGACCACCGGGATCCAGGCGTAGCTCCAGTCGGAGCCGCCCTTGTTGGGCAGCGGCAGCAGGGCGTGCACGATGCGCGGGCCGAGGTCACGGGCCGGGTTGATCGCGTAGCCCGTCGGGCCGCCGAGGGACAGGCCGATGGCCACCACCACGAAGGCGGTGATCAGACCGCCGAGCGCGCCGAGGCCGTCGCCGTTGTTGTTCAGGCCCTGCGTGAGGACCGCGAGGATCAGCACGATGGTGCCGATGATCTCCGTGACGAGGTTCTGCACCACGTTCCGGATCTCCGGGCCGGTGGAGAAGATGCCGAGCACCGGGCCGGCGCCCTGCTCCTGGGCCTCGACCGCCTTGGCCGACGTGGCCTGGGCGCCAGGACCGCCGACGATCTCCTTGTCGGTGAGGTGCGCGTGGAACTGCCCGTAGTAGGCGAGCCACACGAGGACCGCACCGATCATGGCGCCGAGCAGCTGGCCGCCGAGGTAGTACGGAACGTTGCTCCAGTCGCTGTTCTTGATGGCCAGGGCGACGGTGACGGCCGGGTTCAGATGGGCGCCGGAGAGCGGCGCGGAGATGTAGACGGCCGTCATGACCGCGAAGCCCCACCCGAAGGCGATGGCGACCCAGCCGGCGTTACGGGCCTTGGAGGCCTTCAGCGTGACAGCGGCGCAGACGCCGCCGCCGAGCAGGATGAGTATGGCGGTACCGAGGGTCTCGCCGATGAAGATGTCGGAGCTGGACACCCGCGACTCCTTTGTCCTTCGTCCAGGGGGAAGCGAACCCCGGTCCCACCGGGGGTTCTGGTGCCCTCGGGGATGAGAGCGATGCCGGCCCTTGGCGTTGTCACACTCTAACGCGTATTACCGATAGGTGTTCGACAATGCCGACCGATGGACGGGAGTCTCGCTTCGGTGTTACGCGTGCGTCAAGAGTTCTCTTATCGAAAACCGGATCGTTATTGATCGTTGTCGGCTATCACTCTTCGCCACGCTATGTAGTTTTAGCCCCAGTTTGTCCACTTCAGGGTAGGCCGAGAGCCGGAACGCCGCCCGGCGTCCCGGTCATACCCACAACAGAGCGTGATCCCTCAGGGACCTTCAGAACCGCCCGGCGCCCAGGTCCCTGGAGACCGCACGGGCGCAGTCACGCACCGCGGCGATCAGCTCGGGCCGCAGCTCGCCGTCCCGGCACAGCCGCTCCACCGCACCCGTGATGCCGACGGCACCCACGGGCATCCGGCGCCGGTCGTGGACGGGCGCGGCGATCGACGCCACGCCCTCCCATGTCTCCTCCACGTCGGCCGCGTAGCCCCGCGCGCGCGTGAGGTCGAGGATCTGCTCGAACTCTGCCGCGTCGCACACCGTGCGGTCCGTGAACGCCTTGCGCTCGGTCTCCAGCGCCTCGCTGTGCGCCACCGGGTCGTACGCCGAGAGCACCTTGCCCAGCGCCGTGCAGTGCAGGGGCTGCATGGCCCCGATCTCCAGCACCTGCCGGCTGTCGTCGGGCCGGAAGACGTGGTGCACGATCAGCACGCCGTGCTGGTGCAGCACGCCCAGGTGCACGCTCTCCCCGCTGGAGCGGGCCAGATCGTCCGTCCACACCAGGGCACGCGCCCGCAGCTCGTGGACGTCCAGATAGGTGGTGCCCAGGCGCAGCAGCTCCGCGCCCAGCTGATAGCGGCCCGAGGCGTCGTCCTGCTCCACGAAGCCCTCCTGCTGGAGGGTGCGCAGAATGCCGTGCGCGGTGCCCTTGGCGAGGCCGAGCGAGGAGGCGATGTCCGACAGCCCGAGCCGTCGCTCGCCGCCCGCGAGCAGCCGCAGCATCGCGGCCGCGCGTTCGAGCGACTGGATGTTCCGTGCCATCGCCGTCCTGCCTCCGTCCCCTTCGACTGCCGAAACACATCTATGGGCGAAGCGCCGCCGACTTCCTGCGCTTCGCTACCACCGTTCGGCAATGTCGAACACTACCGGTCCATGTCGACCTCCCGCTAATGGTCGGTCGACACCTGTTACATCACATGTGGCGCCAGGGCCATCCGCGTCCGTCTCGTGGACGCCTGTGCCCATCCAAGCCCACTCCCGGTTAGTCTGGCGCCGTGCGGCCCTCCCGCCCGACGTGGGGGCACCGCATAGCCGACAGCCGTCGCACCTTCAGGGAGCCCTTACATGGCCTCGTTGCCAACGTCCCCTATCGCCGACAGCCGGACCCGTGCGTCCGCGCTCCGAGAGGCCCTCGCCACCCGCGTGGTGGTCGCCGACGGAGCCATGGGCACCATGCTCCAGGCCCAGGAACCGACCCTGGACGACTTCCAGCAGCTCGAGGGCTGCAACGAGATCCTCAATCTCACCCGTCCCGACATCGTCCGCTCGGTCCATGAGGCCTACTTCGCGGTCGGCGTCGACTGCGTCGAGACCAACACCTTCGGCGCCAACCACTCCGCCCTCGGCGAGTACGACATCTCCGGCCGCGTCCATGAACTCTCCGCGGCCGGCGCCCGCCTCGCCCGGGAGAGTGCCGACGCGTTCACGGCCCGCGACGGCCGCCCCCGCTGGGTCCTCGGCTCGATGGGCCCCGGCACCAAGCTGCCCACCCTCGGTCACATCGGCTACGCCACGATCCGCGACGGCTTCCAGGCGAACGCGGAGGGCCTGATCGAGGGCGGCGCGGACGCGCTGCTCGTGGAGACCACCCAGGACCTCCTCCAGACCAAGGCGTCGGTCATCGGCGCCCGCAGCGCCCTGGCCGCCCTCGGTGTGGACGTGCCGGTGCTGGTGTCGATGGCCTTCGAGACGACCGGCACGATGCTGCTGGGCTCCGAGATCGGCGCCGCGCTGACCGCGCTCGAACCGCTCGGCATCGACATGATCGGCCTCAACTGCTCGACCGGACCTGCCGAGATGACCGAACACCTGCGTCATCTGTCCCGGCACTCCCGCGTTCCGCTGCTCTGCATGCCCAACGCCGGCCTGCCGATCCTCACCAAGGACGGCGCCCACTTCCCCCTCGACCTCCGAGGGCCTGGCGGACGCGCAGGAGACGTTCGTCCGTGAGTACGGCCTCTCGCTGGTCGGTGGCTGCTGCGGTACGACCCCCGAGCACCTGCGCCAGGTCGTGGAGCGGGTGCGGGGTCTGACCCCGCCGGCGCGTGATCCGCGTCCCGAGCCGGGTGCGGCGTCGCTGTATCAGTCGGTGCCGTTCCGGCAGGACACCTCGTATCTGGCGATCGGTGAGCGGACGAACGCGAACGGGTCGAAGAAGTTCCGCGAGGCGATGCTGGAGGCCCGCTGGGACGACTGTGTGGAGATCGCCCGGGAACAGATCCGTGAGGGCGCGCACATGCTCGACCTGTGTGTGGACTACGTCGGCCGCGACGGCGTGGCGGACATGGCGGAGCTGGCCGGGCGCCTCGCGACGGCGTCGACGCTGCCGATCGTGCTGGACTCCACCGAGGTGAACGTCATCGAGGCGGGTCTGGAGCGGCTGGGCGGTCGTGCGGTGATCAACTCGGTGAACTACGAGGACGGCGACGGGCCCGAGTCCCGCTTCGCGAAGGTCACCGACCTCGCCCGCCGCCATGGTGCCGCGCTGATCGCGCTGACGATCGACGAGGAGGGCCAGGCCCGTACCGTCGAGAACAAGGTCGCGATCGCGGAGCGGCTGATCGAGGACCTGACCGGGAACTGGGGGATCCTGGAGTCGGACATCCTGATCGACACTTTGACGTTCACGATCTGCACGGGTCAGGAGGAGTCCCGCAAGGACGGTGTCGCGACGATCGAGGCGATCCGTGAGCTGAAGAAGCGGCATCCGGACGTGCAGACCACGCTGGGCCTGTCGAACATCTCCTTCGGTCTGAACCCGGCCGCACGCATCCTGCTCAACAGTGTCTTCCTGGACGAGTGCGTCAAGGCCGGTCTGGACTCGGCGATCGTGCACGCCTCGAAGATCCTCCCCATCGCGCGTTTCAGCGAAGAAGAGGTGCGAACGGCGCTCGACCTCATCTACGACCGCCGCGCCGAGGGCTATGACCCGCTCCAGAAGCTGATGCGGCTGTTCGAGGGGGCGACGGCGAAGTCGCTGAAGGCGGGCAAGGCCGAGGAGCTGGCGGCGCTGCCGCTGGAGGAGCGTCTCAAGCGGCGGATCATCGACGGTGAGCGCAACGGTCTGGAGGCCGACCTGGATGCCGCGCTCCGGGAGCGTCCCGCTCTGGACATCGTCAACGAGACGCTGCTGGACGGGATGAAGGTCGTCGGTGAGCTGTTCGGGTCGGGGCAGATGCAGTTGCCGTTCGTGCTCCAGTCCGCCGAGGTGATGAAGGCCGCGGTCGCTCATCTGGAGCCGCACATGGAGAAGTCGGACGCGGACGGCAAGGGCACCATCGTGCTGGCCACCGTGCGCGGTGACGTCCATGACATCGGCAAGAACCTGGTCGACATCATCCTGTCGAACAACGGCTACAACGTGGTCAACCTGGGCATCAAGCAGCCGGTCTCCGCGATCCTGGAGGCCGCCGAGGAACACCGCGCGGACGTGATCGGGATGTCCGGGCTGCTGGTGAAGTCCACGGTGATCATGAAGGAGAACCTCCAGGAGCTCAACCAGCGCGACCTGGCCGGCACCTACCCCGTCATCCTCGGCGGCGCCGCCCTCACCCGCGCCTACGTCGAACAGGACCTCCACGAGATCTACCAGGGCGAGGTCCGCTACGCCCGCGACGCCTTCGAGGGCCTGCGCCTCATGGACGCCCTGATCGGCGTCAAACGCGGCGTGCCCGGCGCGAAGCTCCCCGAACTCAAGCAACGCCGGGTCCCCAGGAGGGCGCCGGTCCTCATGGAACCGGAAGGCGAAGGACGCTCGGACGTCGCCTCGGACAACCCGGTACCGGCCCCGCCGTTCTGGGGCACCCGCGTCATCAAGGGCATCCAGCTCAAGGAATACGCCTCCTGGCTCGACGAGACCGCTCTCTTCAAGGGGCAGTGGGGACTGACGAACGACCTGGTCGAGACCGAGGGCCGGCCCAGGCTGCGCGGACTGCTGGACCGGCTCCAGAGGGAGAACCTGCTCGAAGCGGCCGTGGTCCACGGCTACTTCCCCTGCGTCTCCAAGGGGGACGATCTGATCGTCCTGGACGAGCACGGCGGGGAACTCACCCGCTTCACGTTCCCCCGGCAGAGCCGTGGCCGCCGGCTGTGCCTGGCCGACTTCTTCCGCCCGGAGGAGTCCGGCGAGCGGGATGTCGTCGGCTTCCAGGTCGTCACCGTCGGCTCCCGCATCGGCGAGGAGACGGCCAAGCTGTTCGAGGCCAACGCCTACCGCGACTACCTCGAACTCCACGGCCTGTCCGTCCAGTTGGCCGAAGCCCTCGCCGAGTACTGGCACGCACGCGTCCGCACCGAACTCGGCATCTCCGCTGCCGACCCGGCGTCCATGGCCGGCATGTTCCGTACCGAGTACCAGGGTTGCCGCTATTCGTTCGGCTATCCGGCCTGCCCCGACCTGGAGGACCGCGGCAAGATCGCGGCCCTGCTGGAGCCGGAGCGGATCGGTGTCCACCTCTCCGAGGAGTTCCAGCTGCACCCCGAGCAGTCCACGGACGCCCTCGTCGTCCACCACCCCGAGGCGGGCTATTTCAACGCGGGGCGGCGCTCATGATCACCTTCTCCTTCGAGTTCTTCCCGCCCAAGACCCCCGCGGGCGAGCGCACTCTGTGGCAGACGATCCGCCGGGTCGAGTCCCTGCGCCCGGACTTCGTCTCCGTCACCTATGGCGCGGGCGGCTCGTCCCGGGACCGTACGATCGAGGTCACCCGGCGCATCGCGGCCGAGACGACATTGCGCTCGGTCGCCCATCTCACCGCCGTGGGCCACTCGGTGGCCGAGCTGCGGCACATCATCGGCAGCTACGCGGCCGCCGGCATCCGCGACGTCCTCGCGCTGCGCGGAGATCCCCCGGGCGACCCCAGGGGCCCCTGGGTGCCGCACCCGGACGGCTTCACCCACGCCGTCCAACTGGTCGAACTGGTCCGCTCACTGGGTGACTTCCGCATCGGTGTCGCGGCCTTCACGGAACGGCACCCGCGCTCGCCCGACTGGGACAGCGAGATCCGGCACTTCGTGGCCAAGTGCAAGGCGGGCGCGGACTACGCCATCACGCAGATGTTCTTCCACGCGGACGACTATCTGCGGCTGCGCGACCGAGCGGCGGCGGCCGGCTGCGACATCCCGATCATCCCGGAGATCATGCCCGCCACCGACGTACGCCAGATCCGGCGGTTCGCCGAACTGAGCGGAGCCGCCTTCCCCGAGGACCTCGCCCACCGCCTGGAAGCGGCCCGCGACGACCCCGCCGCCGCCCACCGCATCGGCGTCGACCACGCCACCGCCATGGCCGACCGGCTCCTCACCGAAGGAGCGCCCGGTCTGCACTACATCACCCTCAACCGTTCGACGGCGGCCCTGGACATCCACCGGGCCCTCCACGTTTCAAGGAGCACAAGTGTCCGCTGAACCCACCGACTTCAAGGTCGCCGATCTCTCGCTGGCCGAGTTCGGCCGCAAGGAGATCACCCTCGCCGAGCATGAGATGCCCGGTCTGATGGCGATCCGCAAGGAGTACGCCGAGAGCCAGCCGCTGGCCGGCGCCCGCGTCACCGGCTCTCTGCACATGACCGTGCAGACTGCCGTGCTGATCGAGACCCTGGTGGCCCTCGGCGCCCGGGTCCGTTGGGCGTCCTGCAACATCTTCTCCACCCAGGACCACGCGGCCGCCGCCATCGCCGTCGGCCCGAACGGCACGCCGGACAACCCCCAGGGCGTCCCGGTCTTCGCCTGGAAGGGCGAGACCCTGGACGAGTACTGGTGGTGCACCGAGCAGGCGCTGACCTGGCCGGACAGCCCCACCGGCGGTCCGAACATGATCCTGGACGACGGTGGCGACGCCACCCTCCTCGTCCACCAGGGCGTCGCCCACCAGAAGACCGGCCAGCTCCCGCCCGCTGACAACGACGAACTCGCCGTCGTCCGAGCCCTGCTCGAACGCAGCACCCTCGACTGGACCGCCCTGGCCGCCGACATCAGAGGTGTGACCGAGGAGACCACGACGGGTGTGCACCGTCTGTACGAGATGCAGCGCGACGGTGAACTCCTCTTCCCGGCGATCAACGTGAACGACGCGGTGACGAAGTCGAAGTTCGACAACAAGTACGGCTGCCGTCATTCCCTGGTGGACGGCATCAACCGTGCCACCGACGTGCTGATCGGTGGCAAGACGGCCGTCGTGTGTGGTTACGGCGATGTGGGCAAGGGCTGTGCGGAGTCGTTGCGTGGTCAGGGTGCGCGGGTGATCGTGACGGAGATCGACCCGATCTGCGCGTTGCAGGCGGCGATGGACGGTTACCAGGTCACGACGCTGGACGAGGTCGTGGACAAGGCCGACATCTTCGTGACCACGACGGGTAACAAGGACATCATCATGGCCTCGGACATGGCCAGGATGAAGCATCAGGCGATCGTGGGGAACATCGGTCATTTCGACAACGAGATCGACATGGCGGGTCTGGCGAGGATTCCGGGGATCGTCAAGGACGAGGTGAAGCCGCAGGTCCACACGTGGACGTTCGCGGACGGCAAGGTGATCATCGTGCTGTCCGAGGGGCGCCTGTTGAACCTGGGCAATGCGACGGGGCATCCGTCGTTCGTGATGTCGAACTCGTTCGCGGACCAGACGCTGGCCCAGATCGAGCTGTTCACCAAGCCCGATGAGTACCCGACCGGTGTGTATGTGCTGCCCAAGCACCTGGACGAGAAGGTCGCCCGTCTCCACCTGGACTCCCTCGGTGTGAAGCTGACGACGCTGCGCCCGGAGCAGGCGGCGTACATCGGTGTCGAGGTCGAGGGCCCGTACAAGCCGGACCACTACCGCTACTGACCCATGAGTCTCGCGACCCGGACGACAGTGACCGCGGGCCCCCTCGCGTATCCCGCGCGGGGTTCCGCCGGTGACTGCAATGCGCACCTGAGCCGGCAGGTGGAGCGCGGCGCACGGCACCTGCTGATCTGCGCCGACCGGCCCACGGGCCTGGGCATGGACAGCGACGACCCGGCCGTGCGCGGTTCCGTGGGCCGCTGCGGTGGGGCGGTCGACTCGATCGACGACATGCGCGTCCTGCTGCGCGGCCTGCCGCTGGACGAGATCACCGCGACGCTCCTCGCCGAGCCGCCCGGCGCGGCGTTGCTGGTGGTCCTGTGGGCCCTGGTGGCGCAGGAGCGGGGCGTCGGCGGGCGGTGCCGCGTCGAGGTCCTGCTCCGTCCGTCACCGGGGCCGGCGACGGACGGGTACGACGCCCCGTCGATGTCGCTGCTGACCGCGGTCTGTGCTCCGGCCGGCATTCCGGTGCGCGCGGCATCACCCGGCGAACTCCGGCAAGGGGGGCAATTCCCTCGAACGGGGTGGGACATGGAGTCGTACGGGCCGGCCCTGTCCCCCTTGGGGGTGATCGAGGTCGCCCAGGCCGAGCGTCTGGCCAAGCTGCGGGCCTGGCGCTGCGAGGACCGGCTCGACGCGGCCCTCGCCGCGCTGCGCGACGCGGCGGGGCGCCCCGCGGACATGTGGCTCCGGGCCGCGCTGGGCGACGCTTTGGCCGCGGGTGCCACCCTCGCGGAGGTGTCCGGCGTCCTTGACGCGGCCCGGCGGGCGGCCCGTGTCCGTACATGAGGAGGCGCGAACCCGGCGGGTGCTTCTCGGGTTTGTCACGGAGTGCCGCCCGGCGTGGCCGTGAGCGGGTCCTGCGGCTAGCGTGTGGGTCAACACGGCACGGGAAAGATCCTCCTCAAGTACCACGATCGATCCTTTGCCAATCCATTACGCTTGAGCCAAGGCTGCGCGAGGCAGCCATGGAGGAGTGAGATGAGGAGCAGCAACCCGGTCTTCTCGCGACGGGGCTTCAGCCGCGACAACGGCTACGCCGGCTTCAACGCCGCACCGCAGGCCGGGTACGCAGGCGGCAACCCGTACGCGCAGAACCCCTACGCGCAAGGTGGCCAGAACCCGTACGCGCAGCAGGGCGGTTACGGACAGCCCGGCGCCCAGTACGGCGCCCCGCCGCAGGCCCCGGCCACCACCGGCCGGATGACGATGGACGACGTCGTCGTCCGCTCGGCCCTGACGCTCGGCACGGTCGCCCTGGGCGCCGTCCTGGCCTGGGCCCTGCTGCCGGTCTCGCCCACGAGCTACGGCCTGGCCGTCGGTTCCGCGCTGATCGCGTTCGTCCTGGCGATGGTGCAGAACTTCAAGCGCACCCCGGTGCCCGCGCTGATCCTCGGATACGCGGCCTTCGAGGGCGTCTTCCTCGGCGTCATCAGCGAGATGTACAACAGCCGCTGGCAGGGCGCCCCCTTCCAGGCGGTGCTCGGCACCATGGCCGTCACCGGCGCCACCCTCCTTGTCTACAAGGCCGGCTGGATCCGCGTCACCGCGCGCTACGCCCGCATCGGCATGGCCATCGCGATGGCCTTCGTGGGCGTCATGGTGGTCAATCTGCTGCTGGTCGTGTTCGGCGTCGCCGAGGACGGCGGCCTGCGCAGCTTCGGCCCGCTCGGCGCGGTCGTCGGCATCATCGCGATCCTGCTCGGCGCGTTCTTCCTGACCCTCGACTTCAAGCAGATCCAGGACGGCATCGCCTACGGCGCGCCGCGCAACGAGTCCTGGCTCGCCGCGTTCGGTCTCACCGTCACCCTGGTGTGGATCTACCTGGAGATGCTGCGCCTGGTGGCGATCTTCACCAACAACGACTAGCGCGCGTACGGCACGCAGTTCAGGCAAGGGCCCCGGGCTTCCCGTCCGGGGCCCTTCGCCGTCCGGGGGCGGTGTCTCAGAGCAGCTTGCGGGCCGCCCTGCGCAGGTCGTACTCGTGCACGATGGCCTTGGCGTGGCCGTACGCCAGGTCGTACTCGTGCCTCAGCCAGGTGACCTTCTCCTCGAAGCGGAACAGGGCGGGGCCTTCTTCGACGGTCCGCAGCCAGTCGGAGACCTCACGACCGGTGCAGTGCGGGATGCGGGCGAGCATGTTGCGATGGGTCTCCTCGGAGAAGACTTGGGACATCGGCACCTCCGGGCGCAAAGGGGATGTGGGCCGGTCCTTCACGTCACCGTGCCCGAGGGTTCGCCTCTTGGCAACAGTGCGGCGCGTTACGCTCGGCGCGTGGTTGATACGACACCCCTGACCCAAGCAGTGGATCACTTCGCCGACCGGCTGCGGGCCGCGCCGCAGAGCAGGCTTCAGCGCAGCGCCGCCGGGGCCGCGCTGGAACTGGCCCGGGAGTTGGCCCGCCGGGCACAGGCGGTGGAGGAGCCGGGCACCGAGCCGCGGGAGATGCCGGACGCCGGGATGTTCGCGGTGGCCGATCAGATCGTGGTGGCCGCACACGACTTGGCGCTGGTGCTGAAGAACGACGAAGAGGTCGGCGAGGCGGTGCGGCTGGTCGAGGAGGCGCGGGGGCGGGCGGGGGTCTGAGCGCGCCGCCCGGGTTTCGAAAGGGATCGGGGACCAAGGCGCCGTGAGCCGGCGCCGCCGTCCCGCTACAGGGACGCGATGACGCGGTCCGCCAGGATGTAGATCATGTCCTCGCCGCAGGCGAAGGTGAGCGTGTAGGCGCCGGAGACACCCGAACCGCCCAGCAGATAGGGGGCCTCGCCCGCCGCCACGGCCCCCGCGAGGCGCTCGGCCGTCTCCCGGTGACCCGGCGTCATGCACAGCGTGGTGCCGTCGGCGAAGACATAGACGTCCAGGGTGCCCAGCGGACCGGGGCGCACATCGGCCAGCTCTACGCGCTCGTCGGCCAGATGCTCCAGCGTGGTGGCCGTGCGCTCCTGGTCGCCCGCGGCCGACTGGGCCGGGACGAAGTCCGGGTGGGAGGGATGCCGGCGGCGGGCCGCGGCCAGCTCCGGGGACTCCCCGGCGAACTCGTCGGTGTCGGCGGCGGACTCCGCCACCGGCTCCAGACCCGCGAAGTCGGACTGCCGCGGCAGGAAGGGCTCATGGTCGGGCAGGCCCAGCACCGAGGGCGCGTCGGAGGCGTCCCGGGCCTCCTGCGCGGCCCAGAAGGCACGTGCCTCGGCGAGTTCCCGCTCCCGCTCCTCGGCGAGCGCCTCGGCCACGGCCGCCCGTATCCGCTCGGTGTCGGCGTGGGTGCGGGCGTGCGGCAGCAGTGCCTGCGTCGCCGCGGACTGGTTCTCCGCGAGCTGTGCCTGAAGCTCCGTGAGCTGACGGCGCAGCTTCAGCACGGTGCGCAGGACGGCGACGCCCACGGCGCCCGTGGCGGCCGTGGTGAGCAGCAGGGCGATCGGCATGGCGCTCACTGACGTACTCCCAGGTTCAAAAGTCGACCCCCGACTTCCTACATCAGCTTGAAGGGCGGACTACCCAGCTGTCAGTGCGTAACGTCACGAAACGGACAGTTCTTTGGTCTCGCGATCACCTTCGGCGGTCTGCCGTCCGGTGCTGACCTGCGCCGATACCCGGGGCGGGGGAGATAGGTCACATCCTGGGGGAGATTGGATCACAGAAAGGCCCAGAACCCGGTGGTTTTGCGGGTTCTGGGCCGATCCCTGACGTAAAGTGCCCGATTCGCTACGGACGGTTGGTCAGCCGGTGCGGGCGGGCCGGGTCAGCTGAGGCGCTCGATGACCATCGCCATGCCCTGGCCGCCGCCGACGCACATCGTCTCCAGGCCGAACTGCTTGTCGTGCCACTGGAGGGAGTTGATCAGGGTGCCGGTGATCCGGGCGCCGGTCATGCCGAAGGGGTGGCCGACGGCGATCGCGCCGCCGTTGACGTTCACCTTGTCGAGGTCGAAGCCCAGCTCGCGGTAGGAGGGGATCACCTGGGCGGCGAAGGCCTCGTTGATCTCGACCAGGTCGATGTCGTCCGAGGTCAGACCGGCCCGGCGCAGCGCCTGCTTGCTGGCCTCGACCGGGCCGAGGCCCATGATCTCGGGGGAGAGGGCGGAGACGCCGGTGGAGACGATGCGGGCGAGCGGGGTCAGGCCCAGCTCGCGGGCCTTGGTGTCGCTCATGACGACCAGGGCGGCGGCGCCGTCGTTGAGCGGGCAGCAGTTGCCGGCGGTGACCAGGCCGTCGGGGCGGAAGACCGGCTTCAGGCCGGAGACGCCCTCCAGGGTGACGCCGGCGCGCGGGCCGTCGTCCTTGCTGACCACGGTGCCGTCGGGCAGCGTGACCGGGGTGATCTCGCGCTCCCAGAAGCCCGCCGCGATGGCCTGCTCGGCGAGGTTCTGCGAGCGGACGCCGAACTCGTCCATCTCCTGGCGGGTGATGCCCTTCCAGCGGGCCAGGTTCTCGGCGGTCTGGCCCATCGCGATGTACGCGTCCGGGACAAGACCGTCCTCGCGCGGGTCGTGCCAGCTGGTGCCCTCCTGCCGCGCGACGGCCTCGGTACGGGCCTCGGCCTCGGCGAAGAACGGGTTGCGGGTGTCCGGGAAGCTGTCGGAGCTGCCCTTGGCGAAGCGCGAGACCGTCTCGACACCGGCCGAGATGAAGACGTCGCCCTCGCCGGCCTTGATGGCGTGCAGGGCCATCCGGGAGGTCTGGAGCGAGGAGGAGCAGTAGCGGGTGATGGTGCAGCCGGGCAGGTGGTCCATGCCCATCTGCACGGCGACGATCCGGCCGAGGTTGTTGCCCTGCTCGCCGCCGGGCAGACCGCAGCCGAGCATCAGGTCGTCGATGTCCGTCGGGTCCAGCTCGGGCACCTTGGCGAGCGCGGCCTGGATGATCGTGGCGGCGAGGTCGTCGGCGCGCAGATCCTTGAGCGACCCCTTGCCGGCGCGGCCGATGGGGGAGCGGGCGGTCGAGACGATCACGGCTTCGGGCATCGGGGCTCCAGATGAACGGGGTGTTGTGCAGGGCCGGTCTGGAAGTTACCCGGCCGTAGTTGACAGGTCATCGGTGTGGGGGTGTGACTCTGACCGCAGTTTCTAAGCGCTTGCTTTGGCTGCTCGGTGTCTTCGGCGGACGGGACGGGTGCCGGTCGGTGGGCCGGACGGGTGCCATGGGTCGGCGGGGGCGGGCGCCGGGCGGCTCCGAGTGGGCTCCGGACCTGCGCCGGGCGGGCGCCGGCGTGTGAGGCCCAGGGTACGGCGCACTCGCCCGGCCGGTGCCCGCCGTCAGGAGGACGGCGTCGCCGCCTCCGGCTCCGGGACGCGGCGGCGATGGCGCCGCTTGAGCAGAGCCCAGGGGCCGCGCGGCCCGGTCGGCATCGCGGCCGTGACCTCCGTACCGGCCTCCGCCGCGGCCTCGGCCGCCGCCCGGGCCACCGGCAGGAAGCCCTCGCGACGCAGGAGATCCGGCCGCTCCTCCTCCGCCGGCCACAGGCCCAGCGCCGCGCACACCGTGGGCAGCACGGCCATCGCGGCCGTGGCGTAGCCCTCGGCCGAGGGGTGGTAGTTGTCCGGGCCGAACAGCTCCCGGGGATTGGCCGCGAACTCCGGGCCCAGCAGATCGCCCAGCGAGACCGTGCGCCCGCCCTGCTCCACCACCCCGATCGTCTGCGCCGCCGCCAGCTGCCGCGAGGCCCGCCGCGCCAGCCAGCGCAGCGGCTGCTGCACCGGCTCGATCGTGCCGAGGTCGGGACAGGTGCCGACCACCACCTCCGCGCCGGCCGTGCGCAGCCGCCGTACGGCCGCCGACAGATGCCGTACCGAACGCGTCGGCGGCATCCGGTGCGTCACATCGTTCGCGCCGATCATGATCACGCAGATGTCCGGCGCGGGCGGCCCGGCCGACAGCACCAGCGCGACCTGGCGGTCCAGATCGTCGGACTGCGCCCCGGTCTGCGCCACGTTCCGCAGCTCCACGGGGCGTTCCGCGACCGCCGCGAGCCCGGAGGCCAGCAGCGCGCCCGGCGTCTGCCCCGACCGGTGCACGCCCTGCCCCGCGGCCGTGGAGTCGCCGAGCATCACCAGGCGCAGGGGCGGCTCACCGGGTACGTCGTACACCCGGCCGTACGTCCCCTCCGCGCCCGGTACCCGCTCGCCGGTGCCGTTGCCCACATGGCGCCGGGCCAGCCGCATCTCCGCGAGCAGCAGTCCGACCGCGGCCGCTCCGACCAGTCCGGCCCCGCCCCCGCCGTACGCCGCCCCGGCCGCGATCCGCCGGGCCACCCGCGCCCTCGACATGTTCGTCATGCGTCGCCGCCACCTCCTCGTAGCCGTACACCCACTCCTTGCCCCGTACAGGGCGTGCGCCAATCTCGACGGGGAGTGAACGACCGCCCGAGCCGCGCCTTGGGCCTTAGGCTGACGGCACCACTACGACCACTTTTTTGCAGCGACCGGAGACAACGGTGCGATTCCACGACTCGATGATCAGCCTCGTCGGCGACACCCCGCTGGTGAAGCTCAACAACGTGACCAAGGGCATCCAGGCGACCGTCCTGGCCAAGGTGGAGTACTTCAACCCGGGCGGTTCCGTGAAGGACCGCATCGCCCTGCGCATGATCGAGGCCGCCGAGGAGAGCGGGGAGCTCAAGCCCGGCGGCACCATCGTGGAGCCCACCAGCGGCAACACCGGTGTGGGGCTGGCGATCGTGGCCCAGCAGAAGGGCTACAAGTGCATTTTCGTATGCCCTGACAAGGTGAGCACGGACAAGATCAACGTGCTGCGTGCCTACGGCGCCGAGGTCGTCGTCTGCCCGACCGCCGTGGACCCTGAGCACCCGGACTCGTACTACAACGTCTCCGACCGCCTGGTGCGTGAGACCCCCGGCGCCTGGAAGCCCGACCAGTACTCCAACCCGAACAACCCGCTGTCGCACTACCACTCCACCGGCCCGGAGCTGTGGGACCAGACCGAGGGCAAGATCACCCACTTCGTGGCGGGCGTCGGCACCGGCGGCACCATCTCCGGCACCGGCCGCTATCTGAAGGACGCCAGTGACGGCAAGGTCCAGGTCATCGGCGCCGACCCGGAGGGCTCCGTCTACTCGGGCGGCTCCGGGCGCCCGTACCTGATCGAGGGCGTCGGCGAGGACTTCTGGCCGACCGCCTACGACCGCACCGTCGCCGACGAGATCGTGGCCGTGTCCGACAAGGACGCCTTCCAGATGACCCGCCGCCTCGCCAAGGAGGAGGGCCTGCTGGTGGGCGGCTCCTGCGGCATGGCCGTGGTCGCCGCGCTGCGCGTCGCCGAGCGGCTCGGCCCGGACGACGTCGTCGTGGTGCTGCTCCCGGACAGCGGCCGCGGCTACCTCTCGAAGATCTTCAACGACGAGTGGATGGCCGACTACGGCTTCCTGGAGGACGAGGGCCCGAGCGCCCGCGTCGCCGACGTCCTCAAGGACAAGGCGGGCGCGACCATCCCCTCCCTGGTGCACATGCACCCGGAGGAGACCGTCGGCCAGGCCATCGAGGTGCTGCGCGAGTACGGCGTCTCGCAGATGCCCGTGGTCAAGCCGGGCGCGGGTCACCCGGACGTGATGGCCGCGGAGGTCGTCGGCTCGGTCGTGGAGCGCGAGCTGCTCGACGCGCTGTTCTCCCAGCGGGCGTCCCTGTCGGACCCGCTGGAGAAGCACATGTCCGCTCCGCTGCCGCAGGTCGGCTCCGGTGAGCCGGTCGGCGACCTGATGCAGGTGCTCGGCACGGCGGACGCGGCGATCGTCCTCGTCGAGGGCAAGCCCAAGGGCGTCGTCAGCCGCCAGGACCTGCTGTCCTTCCTGGCCAAGGGCGGCACCAAGTAGTCCGACCGACACGGGCCCCTTCCCGGGTGGGAGGGGGCCCGTTCCGGTATCCGGGGTACACCGGTTCCGATCACATGCCCGAGTCGTCCTCGACCTGGAGCCCATTCGTCCACGCCTGGGCCGAGGCGAGGTCGGGTGCGGTGCCCACCACCTGGTACGCGAAGCCGTCCCACGTCTCCAGGACCCGCGGCTCGTCGGGCCGGAGGTGCCCGGCGCCGCCGTGCACCGGCCGGTGACGGCTGTACTGGTCCAAAGGCGGGCGGCGCCGCTTGTTGTACGCGGCGAGCGGGTCGTCGGCGTTCACACGCGGGACGGCGCGGGACGGCTGGTTGGGGGGCCCGGGTCGGCGGTGCTTGCCCATGGCCTCGATGCTCTCAGGCCGCGACCCCGCACGTCTGGATTCCGCCGGAGACCACGGGGACGGGCCCCTTCCACGACCAGGTGGGAGGGGGCCCGTGCCTGTGCGCGATGTACGAGTCCCTCTTCAGCCGAACATCTTCATCTCGATCTCGACGCGCGCGATCTGCACCCCGGTCTCCTGACGGAGCCGCCGCGCGGCCCACGTCACGGCGTCCTCCAGGCATGGCGCTGCCACCGTGCAATGGAAGGACACGCCGTTCGGGTCCTGCTCCCATCCGATCTCGCCGCTGGCGAGCACATCCGAGTTGCAGAACCGGTCGGACTGCTCAGCCGACGGCCGCACCTCGGGGTACAGGGTGAACCACCACTCACGCACAACCGCTGTGCTTACGTGTGAACTCGTCAATGCGCCTCGCCTCCATGCCCGCGCTCCTCTAACGGGCGGGGGCCCCTTCGGATACGCCGTCTCGCAGGGACAGCACGCCGCCGCCCGGCCGTGTACGGGAACGGGCCCCTCCAACTCGTTCGGAGGGGCCCGTTCCTGCGTGCGGCGTGTCAGGCGCGCTGGTCCGAGGCGAACTGGACGAACGCGGACCAGGAGTTGGCGCGGAAGGTGAGGGTGCCGGCGTCGTGGTCCTTGGTGTCGCGTACGGGGACGGTGCCGGGGATGTTGGTGGCGACCTCGATGCACTGGCCGCCGTTGTTGCTGTACGAGGACGTGAACCAGCGGGGGAAGTCCGTCACAGGGTGTCCTTCTGGGAGGCGAACTGGACGAACGCGGACCAGGGGTCCGTGCTGAAGGTGAGGGTTCCGGCGTCGCGGTCCTTGGTGTCGCGTACGGGCACGATGCCGGGGACGTTGGCGGCGACCTCCACGCAGGCGCCGCCGTTGCTGCTGTACGAGGACGTGAACCACTGCGGGTTGTCGGTCGTCACGAGGTGGCCTTTCGAGAGGCGAACTGGACGAACGCGGACCAGGAGTCGGTACGGAAGGTGAGGATTCCGGCGTCGTGGTCCTTGGTATCGCGGACGGGGACGGTGCCGGGGATGTTGGTGGCGACCTCGACGCAGTTGCCGCCGTTGCTGCTGTGCGAGGACGTGCACCAGCGCGGGTTGTCGGTCGTCACGAGGTGGCCTTTCGAGAGGCGAACTGGACGAAGGCGGACCAGGAGTTGGCGCGGAAGGTGAGGGTGCCGGCGTCGTGGTCCTTGGTGTCGCGGACGGGGACGGTGCCGGGGATGTTGGTGGCGACCTCGACGCAGTTGCCGCCGTTGTTGCTGTAGGAGGACGTGTGCCAGCGGGGGAAGTCCGTCACAGGGTGTCCTTCTGGGTGGCGAGCTGGACGAAGGCGGACCAGGAGTTGGTGCTGAAGGTGAGGGTGCCGGCGTCGCGGTCCTTGGTGTCGCGTACGGGCACGGTGCCGGGGACGTTGGTGGCGACTTCCACGCAGTCGCCGCCGTTGTTGCTGTAGGAGGAGGTGAACCAGCGGGGGGAGTCGGTCGTCACGGGGTGCCCTTTCGTACCTCATGGATCATGGCCACCGATGCCGCCTGGGGCAGAGCTTCGGCCTGCAACTGATGGTAGGCCGACAACAGGGGCAGTACGGCTGCCGTATCGCGTTCCACATGCCCTCGCATCTGGGATTCCGCGTACGCGACGACTGACAGGTCCGACATCGTCAGCAAGTTCATGGGAAAGTCGAACGTGCGGCGCTCCCCTATGCCGTATGGGGCGATCTGGAGGACGGTGTTCGGCAGTTCGGCGAACTGAGTCAGCCGATCAAGCTGGGCGTTCATGACTTTGGGGCCGCCGATCGGTCTGCGAACGCAGCTCTCATCCATCACCACCAGCATCATGGGCAGGCGGGGCCGCTCCAGGGCGGCTTGCCGCTCCGCCAGGAACGCGACGCGCTCATCTGCCTGTTCGCGCGTGATGGCGCCTCGTCGCGCTGCGCTGTCTGCCAGCACCCGGGCGTACTCCGGTGTCTGTAGCAACCCAGGGATGATCCCGATCTGAAACAGCCGGATCTCCGCGGCCCGCCCCTCGTACTTGATGTACTCCGGGAAGCCCTCCAGCAGGTTGCCGTGCTTGATCTCGCGGTACTCGCGTTCGAACGACTCCGCCGTGTCCGCGATGCCGAACGCCCTGTCAGCACTACGCGAAAAGCGAAGGGTTGGAGGCTTCCGACCAGTTTCGATGGCCGAGATATGCACGCTGGAATATTCCGTGAGGGTGGCCAGATCCTCCTGGGTCCAGCCGCGTGTCTCGCGCTTGCTGCGCATACGCGCCCCGAAGGCCGCCTGAGGCGAGGCGTCGGGGTTCAACTCCTTGCGGTTCAAGAGTCGTTCGACGTCCTTCCGTTCCAGCCTGACCAGTTGAAGGGGTTTCCACTGTAGGTCACTCTGAAGGCGCTCGGTAGCGACTCCGCTACACAGAGGAGTGGTTGAGAAAGGCTGGGCGATGCACCCCCACACCAGCACGGCCATCGAGGTCGCGGAGATCACCAACTCTCTGGCTGCGGTTTTGAACGACGCGGCCATCAAACTCCCCCAGTTCCACGCGAGGTTGGCTCCGAACGAGGGCCGGGATTTCGTCATTCGACTGGGTGACTGCAACGTACGGCAGGGACGTGCCCTGCTCTACCTGCTGCTCGACGGACTGCTCCTGCGGCAGCGGTACCCCTCCGAGTTGCCGACGGGCGCTCCGGTGAGATCCGCGGAGTGCGGGCTGAGCCCGGACGACATGCTGGCCAGACTGAAGTGCGCCTTCAGCCAGGCCGGTTGGCTGGTCGATGTGGACGTCGTCCAGACGGCCTGGGGGCCCCGCCTCGCGTTCCGCAACGGCCTGCGGCTGGACCACGTGGAGGAGCTGATTCTGACGGTCGAGGCCGGCGTCAGGGCCAGGGTGATCAAGGTTTGATGACCCTCGCCGTGTACCGGGTGGACCGTCAGGGGAACCGGCACGTGGTGCGGAAGGCGCACGAGGTGACTCCCCTCAAGTGGCCCGAGTTCTCCAGCGCCTGGCCGCCGTGCCGATGTCTGAGGCACCGCAACAGCAACCGCCCATGAGGGCCCGGCCTTTGACACGAGGCTTCTGCCTCCTGTGCCGCCACACCAAGTACGTCCTCTGGATCGGTCCGGTCGAGCACGACGGACAGCGCGCGCCGGCCTACGCCTGCGAGGACTGCTGCGCGTTCGTACGGACCTACATCCACCAGTGCAACCAGCGGTGGGACCAGCGTCCCGCCACCTGACCGACCTTCACCGCAACCGCGCCCGGGAGCCCACGATGTTCCGATGCAAGGCCACGACCGCCCTGGACGACGCCGTCCTCGCCCTCGCGATGCAGATTCCGTCCCCGCGAGCGGACATCGACTGGGCGGCGTCCCGCTCGCTGCGGTGCCTGCTCGAAGACGTTCCGCACGACCACCACGCGGCGTTCCTCCGCACCGGCGCGAGCGCGGCCCCGGACTCCGACGTCTTCGTGTGCTGGCGCGACGGGGCGTCCGAGCAGTGGTTCGAGGACATCGAGTGCTGCATGAACAGGCCGACCCCGCTGGCCCCGGGCTGCACCCTCTTCAAGAACCACCCCGGCCGGTGCGACTGGCAGTACGCCGACCCCGAGGACAAGGCCATCCAGGAGGCCGCCGAGCGCCTCACCCTGTGAGGCGGCCACAGATGCCGATGCTGACGCCGCCTTCATGCCCCGCCTGCCCGGACTCGCAGCCGCTGTGGAAGGACGTCACCCGGATCACCGAGCCCATGCCGGACAACTGGTTCTGGTACTGCGCGAACTGCGAACGGTTCTGGCGCCCCAGCGCGGAACACAAGGAGGTGTTCACCCATGGGCCACCAGGAGGACCGAGCGGTCCCGTGCAGCGCGACCCCCGGGTGTCCCGGGACTAAGAGCACGGTGTACCTCTACGACGACCACGGGAACTGCGTCTCCCAGCAGTCCTTCGCGTGCGGCGTCTGCGGCAGGCAGTAGCCCCCCGCCCACCTCGCCCACGAGTCCGTGACCTCGGCGAACTCACGGTGACCAGGGGCGTTCGAATCGCCGCGCAAGTGGTACGAGGGTGTCACGTGTACGCAGCACCGTCTTAACACGCGTCCGGCAGATTAGGGGTTGTCGGCGTCACGGACCTCCGGAGCGGCTCCCGGACCTCCATGGACGCCAAGGATGCGCGGCCCGGCCCTGACCCGGCCCGCATCCCCCGCGGGGACCGCCGTCGTCCCGCCCCCCGGCAACGGGGGTGCGGCGGTCCCCGCGCAAATCTCTCCCGTGGCCCGGGACCTCAGTCGTCACCGCCGGAGCGGCGCCGTCCCGACAGCAGTTCGGGGTGCTGGCGTATCGCCTGGGTCGCGTTGACCCCGACGATCCCGATCCAGGTGGCCACCATTCCGGCGAGTCCGGCGAGGGCGCCGGCGATCGCGGACAGCGGGACGGCGAGGACCAGGGTGAGCAGGGCGAAGCCGTACCGCTCGCCCCAGGAGTCCACCGGATTCCGGCGCCCGGCCGCACCGCGCGCCGCCGCCATCTGCTGTTCGGCCACCTGCCGCCGCACCCGCCGGTCCACCGCGCCGTCGAGCCGCTGCTCGACCTTCTCCAGGAAGGATTCGACCAGGGCGGAGTCATAGTCGTCCCCCAGGTCCCGGCGGGCCCGGACGGTCGCGTCGAGGTCCTTCCGCAGCTCGGCGTCGCCCTTGAGTCCGACGTCCTGCGGGTCACGTGCGCTCATGCCCTCACCCTAGAAAACGCCGGGCCCCCACCGCACTGGGGAAAGCCCCCCTCTTGAGGTGGTGCGAACCCCTCAGGGCGGACTCAGGGAGGGCTCGGAGTGGCCTCAGGGCGGACTCAGGGCAGCAGCGACACCAGCCCCGGCCCGGCGTCCACCCGTGCGGCCACCACCCGGGCCGCCCCGAACGCGGGGTCGGCCCGGATCGCGTCCCGCACCCAGGTGGTCTGGGCCCGCAGGGTGTGCTCCGCCCAGTCGCCGGGCCGGTCCCGGGTGCGGCGGGCGGCGGGGGCGATCTCCTCCACCAGCAGCTCCAGATGGCCCGGCACCGGCGCCCCGGTGCGCAGCCGCTCCAGCGTGGCGGCCACCGCGGCGCACCGCTCGTGTCCGAGGACCAGCACGAGCGGCGCGCCGAGTTCCTGCACGCCGTACTGCACGGACGCCAGCACGGCCTCGTCCAGGACCAGCCCGGCGGTACGGACGCACAGCAACTCCCCGAGCGGCTGGTCCAGGACCAGCTCCGGCGGTACGGGCGCGTCCACACAGCCGATGACCACCGCGCACGGTCGCCGCCCGGTGGGACGGACGTACGGCTGCCGGGGGCGGCCACCGGTGGAGCGGGCGTTGCCGGCGAGGAGTTCGTCCAGGACGGCGGCCGCGGTGGGTCGTGGCTCGTCCGCGCCGGGTGGGGGGACGAGCGAGGGAAAGGGAGGACAGGGCGGACGGGGAGCGGGCGCGGTCGGCGTCCGTAAGGCCCGGTGGGGGGTGGCCATGACGCTTCCTCGGTGTTCGTGCCAGTAGTGTTCACCGTAGGCACGCGAACCATCACTCAGGGTGGCGATTTAACGACACTTGGCCGTTTCCGCGCCGGATCATCGCCGCCCGGATACCGCCCCTTGAACGGCGTCCTCTTGAACGGCGTCGTCACAGGAAACCTCCGACGCGCCCCGCGCCTGGTTCACCCGGACGGCCTCGACATAGTCGGAGATCGCGTCCCGGCTGCGCAGCAGGCACTCGATGCGCTGCGTCATCCGGTCCCGCTCGCGCTCCAGCGTCGCCATCGTCTCGGGCGTGGCGTCCGTGACGTGGATCGCCCGGGGCTCCTTGAGGCAGGGCAGGATCTGCTTGATGACGCGGGTCGGCAGCCCGGAGTCGAGCAGCCCCCTGATCTGGAGGACCCGGTCCACACAGGGCTCGCCGTACTCCCGGTAGCCGTTCGCGGCGCGGTCCGAGACGAGCAGCCCCTGCTCCTCGTAGTAGCGCAGCATCCGGCGCGGTGTGCCGGTGCGTTCGGCCAGTTCCCCGATGCGCATGACGTCGTCTCCTCGGACCGGCTTGACCTTCACATAAATGTGAGGGTTGAACCCTAACAGTCATGTCAATGTCTCAGGCATCCCCGCACACCGCTGTTCTGCCGGCTCCCGCCGCCAAACTGCCCCTTTCGGCGCTGCTCGCGCTGGCCGCGGCGGCCTTCATGGCCATCCTCACCGAGGCGCTGCCCGCGGGCGTCCTGCCGGAGATGGCCCGCGGTCTCTCCGTCGGCGAGGCCGCGGCGGGCCAGACCCTGACGGTCTACGCGCTCGCCACCGGCCTCTCCGCGATCCCCGTGTCCCTGGCCACCGCGACCTGGCGCCGCAAGCGGCTGCTGCTGCTCGCGGTCCTGACCATCACCGTCGCGAACGCCGTCACCGCCCTGTCCTCCAGCTACCTGCTCACCATGGCCTTCCGGCTGGCCGCCGGCGTGGCCGCGGCCGTGATCTGGGCCGAACTCGTGGGCTACGCACGCCGGCTGGCGCCCCCGCGGCTGGTGGGCAGGGCCATCGCGATCACCATGGGCGGGGTCCCGCTGGCGCTCTCCGTGGGCATCCCCGTCGGCACCTTCCTCGGGTCGGCGATCGGCTGGCGGGCGACCTTCGGCCTGACGGCCCTGGTCTGCGTGCTGCTGCTCGGCTGGATCACCGTCTCGGTGCCGGACCACCCCGGCCGACGGCCCGGACGGAGCGCGTCGATCCTCGGCGCGCTCCGGCTGCCCGGTGTGCTCCCGGTGCTGTTCGTGGTCGCCGCCTACGTCCTGGCGCACAACATCCTCTACACCTACATCTCCGCGTTCCTCGGCCGGCACGGCATGGGCGGCTCCCGCGATCTCGTGCTGCTGGTCTTCGGCATCGCCTCCGTGGTGAGCATCCTCGTCACCGGCGCCCTGGTCGACCGCCGGCTGCGGGGCCTGACCGTCGCAGGCACCGCGCTGTTCCTGGTGGCGGCCGTACTGCTGCTCACAGGGGCAGGCAACGGCTTCGCGGTGTACGGCGCGACGGTGCTGTGGGGGCTCGGCTGGGGCGGCATGGGCACCCTGCTCCAGACCGCGGTCACCGACGCCGGGGGCGACCGGGCGCAGGCGCTGCTGGTCACCACGTGGAACTCGGCCATGGCCGGCGGCGGCGCGGCCGGCGGCCTGCTGCTCGACACCCTCGGCCCCGGCTCCTTCCCCTGGAGCGCGCTCGCCCTGCTGGTCCCCGTCCTGGCCGTCGTCCTCGGAGCCCGCGCGCACGGCTTCCCCGTCGAGCGCCCCGGGCGGCGGGCCTCGGCGTCCTGACGTCGAGGTTCGTCCGGTGAGGGCCGCCGCTGAAAATAAGAGTTGACAAGGTTTCTGACCTGGGCACTGTTAGTTCGACAGATTTCGTACTAGTGCAAGTTCGGGGCTTTTGAAATGAGAGTGGTGCTGACCTGCTCTTATCGAGAGGCGCAGCGGTGACCTTTGCTTTGGCATCTCCGTCTGCCGCCGGCGGTCGCTGCGCTTCTCCGGCCTCTCTCTGCGGGCGACGACCACGCGTGTGAACCCACGTTGTGCCGAGGGTGTTCTGCGCTCAACGCCGAGGTGAGATCTCCCGGTGCGACAATTGCTGAGGCATTGTCAGTGGCGGGCGGTACCCTCAGATTTGGCTCAAATGAGGACCCCGGCGGCGTCGAGGTCGACGGGCACCGGGGTCGCTCCTGATTGGCGTCTGGAACATACCTCGAACGCAACGCCGAAGGCACCCAGTGTCATTCGGTTGTGATCACCGCCTCTCGATCTGGCACGCCGGGCCTCCTCGCAGAACAGAGGAAGGAACCCAGGCAAAGTGCAACTGGTCAAAGCTCAGGTGACCGACTACAGATCGGTCGAGGACTCCGAGATATTCGACGTCGAGGAGGACGTGACCTGCCTCGTCGGGAAGAACGAGTCAGGCAAGACGACGCTCTTGCAGGCACTCTTCCGGCTCAACCCCGTGGAGCCCGCTGGCTTCGACGAGGTTGTCGACTTCCCGGCCCGCAAGACCCGGGAGCGTAAGCAGCTCCCGGCCAACAAGAGGATTCCGGTGGTCCGGGCGACGTTTCGCTTCGACGACACCGAGTTGAAGGCGATCCAAGACGAGCTCGGCCCGAAAGCCATGAGAAGCGCCGAGTTCGAGGTCGTAATCGGCTACCGGGAGGGCGGCAGGACCTGGACGCTGCAGTGCAACGAGCCCGCGGTTGTCGATCACCTGCGTTCTACCTTGGACCTGCCGACTGCGGCAGCCAAGGCCATTGGCGGCGCGAAAAGTATCGCGGATCTTCTCGACGCGCTCGACGAACTGGATGAACCGCCGTCAGACGCGACCGTGCTCGCCGATCGCATCCGGGACTGGCGTGACAGCAGCCTCCAGAAGCACCTGATCGACGAGTACGCACTCCCGTCCCTGCCGAAGTTCGTCTACTTCGCTGACTACGACACGATGCCGGGCAAGGTCGCGCTGCCCGACCTGATCCGTCGACGGGATTCCGACGAGCTCACTCGTGGCGAACGCGCTCTGATGAGCCTGCTGGACATGGCGGGGGTCTCGCCGGAGGAGTTCAAGGACGCCGACCAGCACGAACGGCTTCTGCGCGAGCTGGAGAACTCCGGCAACGTCATCTCGGACGAGGTCTTCGAGTACTGGTCTCAGAACACCGAGCTCGAAGTCCAGCTGAAGGTCCTGCCACCCGAAACCGGGGCCCTCCCGCCTTTCGATGAGGGACCGATCCTTCAGATCCGTGTTTTCAACCGCCGCCATCGCGCCTCGGTGCCCTTCGACGATCGATCCCGCGGATTTGTCTGGTTCTTCTCCTTCCTCGCCTACTTCAACGAGTTGGAGGCGGCGGGCTCCACGGACCTGATCCTCCTCCTGGACGAGCCGGGGCTGTCCCTCCACGGCCGTGCCCAGGAAGATCTGCTCCGCCTGATCGACGAGAGGCTGGCCCCGAAGCACCAGGTCCTCTACACCACGCACTCGCCGTTCATGGTCGACCCCGGAAATCTCCAGAGGGTCCGGACGGTCATCGACATGGAGCGCGGCGGTGCGAAGGTCTCCTCGGAGATCTTCAAGGCCGACGAGGATACTGCCTTCCCGTTGCTGACCGCGATGGGCGTCGAGATGACCCAGACGCTGTTCGTCGGCGAGCACACTCTGCTCCTCGAAGGCCCGAGCGACCTGATCTACCTCGACGTCCTCACGGACGTCGCCGAGGCGAACGGCTCCACCGGACTCGACCCGCGCTGGGTCAAGACGCCCATCGGCGGCTCCGGGAAGCTGTCCACCTTCGTGACCCTTCTGGGCGCGAACAAGCTGAACGTCGCCGTCCTCGTCGACTCCAGCACCAAGGACGTCGGGGCCGTCCAGCGCCTGCGGGACAACGACCAACTCGCCAAGAACGGGCTCGTCGAGATCAGCGAGTTCACCAGCACGGCCGACGCGGATGTCGAGGATCTGTTCGACCGGGATTTCTACCTCGAACTCGTCAACCGCGCCTATGCCTCCGAGCTCACCAAACCGATCGCCGCCTCCGAGCTCAACTCCAAGGACCCCCGAGTCGTCCGGCAGATCGAGGCGGTGTTCAGGAAGCGGAAGATCGCCACGCGATTCAACCACTACAGGCCGGCCGCGGTACTCCTCCGTGAGCAGGCCGCGCTCACCTCGCGTATCGACCCGGCGACGGTCACGCGAGCCGAGCAACTATTCACGCGGCTCAACTCCCTGCTCCCCAGGCGGTGAGCTGAGCCTCCCTGGGACGTCGTCCTGCCCAGTGCCTTTCCTCTCGGCTCGACAAGTAGAACCTGGCGGGGAAGGCCTGGCAGCACGGACTGGGACGGGCCTCTTTGACTTGTCCTCGTGGTTCGCCTGGATGGGTGATGATGTTGTAATGAGCTTGGACCTCAGCAACTATGAACTCCGCTGGCCCACAGAGCTGTTCGTTGCCGAAGGCGAGCGCATCCTTCGAATCACCGGCTCTTCCTGGGAGGAGCAGGCGAAATGGCTTCTGACAGAGGCCCTCGGGGGCGGGGCGGCCCTGGACTTTGAGGAGGCTCCCGACCACAGGGATCCGGCAGACGACCCATGGGCCACCACGACCAGCCGCTGGCGCCGTCTGCCCAGCGCGGAGGACCGCTGCGACTGGTTCGAGGAACTCGTCAAGCGAGCGTCCGAGCTGCACCACGCAGTCGCCCCTCGGCCTTACTGGCCGGAGCGGCATGGCAGCGGCGTGTCTGCTGGCGGCCGGGCTGAGCGAGACGCCCGGGAGGACTTCGCCCGACTCATCGGGGACTTCTCCGAGAACGGATACTTGGCCGAGTTGTTCGGCCAGTACTGCGTAGACGATCACGATGAACTGCCCGACCCTTCCGGGGTGATCGAGCGCCGTCTGGGAATCCCCGGCCTGTGGCCCTTCGCGCCGCAGACCTGGGATGAGGACACTTTCTACGGCCTCATCGAGGTGTTCCACGACCTAGTCAGCCGCCCCCGGCGGCGACACTTTCACAGCTACGGCGGTTGTGGCTGGCACCACTCGGAGTTCCACAACGGCCCCGCACGCATCCTGTTCCGGTGGAGAGTGGACCGGCTGCTGCGCGAAGCTGGCATCGAGTATGAGTTGGCCGTAGAGGGAGAGGACCTCGGGCGCCTCGTCGCCGTCACCGACGACGCCCGCTCCGAGCTGGTGCACCGCGCCCTCCACGACAGCCCGACCGACATCACCGCCGGCGTGCGCCACGCCATCGCACTCTTCCGAGGACGCGAATCGTCGCCCGAGAGCAAGAGATCGGCGATCTTCAACCTCGCCCGCGTCCTGGAGGACCGCCGCGCTCTGATCAAGGAGCACCTCGGAAAGGACGAGGGCGCTCTCTTCGAGATCGCCAACCGCTTCGACCTACGTCACCGTCGGGCCGACCAGCGCGGCGACTACGACGAAGCCTTCCTCGACTGGATCTTCTGGTGGTACCTGGCCACGGTGGAACTGACCAACCAGCTGATCGCATCCCGCGACCCCCGCCCCGAGAAATGAGGCACTCCTCTTCTGCTCTCATCCGGCGCAGGGGCGCGGCGGACCGGGCGCACGCTGTATAACGGTATACAGCGAAACCTTGTCTGAATATCGGTCCGTGTTCGGTGCGGCCCCGGCGCTGTACTCTCCCGGGGCGGTGAGGACAACCGAGGGGGAGTACGTGATGAGCGTGACCGACAGCCCGGCCAACCGGTTGCAGGCGCTCTTCGAGGGTCACCGGCTCACGCCGACCCAGCGCCGTATCGCGCACAGCATGGTGCGGCGCGCCGCCGACGTGCCCTTCCTGTCCAGCGTGGAGCTGGCCGAACTGGCCGGGGTCAGCCAGCCGTCGGTGACCCGGTTCGCGGTCGCCCTCGGCTTCGACGGCTACCCCGCGCTGCGCCGGCACCTGCGCGAGGTGGTGCCCGCCGAACCGGCCCCCGAGAACGGTGTGCACAACGAGTACCAGCTCGCCGTCGAGGCCGAGATCGAGAACCTGCGCCACCTCGCCGATCTGCTCGCCGACCCGCGCCCGGTGCAGCAGGCCGGACGGATCCTCGCCGCCTCCCGCCCGCTGCCGGTGCTCGGCCTGCGCGCCGCCGCCTCCCAGGCGTACGGCTTCGCGTACTTCGCCGCCAAGGTCCACCCGGACGTCCGGCTGCTCGACGAGGGCGGCACGATGATCCAGGACCGCATCGACGCGGCCGTCCGCGCGGGCGCCAGCGCCCTGCTCTGCTTCGCGCTGCCCCGCCATCCGCGCGAGGTGGTCGACACCCTCGCCCACGCCCAGGACGTCGGCCTGACCGTCGTCACCGTCGCCGACTCCGCGTTCGCGCCCGTCGCCAAGCACTCCGACCTGCTGCTGCCCGCCGCCGTCGGCACCGGCCTCGCCTTCGACACCGCGTGCGCGCCGATGCTGCTGGGCCGGGTGCTGCTGGAGGCGGTCTGCGACGATCTGCCGGACGCGCAGGCCCGCCTGGAGGAGTTCGACGCGAAGGCCGCCGCCCGGGGGCTCTTCGTGGAGTGAGCCCTGGTGCTCTCAGGTTTGTCTCACGTTCGCCCGCTAACGTCCCCGCCGGACAGAGGCAGTGCGGGACTCGTGACACGGGAGGGTGACGTGGCGCGCGGAGAGCGTGGCGAAGGCAGGGAGCGCGGCGGCCGGGGACTGGCCCGGGTGGCCGTCGTCGTACGGGCGGGAGCCGCCCCGCTGTGGTGGTTCGGGGTGGTCGCCGCGGGCGTCGGCGCCGTGCCCGAGGGCTGGACGGGACGCCGGATCGGGGTGTTCGCCGGGGCCGCGCTGTTCGTCGTCGCCGCCGCGGTGGTGGCGCTGACCCGGCGGCGCCGCTACGACGCCCTCGCCCGGGGCGCGAGTCGCGCGGGCAAGTACGACGTGCTCCAGGACCGCGCGGTGACCGTGCGCAACTGGCGCCGCGGACACCGCTGGTGGCTGGTGGGGGCCTGGGCGCTCGCGCTCGGGTCCGCCTTCGCGGTGCCGGTGGCCGGCGGGCTGCTGCTGGCCGGGTGCGGCACCGGACTGCGGCTGAAGGCCGGCTGGCTCGGGCGGCGCGAACGGGCCCTGGACAGCCTGCTCTGGGTGCGGGTCGACTGGCTCGACGGACGCGGCGGCCGCCCGGTGGGCAAGGCGGTCAAGGGCCTGCGCGGTACGGGCATCGCGGCCGGCGACGCGGCTCCGGGCGGAACGCGCCGCCGTACCGCGGCCCTCGTCTGACCGGAGGGGGCCTAGACCTCCAGGTTCTCCTCGATCCGCTTCAGCTGGTGGCGGGCCATCGCCAGGTTGGCGCGGGTCGAGTCCAGGACCAGGTAGAGGAACAGACCGTTGCCGCCGCGCCCCTGGAGCAGGCGGATCAGGTGGTACTGGTCGGAGAGCGTGATGAGGACGTCCTCGATCTCGCTCTTGAGGCCCAGCATCTCCATCGTGCGCATCTTGGCGCGGATCACATCGGTGTTGCCTGCGGCGGCCACGTTCAGGTCGAAGGTCTTGCTGCCGCCCATCGTGCCCAGCGCCATCCCGCTGGTGTAGTCGACGAGCGCGACGCCGGTGGCGCCCTCGATCGAGGTCAGCGCCTCTTTGAGGGCGGTCTCGGTGTTGGCCATGTCGGGTCCTCTCAACTGTCGGTTGTGGTGCGTGCGGTGGTCGTGCGCGGGGTCCGCGTGGCGCGGGCCCGCGGCGGCGCGGTGGTCGGGCGTGCGGGCGCGTTCCGGGCGGCCGCGGCCTCGGCGGCGTCCAGGACCTCGCCGATCCGGGCGCCGGAGCGGCGGCCCTCCAGATGCAGCCGGCCGACGTTGACCCGGTCCTGCGCGAGCAGGGTCAGTACGGCGCTGCGTCCTGCGGCGTAGGTGGCGACGTAGCCGCGCTCGCCGCGCACCAGCAGTTCCCGCAGGCCGCCGTTGCCGGTGGCGTCGGCGACCCGTACGGAGACGCCGAGCGCGGCCGCGGTGAGCGCCGCGAGCCCGTCGGGGTCGACGCCGGGCGTGTCATGGGCGACGACGAGTCCGTCGACGCCGGCCGCGAGCGCGCCGGTGAGCTGCGGCACCCGGGTGCGCAGCCGGTGCAGCTCCTCCAGGACGGTCCGAAGGTCGTCCTCGGACACCATCAGCTCTCTCCTCTCGGCGGGGCGTGGCCGTTCAAAGGGCCTCCAGCGCATCCCTGAGCCTCTTCAGCAGCGCGATGTCGGGGTCGGTGACCGGGGGCAGCGGCGGGGGAAGGTTCCGGGCCTGCTCCGGTGCGGTC
>NZ_MUNF01000150.1 GCF_002154555.1 Streptomyces murinus
CGGCCCGCCGTGGTCGAAGACCAGCGCCCGCAGCATGTTGCGGATCTGCGCCATGATCGGGGCGGCCGCCACGGCGTGACCCCCGCTCGGTCGGCTTCCCGCCCTGCCATCCGAGGATGACCACGCTGCTGGGCGTCCCGCTGACCGTGCGGGACACCGTGTACGGCAATCTCTACCTCGCGGACAAGGCGGACAGCACGCCGTTCACGGACGACGACGAGGCCATCCTGACCGCGCTGGCCAGCGCCGCGAGCGTCAGCATCGAGAACGCCCGCCTCTACCAGGACCTCAAGCGGGTGGCGATGCACTTCCAGTTGCGCATGCTGCCCGCGCTGCCGGACCTGAGCCCGCTCGTGTGCGAGCTGCGCTACGAGCCGGCCTCCGAGCTGCCCCGCCTCGGCGGGGACTGGTGCGACGCCGTGCTCCTGCCGGACGGCGCGGTCTCCCTCGTCATCGGCGATGTCACCGGTCACGCCGTGGCGGCCGCCCCGATCATGGCGCAGATCCGCAACATGCTGCGGGCGCTGGTCTTCGACCACGGCGGGCCGCCCAGTCTGGTCGTCTCGAAGCTGGACCGCGCCCTGACGATGTTCGCCGAGCCGCCCACCGCCACCCTGGTGCTCACCCGTCTGGAGCGCGTCGCCGATGAGTTCGTCCTGCGCTGGAGCAACGCGGGGCACCCCCCGCCGCTGCTGCTCCACCCCGGCCTCGGCGCCCGCTTTCTCTCGCCGGCCCGCCATGGCATCCCGGTGGGCGTCGACCCCACCGTCCCCCGGTACGACCATGCGCAGCGGCTTCCCCCGGGCAGCACCCTGTTGCTGTTCACCGACGGGCTGGTGGAGCGCCGGGGGCAGGACATCGACGCGAGCATGGCCGCGCTGGCCGATCAGGCCATGGGCCTGCTCGACGCCCCGCTGGAGCGGCTGTGCGCCGAGCTGGTCACGGGGCGCGGCCGGCTGTTCGACGACGATGTCACCCTGCTCGCCCTGCGCGTGCCGGACCACCGGGCGCGGTGAGGCGCCCGGTGGTCCGGTCCTGCGGGTGCGGTGGGCTCGTCAGAACTTGGGGTCCGGTGACTGGGCCCTGACCAGTTCGGCGGCCTCGGCCTCCGACTCCACGGACGGCGGGGAGCCGTCCAGCGGCTTGTTCGCCGTCTCCTTCATGGCCAGCACCGCGACGACGCCCACGGCCGCCGCGCCCATGGCGTAGAACGCCGGCATCAGATTGGTGTGGAAGACGCCGATCAGGGCCGTGATCACCAGCGGGGTGGTGCCGCCGAAGAGCGAGGCGGAGAAGTTGTAGGCGACCGACAGGGAGCCGTAGCGGACATGCGTCGGGAAGATCGCCGGGAGGGCGGCCGACATGGTGCCGAGCATGGCCACCAGGGACAGGCCCATCAGCAGCAGGCCCAGGGTGATCAGGACGATGTCGCCCTGCCGGATGAGCAGGAACGAGGGCACCGACAGGACCAGGAAGCCGAGCATGCCGGTCATCAGCAGCGGTTTACGGCCGAAACGGTCGGAGAGGCGGCCGACCTGGTTGATGACGCACATCTGGAGGACCATCACGATCAGCAGGATCAGCAGCCCGTGATTGGTGTCGTAGCCGAGTTCGTCGGACAGATAGGTCGGCATGTACGACAGCAGCATGTAGTCGGTGATGTTGTACGCGGCCACCAGGGCGACGCACAGCAGCAGCGGCCGCCAGTAGCGGGTGAAGATCTTGCCGAGGTCGGCGGCGGCCGAGGTCTCCACCGCGTCGGCGGCCTCGGTCGCCCTGGCCTGGCCACCCTCCAGCTTCTGGAAGGCGGGCGTCTCGTCCAGCTTGAGCCGCAGATACAGGCCGATGAGGCCGAGCGGGGCCGCGACCAGGAAGGGGATGCGCCAGCCCCAGTGCAGCATCTGGTCGTCGCTGAGCAGGCTGGTCAGGGCGACGACGAGGCCGGACGCCCCGACGTACCCGGCGAGCGTGCCGAACTCCAGGAAGCTGCCGAAGTAACCGCGCCGTTTGTCCGGCGCGTACTCGGCGATGAAGGTGGAGGCGCCGCCGTACTCACCGCCGGTCGAGAAGCCCTGCACCAGCCGGAAGAAGATCAGCAGGGCCGGCGCCCAGATGCCGATCGTGCCGTGCGAGGGGATCAGGCCGATGGCGAAGGTGCCGATCGCCATCATGATCATGGTGAGGGCGAGGATCGTCTTGCGGCCGATCTTGTCGCCGAGCGGCCCGAGGACCATGCCGCCGATGGGCCGCACCAGGAAGGCGACCGCGAACGTCGCGAAGGTGCTCAGCAGCTGGGCGGTGTGATTGTCCGAGGGGAAGAAGACCTTGCCCAGGGTCGCGGCCAGATAGCTGTAGATGCCGAAGTCGTACCACTCCATCGCGTTGCCGAGAGCGGCCGCCTTGGTGGCGCGTTTGACGGCCGGTTCGTCGGTCACCGTGATGTCGCTGCGGCGCAGCTTCGGGTGGCGTCGTTTCTCGATGGCGCGAAAGAGCATCCGGTGGCGCCTGACCGCGGCGGGATCCACCGGATCCACCGGGTTCTCTTGGTCAGTCGCCGTCATCACGGTGTTCCTTTCGCCGGTCACATTGCACACGCCAACGCCTGCGCAGATCTCGCGCCCTCAAACCAACCGCTCCGTACGGCGCTCACTCGGCTACTCTGAGTGGATGACGCTCCGGTCCGGTGGCCCTCAGGGGATGTCGCCGCTCCAGTCGAGACGGGTGCGGTCACCGGGGCGCGGGGTGTATATCGCCCGGCCGCCGATGCCGTACCTGCCCAGCTCGGTGCGCAGCGGGACGCCCGTGGCGGGGGCCTCTTCGGCCCGGTCGGTGATGTCCAGGAGCAGGCCGTCCAGGGGGCCGCCGACCAGTTGGGCGTACCTGCGGTCGGGGCGTGGGCCGGGGTCGTCGTGGTCGTGGCCGTAGACCCGGCCGCGCAGCAGCTGCTCGTCGTCGCCGTTCATGGTCCAAGCCTCGCAGCCGGCACTGACAACGGGATCTTGGCGACGGGGTCGCGCGGGTCCGCCGGGCGGACTTTCTTCCCGCCCTTTGCGGTTGCAGTGAGAGGTGTGTGCACATGCCCCGGTCGGGGAACCTGAATCCTTCAGGCGGGGCCCCAGCGGAGAGGAGCCCAGGTGACTACGTCGACGTCGGCGGCAGGCGGCCGCGGCCAGGGGGCTCAGGACACCGGCTACCAGCCGGATCCGCGCCGGTGGCGAGCCCTGTGGGTGACGCTGGTGGCCGGTTTCATGAGCCTGCTGGACGTGACGATCGTGGCGGTCGCCCTGCCCACCATCCAGCGCGATCTTGGGGCCTCCCCCGCCCAGGTGCAGTGGGTGGTGTCCGGATACGCGCTGACCTTCGCCCTGGCCCTCGTCACCGCCGGGCGGCTCGGCGACGCCCTGGACCGGCGCCGCATTTTCCTGTTCGCGCTCAGCGCCTTCGTGCTGTTCAGCGCGGCCTGCGGGGCGGCCCCGAACATCACGCTGCTGGTGGTGGCCCGCCTCGCGCAGGGCCTCGCGGCCGGCTTCATGGCGCCCCAGAACTCCGCGCTCATCCAGCAGCTGTTCCGGGGCGCGGAACGCGGCCGGGCCTTCGGCTTCTTCGGCGCGACCGTCGGCATCTCCTCGGCCGTCGGCCCCATCACCGGCGGCATCATCCTCGCGCTGGCCTCCGGCGCCGACGGCTGGCGGTGGATCTTCTACGTCAATGTGCCGATCGGCATCCTCGCCGTACTGCTCGGTCGCCGGCTGCTGCCCCGCGTCCAGGGGTCCGGGCGGGGCCATGTGGACGCCACCGGTGTCCTGCTCCTCGGCCTCGGGGTGCTCGCGCTGATGTATCCGCTGGTCCAGGCGGACTCCGGCGGGATCGAGCGGCTGTGGTGGCTGTTCCCGGTCGGTGCCGTCGTGCTCCTCGCCTTCGCGCAGTGGCAGCGGCGTCTGGTGGCCAAGGGCGATCAGCCGCTGCTGGATCCGCGGCTGTTCAGCACCGTGCGCGGCTACGCGGTCGGCGCGGGCGTCGGCACGCTGTACTTCATCGGCTTCAGCGGGGTGTGGCTGGTCTTCGCGCTCTTCTTCCAGCACGGTCTGGGCTTCTCCCCGCTGCGCTCCGGGCTCGCCGTGACCCCCTTCGCCGTGGGCTCCGCGTTCGCGGCCGTGGTGGCCGGGCGGATGGTCGAGCGGCTGGGCCGGCTGCTCACCGTGTGCGGTCTGGTGGGCGTGATCCTCGGCCTGGGCGGCACCGCGCTGCTGCTGCACTACGCGGACCTCGGCAGCGCCCCCTGGGTCGCCGCCCCGGTGCTGTTCCTCGGCGGGATCGGCGGTGGCTTCGTGGTCTCGCCCAACTTCACGATGACGCTGCGGGACGTACCGGTGCGCATGGCGGGCGCGGCGGGCGGCGCGCTCCAGACCGGGCAGCGGCTCGGCGCGGCGGTGGGCACGGCCGCGCTGCCCGGCCTCTACTACCTGGTGCTCGGCCGGCACCAGGACTACCGCGCCGCCGTCGTCATCGCGCTGGGCGCCGCGCTCATCGGCATGGTGGCGTCCCTGGCGCTCGCCACGTTCGACTGGCAGCGGGACCGGCGGACGCGCTCCGGGGGCGGGAAGCGGCCGCAGGAGGCGGCCGACGATCCGGTGCGCTCCGGGCAGTCGTGATCACCGGCCGTCCGGACCGTCGTGGCTCATCGCCCGCAGCGCCGCCCGCAGCCGTCCGGCACGGCTCAGAAGAAGCCGCCGTCCACGGGGAGCGTACGGCCGGTCATGTACGCGGCGTCGTCGCTGGCCAGATAGGCGTAGCCCGCGGCGATCTCCTCGGGCGTGGCCAGCCGGCCGAGCGCACCGTGCACCGACAGCCACTGGCCGAGCGGCATCTCGCCGCGCAGCCGGGGGTGCTGGTATCCGGCCGCGTTCTCGGTGGCCATGTCGGTGTCGGTGCCGCCGGGGGCGATGGCGTTGATGGTGATGCCGCGCCGCCCCAGTTCGGCGGAGAGATTGAGGACCATGGACTCCACGGCGGCCTTGGACGCGGCGTACAGGGTGTGCTCGAAGACCGCGCGGGACGCGCTGACCGAGGAGGTGAGCACGATCCTGCCGCCCTCCCGCATCCGGGCGGCCGCGTGCTGGGCCGCGAACAGCTGGCCGCGGGTGTTCACCGCGAAGACGCGGTCGAAGTCGGCCGGGGTGAGATCCGCGAGGGCCCCGAAGTGCTCGATGCCGGCGCAGGAGGCCAGCACGTCCAGTCGGCCGAACTCCGCGACCGCGCGCTCGATCAGCGCCTCGCTCTGGCCGGGATCGGCCACGTCCGCGCCGTGGACCAGGGCCTTGCCGCCGTCCGCCTCGATCGCGCGGACCAGCGCGTCGGCCGCCGCCCGGTTGCTCCGGTAGCCGATGACGACGGCCGCGCCCTCGGCCGCCAGGCGCCTGGCCACCGCCGCCCCGATCCCCCGGCTGCCGCCGGTCACTACGGCGGCCCTGCCCACGAAACGTCCGGTGTCCCTTGCCGTCATGGAGGTCATCCTTTCCGTCCTTCACAAAGCCGTCGCCGCCAGTGTCCAACGGCGGTCGCGCAGAGGCGAGTTACGCATGGCTCGATAACGCGTGCGAATCGGGCCATTCCCCGGCCGGTGCCTCGTCAGAGTTGCGAGCCCGGTGGGGTTATGTGATCAAATCTGCCGATGCGTACCCCCCACACACCGACGCATCACCTCGCTCACTCCGACGGACCCGGCCCCGACCGGGTTCCGTCCGCGCGAAGTCCCTACGACGAACTGGCCGCACTCGCGGAGGATCCCGCGGGCGGCCCGCAGGACGGCCCACTGGACGACTTCCTCCGCGCGGACGAAGCCCCTGACCAGCGGGACGACGACACCGACGACGCCTGGGCACCACCCAACCACAGGCGCCGGGGCCGCCGCCGCAACCGGGCCACCGGGCTGCCCACCATGCTCAGGCTGACCGTCTGGGTGCTCACCTTCGCCTGCCTCGTCGCCCTGGCCGACCGCTGGGCGCTGCTCTACGCCGAGCGGCAGGCCGCCGACCGGCTCAAGGACCGGCTGCATCTGACCGCCGCCCCCGAGGTGCGGATCGGCGGCTTCCCGTTCCTGACCCAACTCCTGGACCAGCGGCTGGACTCGGTGCAGGTCACCGTCCCGGACGTACCGGCCGACCGGGTCACCCTGACGCAGGTCACCGCCACCGCACGCGACATACGCATCGACGGCGACGGCCCGACGGCCGTACGGGGAGCCCTCGTTCACCAGGTGCACGGCCAGGTGCTGCTGTCCTTCGCCGACATGAACCGTGAACTGGGCGCCTCCCAGGTGGCGTTCAGCGCCCAGGGCCCTGGCCGGATCAGGGCGCTCGGCTCGCTGCGGCTGGCCGGGCACGATGTGCGGGTGCGTGCCGACGCCCACATCCAGCGCGACGGGGACCGCGGCATCAGTACCTCGGTGGACGGGATGCGGCTGGACATCGGCGACCTCGCGACCTACCGGCCCGGCACCGGCCGTACCGAGGGGCTGCACCTCACCCGGGCCGCCGCGCGCCGGGTCACCCAGGAGGCGGACAAGATCAAGGCTCTGCTGGGCGTCCCGGAGATCGTGCACCGCATGGGTGTGCCGGACAGCGCGGTGCACGCCGCCCTGCACGACGAGGACAAGCTCCACCGGCTCACCGGCGCGCCGCGCTTTTTGCACCAGCTGACCCGGGTGAACCTCGTGGACGTGGCGCTCGCCCACCCCGAGGTGCTCAAACGGCTCGGCGTCGACCTCTCCCTGCTGACCTCCCTGACCAAGCTGACCCGCCCGCAGATCGCCGACCGCTTCGACTTCGCCTTCCGGATCCCGAACCCGCCCTCCGGCGACCTGCGGCTCCAGCGGGTCGCGGTGGACAAGGACGGGATCCATGTCTACGTCAGCGGCGCGGGACTGCTCCTGGGCAAGTGACCTGCCCCGGGCGGGAGTTGCCCGGGATCACATGGCCTCTTCCGAGGGGAGCGGCACCGGGTAGGGCTCGCCGAAGTCGGCCGAGCGGCTCACCTTCTCCCACGCGCTCGCCTCGGCGAGCCGCCGGCGGTCGTGGTCCAGGGCCATGGTCGCGGCGTTCACCCCGAGCAGAAGGTGGCTCGGGATCTCGCCGCGCCCTACCGTGCGGACGATGATCTCGGCGGCGCGGCGCGGGTCCCCGGCCGCGCCGGCGGTGTTCTGCCGCATCAGCCGGTTCATCGCGCCCACGGTCGCGTCGTAGGCCTCGGGCACCTCGTGGACGGTCATCGAGGAGCCGGCCCAGTCGGTGGCGAAGCCGCTCGGCTCGACGACCATGACCCGCACCCCGAACGGCGCGGTCTCCGTGGCCAGCACCCGGCTGAAGCCGTCCACGGCGAACTTGGCCGCCTGGTACGAGGCGATGCCCGGCGAGCCGCCGACCCGGCCGCCGATCGAGGAGAACTGCACGACGGTGCCCGCGCCCTGTCGGCGCAGGACGGGGAGCGCGGCCCTGGTGACGTGGTAGACGCCCCAGAAGTTGGTCTCGAACTGGGCGCGGAAGTCGGCGTCGTCGGTCGTCTCGATGGGCGACACGTTCGCGTATCCCGCGTTGTTCACGAGCACGTCGACGCGCCCGAAGCGGGCGACGGCCGCCTCGACGGCCGCGCGTGCCGCGTCCGGGCTGGTGACGTCCAGGGCGAGGGGCAGCACGCGGTCGCCGTACTCGGCGAGGTCGGCGGCGAGG
>NZ_MUNF01000151.1 GCF_002154555.1 Streptomyces murinus
CACCCCGACCCCCGGCAGGTGACGGAAGTGTCCGACAGGGAACCCCCGCGCCGCCGCGTGCCCCGCCCCGCGAAGCCGTCCCGGCCGCAGGGTGCCGTACGCCGGCGGCCAGGGCCCGGCGCCCGCCCGGTCCGGCGCCCGAGCACCGGCCGGGTGCCCGCCCAGCGCCCGCTGCGGCTCGGCAGCCCCCGGCCCCGGCTGCGCCTGGTGGGCCTCGCCCTCGGCCTGGTGCTGGCCGTCTTCGTCGTACGACTGCTCCAGGTGCAGGCTGTGGAGGCCAGCGCGTACGCGGCGAAGGCCGAGGTCAACCGGTACGTCGTCCATACGCTGGCCGCCGAGCGCGGCGGCATCACCGACCGCAACGGCGTGGCCCTCGCCGTCAGTGAGGACGCCTACGACATCACGGCCGACCCGACGATGTTCAGCGCCAAGCAGCTGAAGATCGCCGACGGACCCGAGCGGGCCGCCGCCCTTCTCGCGCCGATTCTCGGCCAGGACCAGGCCGCCCTGGTCAAGAAGCTGCGGCCCGCCGACAAGAACTCCCGCTACGCGCGGCTCGCCACCCGGCAGACCCCCCAGGTCTGGAAGCAGATCAAGGACCTGAAGTCGGCCCTCGCCCAGAAG
Source organism: Streptomyces murinus (assembly GCF_002154555.1). Classification (GTDB taxonomy): domain Bacteria; phylum Actinomycetota; class Actinomycetes; order Streptomycetales; family Streptomycetaceae; genus Streptomyces; species Streptomyces murinus. The sequence continues at coordinate 625 of NZ_MUNF01000151.1, forward strand.
ACCGGCACCGCCAACGTCCTGGCCGGGGTCTTCGCCGATCCCAGCAGCCAGCGCGTGTACCCCAACGGCGACCTCGCCGCCGGGATACTGGGCTGGGTGAACGCCGACGGCCAGGGCGGCGGCGGCATCGAGCAGATGCTGGAGAAGCAGCTCGCCGGGAAGAACGGCAAGATCCGCTACGCCCAGTCCGGCGGTCGCGAGGTGCCCACCGCGGGCTCCGCCGAGACGCCCGCCGTGCCCGGCTCCGATGTCGAGCTGACCATCGACCGCGACATCCAGTGGGCGGCCCAGAACGCCATCACCGAGCAGGTGAAGAAGTCCAAGGCCGACCGCGGCTACGTCGTCGTCCAGGACACCCGCACCGGTCAGATCCTCGCCATGGCCGACGCGCCGGGGTTTGACCCCAACGACCTCTCCAAGGCGGACCCGGACGCCCTCGGCAACGCGGCCGTCCAGGACGCCTACGAGCCCGGCTCCACCGCCAAGGTGATGTCCATGGCCGCCATCCTCCAGGAGAACGCGGCGACCCCGCTCACCCATGTCGTCGTACCCAACCGGCTGCACCGCGGCGACCGGCTCTTCCAGGACGACGTCGACCACGCCACCTGGGACCTCACGCTCAACGGCGTGCTCGCCAAGTCCAGCAACATCGGCACCATCCTCGCCACCGGCCAGCTCGGCAAGACCCAGCCGCAGGCCAACAAGGTCCTCTACTCCTATCTGCGCAAGTTCGGCATCGGCGGCTACACCGGGCTGCACTTCCCGGGCGAGACCCCGGGCATCCTGGCGCCGCCGCAGAAGTGGTCCACCTCGCAGCAGTACACGATCCCTTTCGGCCAGGGCTTCTCCATCAACGCCCTCCAGGCCGCGTCCGTGTACTCGACCATCGCCAACGGCGGTGTCCGCGTCCAGCCGAGCCTGATCCGCGGCACCAAGGGACCCGACGGCCGGTTCACCCCCGCGGCCAAGCCCGAGGAGACCAGGGTCGTCAGCGCGAAGACCGCCAAGTCGGTCGCCGAGATGCTGGAGTCCGTGGTCGACGACGAACAGGGCACCGGCATCTCCGCGCGGATCCCCGGCTACAACGTCGCCGGTAAGACCGGCACCGCCAACCGAGTGGATCCGGCCACCGGCAGATACCGCGGCTACACCTCGTCCTTCGCCGGTTTCGCCCCCGCGGACAAGCCCCGCATCACGGTCTACTGCGCCATCCAGAACGCCACCTCGGGCGGCTACTTCGGCGGCCAGATCTGCGGGCCCATCTACAAGAAGGTCATGGAGTTCGCCCTGAAGACCCTCCAGGTCCCGCCCACCGGCGCGCCGCCCGCGAACCTGCCGGTCTCCTACAAGCCCTGACCAGCACCGAAAGCACAGGATCCAGCCAGTGACAACGATCACCCCAGGACCCGGGAACCACCGGCCCCCCGAGCCCTCGCTTCGCTCCGAGGCGGGTACGCCCGGTACGCTCACCGCCGTGCCACACGCTGATCAGTCCCAAACCACCCAGAAGGGCGCTTCCGTGACATATCCGGGACCGCCGCGACCGGTCCACGTCTCCGCCACACCCCTCGCGGAGCTGGCCGATCAGCTGGGTGCCGCCGCCCCGGACGCCACCGCCGAGATCACCGGGATCACCCACGACTCGCGCGCCGTCCGCCCCGGCGATCTGTACGCCGCCCTCCCGGGCGCCCGCCTGCACGGCGCCGACTTCGTCACCCAGGCCGCCGGCCTCGGCGCGACCGCCGTGCTCACCGATCCGACCGGCGCCGAGCGCGCCGCCGCGACCGGACTGCCGGTCCTGGTGGTGCCCGACCCGCGGGCCCGGATGGGCGAACTGGCCACCACCATCTACGGCCACCCCGGGCGCGACCTGCTCCAGATCGGCATCACCGGCACCTCCGGCAAGACCACCACGGCCTACCTGGTCGAGGGCGGCCTGCGGACCGCGAAGGCCACCGGACTGATCGGCACCGTCGAGATGCGCATCGGCGACGAGCGCATCAAGTCCGAGCGCACCACCCCCGAAGCCACCGATCTCCAGGCCCTGTTCGCCGTCATGCGTGAACGCGGTGTCGAGGCGGTCGCCATGGAGGTCTCCAGCCACGCCCTGGTCCTCGGCCGGGTCGACGGCTGCGTCTTCGACATCGCGGTCTTCACCAACCTCAGCCCGGAACACATGGAGTTCCACTCCGACATGGAGGACTACTTCCGGGCAAAGGCACAGCTCTTCACGCCGAAACGCAGCAAACTCGGCGTCGTCAACGTGGACGACGAGTACGGCCGCCGCCTCGCCGCCGAGGCCACCGTCCCCGTCGTCACCTTCTCCGCCGAGGGCCACCCGGACGCCGACTGGCGCGCCGAGCACGTCCAGGTCGGGCCGCTGGACTCGACGTTCACCGTCCTCGGCCCGAACGGCGAGCGGGTGCAGGCCAGGTCGCCGCTGGCCGGCCCCTTCAACGTGGCCAACACCCTCGCCGCCGTCGTCGCCCTCGCCGCGGCCGGCCTGGACGCGCAGACCGCCGCCGACGGCATCGCCGCCGTCCCGGGCGTCCCCGGCCGCCTGGAGCGCGTCGACGCCGGACAGCCCTACCTCGCGGTCGTGGACTACGCCCACAAGACCGACGCGGTCGAGTCGGTGCTCAAGGCGCTGCGCAAGGTCACCAAGGGCCGGCTGCACATCGTCCTGGGCTGCGGCGGCGACCGCGACCAGACCAAGCGCGCCCCGATGGGCGCCGCCGCGGCCCGGCTCGCCGACACGGCCGTACTGACGTCGGACAACCCCCGCTCCGAGGACCCGCTCGCGATCCTCGCGACCATGCTCCAGGGCGCGGCCTCCGTGCCCGCGCACGAGCGCGGCGAGGTGCTCCTCTTCGAGGAGCGGGCCGCCGCCATCACCGCCGCCGTGGGCCGCGCCCAGGCCGGCGACACCGTGCTGGTCGCGGGCAAGGGCCATGAGCAGGGCCAGGACATCGCCGGTGTGGTCCGTCCCTTCGACGACCGCCAGGTGCTTCGCGAAGCTATCCAGAAGACCCAGGGATGAACTTGTGATCGCCCTCTCCCTCGCCGAGATCGCAGCTGTCGTCGGCGGGCAGACGCACGACATACCGGATCCGTCCGTGCAGGTCACCGGACCGGTCGTCCGGGACTCCCGGGAAGTGGTGCCCGGCAGCCTGTTCGCCGCATTCGTCGGCGAGCGGGTGGACGGCCACGACTTCGCACCGCAGGTCGTCGAGGCGGGCGCGGTCGCCGTACTGGCGTCGCGCCCCGTCGGCGTGCCCGCGATCGTGGTCGAGGACGTCCAGAACGCCCTCGGCGCCCTCGCCCGGCACGTCGTCGCCCGGCTCGGCGCGACCCTCGTCGCCCTGACCGGCTCGGCCGGCAAGACCAGCACCAAGGACCTCATCGCCCAGGTGCTGAGCGGCAAGGCGCCCACGGTGTTCACGCCGGGCTCGTTCAACAACGAGATCGGGCTGCCGCTGACCGCCCTCACCGCGACCGAGGAAACCCGTTTCCTGGTCCTGGAGATGGGCGCCCGCGGCATCGGCCACATCCGCTACCTCACCGGCCTGACCCCGCCGCGGATCGGCGTCGTCCTCAACGTCGGCACCGCCCACATCGGCGAGTTCGGCGGCCGCGAGCAGATCGCCCAGGCCAAGGGCGAGATCATCGAGGGGCTGCCCGAGGACGGCGCGGCCGTGCTCAACGCCGACGATCCGCTGGTGCGTGCCATGGCACCGCGTACCAAGGCGAAGGTGATTCTTTTCGGAGAGTCGGCCGAAGCGGACGTACGTGCCGAGAATGTACGACTCACGGAGACCGGACAGCCCGCCTTCAGGCTTCACACACCCTCCGGTGCATCTGATGTGACCATGCGCCTGTACGGTGAGCATCACGTGTCGAACGCGCTCGCCGCGGCCGCCGTCGCCCATGAGCTGGGCATGTCCGCGGAAGAGATCGCCACCGCGCTCTCCGGAGCGGGCTCCCTCTCCCGCTGGCGCATGGAGGTCACCGAGCGCCCGGACGGCGTGACCATCGTCAACGACGCCTACAACGCCAACCCCGAGTCCATGCGGGCCGCCCTTCGGGCACTCGCGGCGATGGGCAAGGGACGGCGTACATGGGCGGTGCTCGGCAAGATGGCCGAGCTGGGGGACGAGGCGCTCGCCGAGCACGACGCCGTCGGACGGCTCGCCGTCCGGCTCAACGTCAGCAAGCTCGTCGCCGTCGGGGGGATTGAGGCCTCCTGGCTGCAACTGGGCGCATATAACGAGGGTTCGTGGGGTGAGGAGTCGGTGCACGTGTCCGACGCACAGGCGGCGATCGACCTGTTGCGCAGCGAGTTGCGCCCGGGGGACGTCGTCCTCGTGAAGGCGTCCCGTTCGGTGGGGCTCGAAGGTGTCGCCGCGGCGCTGCTGGAGACCGGTGCCGAGGGTGAGGTTGCCGCCCGATGATGAACCAGATCCTGTTCTCGGGTGTCATTGGCCTCTTCCTCACCCTGGTCGGCACCCCGCTGCTGATCAAGCTGCTGGCCCGCAAGGGCTACGGTCAGTTCATCCGTGACGACGGCCCGCGCGAGCACCTCAGCAAGCGCGGTACGCCGACCATGGGCGGTATCGCCTTCATCTTCGCCACGGTCGCCGCGTACTTCCTGTCCAAGGTGATCGCCGGCAAGCCGCCGTCCTTCTCCGGTCTGCTGGTGCTCGGCCTGATGGTCGGCATGGGCCTGGTCGGCTTCCTGGACGACTACATCAAGATCGTCAAGCGGCGTTCGCTGGGTCTGCGCGCCAAGGCGAAGATGGCCGGCCAGCTGATCGTCGGCATCTCCTTCGCCGTCCTGGCGCTGATGTTCCCCGACTCCCGCGGCAACACCCCGGCCTCCACCAAGCTGTCGTTCATCACGGACTTCGGCTGGTCGATCGGCCCGGTGCTGTTCGTGATCTGGGCGCTGTTCATGATCCTGGCGATGTCGAACGGCGTGAACCTGACCGACGGTCTGGACGGCCTCGCCACCGGCGCCTCCGTCCTGGTCTTCGGCGCCTACACGTTCATCGGCGTCTGGCAGTACCAGGAGTCCTGCGCCAACGCGCAGACCCTGACCAACCCGGCCGCCTGCTACGAGGTGCGCGACCCGCTCGACCTCGCCGTGGTCGCCTCCGCGCTGATGGGCGCCTGCCTGGGCTTCCTGTGGTGGAACACGTCCCCGGCGAAGATCTTCATGGGCGACACCGGCTCGCTCGCCCTCGGCGGTGTCCTCACCGGCCTGGCCATCCTCTCCCGCACGGAGCTGCTGGTGGCCATCATGGGCGGCCTGTTCGTCCTCATCACCATGTCGGTCGTCATCCAGGTCGGCTCCTTCCGGCTCACCGGGAAGCGCGTCTTCCGGATGGCACCACTCCAGCACCACTTCGAACTCAAGGGCTGGTCCGAGGTCCTGGTCGTGGTCCGCTTCTGGATCATCCAAGGCATCTGTGTGATCGTCGGACTGGGCCTCTTCTACGCGGGATGGGCAGCGGAAAAGTGACCACCGGCTCGGCGCCCTTCGACTTCCAGGGCAAGCACGTCACCGTCGCGGGACTCGGCGTCTCCGGCATCCCGGCGGCCAAGGCACTGCACGCGCGCGGCGCGCTCGTCACCGTCGTCAACGACGGCGACGACGCCCGCTCCCGCGAGCAGGCCGCGGGCCTGGAGGCACTCGGCATCACCGTGCGCCTGGGTGACGGCGCGACCCTCCCGGAGGGCACCGAGCTGATCGTCACCACCCCCGGCTGGCAGCCCGGCAAGCCGCTCTTCCAGGCGGCCGCCGAGGCGGACGTACCGGTCTGGGGCGACGTGGAGCTGGCCTGGCGGCTGCGGGGGCCCGACGCGGCCCCCTGGCTGGCCGTCACCGGCACCAACGGCAAGACCACCACTGTGCGGATGCTCGCCGCCATCCTGGAGGCGGCGGGCCTGCGCACGGCGGCCGTCGGCAACATCGGGGTCTCGCTGCTGGACGTCGTCCTGGGCGAGGAGACGTACGACGTCCTCGCCGTGGAGCTGTCCAGCTACCAGCTGCACTGGGCGCCCTCGCTGCGCGCCCACTCGGCCGCCGTCCTCAACCTCGCGCCCGACCACCTCGACTGGCACGGCTCCATGGAGGCGTACGCCGCCGACAAGGGCCGTATCTACGAGGGCAACCAGGTCGCCTGCGTCTACAACGTGGCCGACAAGGCCACCGAGGACCTGGTGCGCGAGGCCGACGTCGAAGAGGGCTGCCGGGCCATCGGGTTCACCCTCGGCACCCCCGGGCCCTCCCAACTCGGCGTCGTGGACGGCATCCTGGTCGACCGCGCCTTCGTGGAGAACCGGCAGAAGAACGCGCAGGAGCTGGCCGAGGTCTCCGACGTCCGGCCCCCGGCCCCGCACAACATCGCCAACGCCCTCGCGGCGGCGGCCCTCGCGCGCGCCTTCGGGGTGCCCGCCCAGGCCGTACGGGACGGACTGCGCTCCTTCCGGCCGGACGCCCACCGCATCGAGCACGTCGCCGACCTCGACGGCGTGGCCTACGTGGACGACTCCAAGGCCACCAACACCCATGCCGCGCAGGCATCGTTGGCGGCGTACGAGTCGATCGTGTGGATCGCGGGCGGCCTCGCCAAGGGCGCGACCTTCGACGAACTGGTCGCCGCCTCGGCGAAGCACCTGCGCGCCGTCGTCCTGATCGGCGCCGACCGGGCCCTGATCCGCGACGCCCTCGCGCGACACGCCCCGGAAGTACCCGTGGTCGACCTCGACCGGACCGACACTGGGGCGATGCTCCAGGCGGTGACGGAGGCCAAGCGGCTCGCGGTCGCCGGCGACACGGTGCTCCTCGCTCCGGCCTGCGCCTCCATGGACATGTTCACCAACTACAACCAGCGCGGTGACGCGTTCGCGACGGCGGTCGGCGAACTCCGCGCCTGACCCCGGCCGCCCGCCGGGCGGATCCTGGGAGGGACGCGAGGGGCGGCCGACGTCCAGTGGAGGCGCCGATGCCCAGTAGCCGTACCGGAAAGCCCCCTGTGCAGCGGGCGTCCCGGCGTCCCGCCGTTCCCCGGCCCGGGCGCGAGAACCCCGTACAGCGGCTCGTCACGCGCGCCCGGCGGGCCTGGGACCGGCCGCTGACCGCCTATTACCTGATCGTCGGCGGCAGCATGCTGATCACGGTGCTCGGCCTGGTGATGGTCTACTCGGCCTCCCAGGTCACCGCGCTCCAGATGTCGCTGCCCGGCTCGTACTTCTTCCGCAAGCAGCTGCTGGCCGCGGTGATCGGCGGCATCCTGCTGTTCGCGGCCTCCCGGATGCCGGTGAAACTGCACCGGGCGCTGGCCTACCCGATCCTCGCCGGCGCCGTCTTCATGATGGCCCTGGTGCAGGTCCCCGGGATAGGGATGTCGGTCAACGGCAACCAGAACTGGATCTCCCTCGGCGGCTCCTTCCAGATCCAGCCCAGCGAGTTCGGCAAGCTCGCCCTGGTGCTGTGGGGCGCCGACCTGATCGCCCGCAAGCAGGAGCGGAAACTGCTGACCCAGTGGAAGCACATGCTGGTGCCGCTGGTGCCGGCCGCCTTCCTGCTGCTCGGACTGATCATGCTCGGCGGCGACATGGGAACCGCGATCATTCTCACAGCGATCCTGTTCGGACTGCTGTGGCTCGCGGGCGCCCCGACCCGGCTGTTCGCGGGCGTGCTCTCCGTCGCGGTCGTGATCGGGGTGATCCTGATCGAGACCAGCCCCAACCGGATGGCCCGCCTCGCCTGCATCGGCGCCACCGAACCCCGGGCCCAGGGCGCCGACTGCTGGCAGGCCGTGCACGGCATCTACGCGCTGGCCTCCGGCGGACTCTTCGGCTCCGGGCTCGGCGCGAGTGTGGAAAAATGGGGTCAACTGCCGGAAGCGCACACCGACTTCATCTTCGCGGTCACCGGTGAGGAACTGGGCCTGGCGGGGACACTGTCGGTGCTCGCCCTGTTCGCGGCTCTAGGCTATGCGGGTATCCGCGTGGCCGGACGCACGAAAGACCCCTTCGTGAGGTACGCCGCGGGAGGCGTGACCACCTGGATCATCGCTCAGGCGGTGATCAACATCGGTGCGGTGCTCGGTCTGCTGCCGATCGCCGGTGTCCCGCTCCCGCTGTTCTCCTACGGAGGATCCGCCCTGCTGCCGACCATGTTCGCCATCGGGCTGCTGATCGCGTTCGCGCGCGACGACCCCGCTGCGCGGACGGCGCTTGCGCTGCGGCAACCTCGCTTTGGTAGAAAGCGGGCGGGAGGCTCCGGTGCGGATCGGGGGCCTCGGAGATGGAACACGATGCGACGGCGTGCCTCGGCGGCGCGTTCGTCCGGAGAGCGGTGAATTTCGGTGCATGTCGTACTCGCCGGTGGGGGGACCGCCGGCCACATCGAGCCCGCGCTCGCCCTCGCGGACGCCCTGCGCAGGCAGGACCCGAGCGTGGGGATCACGGCCCTGGGCACGGAGCGTGGCCTGGAGACCCGGCTCGTCCCGGAGCGCGGCTACGAGCTGGCGCTGATCCCCGCGGTGCCGCTGCCACGCAAGCCCACCCCCGAGCTGATCACCGTCCCGGGCCGGCTGCGCGGCACCATCAAGGCCGCCGAGCAGATCCTCGAACGCACCAAGGCGGACGCCGTGGCCGGCTTCGGCGGCTATGTCGCGCTGCCCGCCTACCTCGCCGCCAAGCGGCTCGGCGTGCCCATCGTGATCCACGAGGCCAACGCCCGCCCGGGCCTGGCCAACAAGATCGGGTCCCGGTACGCGGCGCAGGTCGCCGTCTCCACGCCGGACAGCAAGCTGCGCGGCTCCCGCTACATCGGCATCCCGCTGCGGCGCTCCATCGCCACGCTGGACCGCGCGGCCGTGCGCCCCGAGGCCCGGCACCGCTTCGGCCTCGACCCCAACCTGCCCACGCTGCTGGTCTCCGGCGGCTCGCAGGGCGCGCGCCGGCTCAACGAGGTCGTCCAGCAGGTCGCCCCGTGGCTCCAGCAGGCCGGTATCCAGATCCTGCACGCGGTCGGCCCGAAGAACGAACTGCCGCATGTCCAGCAGATGCCGGGGATGCCCCCCTACATCCCGGTAAGTTACCTGGACCGGATGGACCTCGCGTACGCCGCGGCCGACATGATGCTCTGCCGCGCGGGCGCGATGACCGTCGCCGAACTCTCCGCCGTCGGACTGCCGGCCGCCTACGTACCGCTGCCCATCGGCAACGGTGAACAGCGGCTGAACGCCCAGCCGGTGGTCAAGGCGGGCGGCGGACTCCTCGTGGACGACGCGGAACTGACGCCCGAGTGGGTGCAGCACCATGTGCTGCCCGTGCTCGCCGACCCGCACCGGCTCTACGAGATGTCGCGCGCCGCAAGCGAGTTCGGCCGCCGGGACGCCGACGAGCTGCTCGTCGGCATGGTGTACGAGGCCATCGCCTCGCGCCGTTAGGACCGTATGACGAAAGGGTAGTGAGGGTGGCCGGACCGACGACTCGCGAACGCGGGGAACGCCAGCAGGAGTCGTCCGGCCCTCCGCTCGTCCGAAGGATAAAGCGACTACGTCTTCGTACGATCGTCATCCTGGCCCTGGCCGTGGTGCTCGTAGCGGCCGGTACCGTCTGGGTGTTGTACGGCTCCTCGTGGCTGCGCGTCACCCGGGTCCCGGTCTCCGGCACCCGGGTGCTGACGCCCGCCGAGGTGCGTGACGCCGCCGCCGTACCGGTGGGGGCGCCTTTGGCGTCGGTCGACACCGATGCCATCGAGGCCCGAATGCGCCGCAAACTGCCACGAATTGACACGGTCGACGTGTCCCGTTCCTGGCCGCACGGCATCGAGCTGAAGGTGACCGAGCGAACCCCGGTCCTTCTGGTGCGAAAAGGAAAGAATTTCGTCGAAGTCGACCACAAGGGTGTCCGGTTCGCCACGATCGCGCAGGCCCCCAAGGGCGTTCCGCTGCTGCGGATGTCCGTGTCCTCGTCGGGTTCGGCCGCCGCGAGCCTGCGGCGTTTCGGCACCGACCGGCTGGTGCGCGAGGCGGTCCTGGTGGCCGGCGAACTGCCGGGCTCCGTCCGGCGCCGCACCGGCACCGTCGAGGTGCACTCCTACGACGACATCCGGCTGGAGTTGGCCGACGGCCGCACCGTCGCCTGGGGGAGCGGGGAGAACGGCCGCGCCAAGGCACGGACCCTCACCGCACTCATGAAAGCAGCTTCCGGCGCACGCCACTTCGACGTCAGCGTTCCCACCGCCCCTGTGTCATCGGCGAGTTGACGCGCATCAGTGCAGGCCAGCACCCTGGTTGGGCAGCGCTATGGCTGATCACATAGGGTGAAAAGAAAAACGGGAGGTTCGGCGTGTTCGTTGAACGGGCGCCGCTTGTCGACTTAGTGTCCTGTTCAGAAGACTCCAGGGAACAGACACACTGGTAACCCTAAACTTCAGGCTTAGGGTTCGGGTCGGCGCTACGGACCGTCCCATTCGGCATCTGTCGTCACGGCGCGGGCAACCGCCCGCGGCGGCGACGTAATTCGAGGCGAGAGGCCTTCGACGTGGCAGCACCGCAGAACTACCTCGCAGTCATCAAGGTCATCGGTGTCGGCGGCGGTGGTGTCAATGCCATCAACCGGATGATCGAGGTCGGTCTCAAGGGTGTCGAGTTCATCGCCATCAACACCGACGCACAGGCGCTGTTGATGAGCGACGCCGACGTCAAGCTGGACGTCGGCAGGGAACTCACCCGCGGACTCGGCGCCGGCGCCAACCCGGCCGTCGGCCGCAAGGCCGCCGAGGACCACCGCGAGGAGATCGAGGAGGTCCTCAAGGGGGCCGACATGGTCTTCGTGACCGCCGGCGAGGGCGGCGGCACCGGCACCGGCGGCGCACCCGTCGTGGCCAACATCGCGCGCTCGCTGGGCGCCCTCACCATCGGCGTGGTCACGCGCCCGTTCACCTTCGAGGGACGGCGCCGCGCGAACCAGGCCGAGGACGGCATCGCGGAACTGCGCGAAGAGGTCGACACCCTCATCGTCATTCCGAACGACCGGCTGCTGTCCATCTCGGACCGCCAGGTCTCGGTCCTGGACGCCTTCAAGTCCGCCGACCAGGTCCTGCTCTCCGGTGTGCAGGGCATCACCGACCTCATCACCACCCCGGGCCTGATCAACCTGGACTTCGCCGACGTGAAGTCGGTCATGTCCGAGGCCGGTTCGGCCCTCATGGGCATCGGCTCGGCCCGCGGCGACGACCGCGCGGTGGCCGCGGCCGAGATGGCGATCTCCTCGCCGCTCCTGGAGGCGTCCATCGACGGCGCCCGGGGCGTGCTGCTCTCCATCTCCGGCGGCTCCGACCTCGGCCTCTTCGAGATCAACGAGGCGGCCCAGCTGGTCAGCGAGGCAGCCCACCCCGAGGCCAACATCATCTTCGGCGCGGTCATCGACGACGCCCTCGGCGACGAGGTCCGCGTCACCGTGATCGCGGCCGGCTTCGACGGCGGTCAGCCGCCGGCCCGCCGGGAGAACACCCTGGGCGCGGCCTCCACCTCGGCCCCCGCCCGCCGCGAGGAGCCCACGCCGGTACGGCAGTCCGAGAGCCGTCCGTCCTTCGGCTCGCTCGGCAGCGTGAAGCCGAAGGAGGAGCCGGAGCCGGCCCCCGAGCCGGTGGCCGACATCCCGGTCGCGCCGCCGCTCACCCCGGCGCCGCGTCCCGCCTACTCGGACAGCGCGGCCGAGGAACTGGACGTCCCGGACTTCCTGAAGTGATAGGTCGGCGCGAGAGCGTGAGCGGCGCGCACTTCGCCTTCACCGACAGGTGGGGCGGGGTGAGCGCCGCTCCGTATGAGGAGCTGAACCTGGGCGGCGCCGTCGGCGACACGCCCGAGGCGGTGGCGGCCAACCGGGAACTGGCCGCCACGTCGCTCGGCCTGGACCCCGCCCGTGTGGTGTGGATGAACCAGGTGCACGGCGCCGAGGTGGCCGTGGTGGACGAGCCCTGGGGCACCCGTCCGGTGCCGGAGGTCGACGCCCTTGTCACCGCCCGGCGCGGACTCGCCCTCGCGGTCCTCACCGCCGACTGCGTGCCGGTACTGCTCGCCGACCCCGTCGCCGGGATCGCCGCCGCGGCCCACGCGGGCCGGCCCGGCATGGTCAAGGGGGTCGTCCCCGCCGCCGTACGGGCCATGGTCGAACTCGGCGCCGCGCCCGAGCGGATCGTCGCCCGCACCGGACCGGCCGTCTGCGGCCGGTGCTACGAGGTACCCGAGACCATGCGGGCCGAGGTGGCGGCGGTGGAGCCGACGGCGCACGCTGAAACCAGCTGGGGCACACCGGCGGTCGACGTGAGCGCCGGAGTGCATGCGCAGCTCGACCGGCTCGGGGTGTGCGACCGGGCGCATTCGCCGGTGTGCACGCTGGAGTCGGGGGACCACTTCTCATACCGCCGCGACCGCACCACCGGGCGGCTCGCGTCCTATGTCTGGCTGGACTGATGGGGAATGACGGACCGTAAGACCGAACTCGCCGAGAATCTGGCGAATGTGGAGGAGCGCATCGCCCGCGCCTGCGCGACCGCGGGCCGGCGGCGGGAGGAGGTGACCCTGATCGTGGTCACCAAGACCTACCCGGCGAGCGATGTGCGGATCCTGTCGGAGCTCGGTGTGCGCCATGTCGCCGAGAACCGCGACCAGGATGCCGCGCCGAAGGCGGCGGCTTGTGCGGATCTGCCCCTGAAGTGGCACTTTGTCGGCCAGTTGCAGACCAACAAGGTGCGTTCCGTGGTCGGTTACGCCGATGTCGTGCAGTCGATCGACCGCGCACGGCTCGTCACCGCGCTGTCCAAGGAGGCGGTGCGCGCCGGGCGCGAGGTGGGGTGCCTGATCCAGGTCGCGCTCGACGCGGACGCGAGCGGACGGGGAGAGCGCGGGGGCGTGGCCCCCGAGGGAATCGAAGAGTTGGCCGACCTCGTCGCCGGCTCGCCCGGACTGCGGCTCGACGGACTGATGACCGTGGCTCCGCTCACCGGTGAGTACGCGGGACGCGAACAGGCGGCGTTCGAGCGCCTCATGGATTTGTCGACTGACCTGCGCCGAGCCCATCCGGCTGCAACCATGGTGTCGGCAGGGATGAGTGCGGACCTGGAGCAGGCCGTGGCGGCCGGGGCGACACATGTGCGCGTCGGCACTGCGGTACTCGGTGTCCGTCCCCGGCTCGGGTAACGTCGCCAGGAAGTCGGACCACAGCAGAAAATATGGTCAGTGTTCGCGAAACGGACACAACGACCGCGTGGATCGCGGGCACTTGGCAGTCGTCAGCCGATCCACCACAGAGCGGAGGACTCAGAGCATGGCCGGCGCGATGCGCAAGATGGCGGTCTACCTCGGCCTCGTGGAGGACGATGGGTACGACGGCCGCGGATTCGACCCCGATGACGATTTCGAGCCCGAGTTGGACCCGGAGCCCGAGCGGGACCACCGGCGGCACGAGCCGCTGCATCAACCGCATGATGCACATCAGCCCCAAAGGGATGAATCGGTGCGAGTGGTGCAGCCTCCGGCGCCCCGTGAACCGGTGTCCCGGGCGGCTTCGCTACCCGCGGAATCCGGTCGCCCGGCGCGGATCGCGCCCGTGGCGTCCATCACACAAGAACGTCAGTCCCTGGAGAAGAACGCGCCGGTGATCATGCCCAAGGTCGTGTCGGAACGAGAGCCTTACCGGATCACCACATTGCACCCACGGACCTACAACGAGGCCCGTACCATCGGGGAACACTTCCGTGAAGGCACCCCGGTGATCATGAATCTGACTGAGATGGATGACACAGACGCCAAGCGACTTGTCGACTTTGCGGCCGGTTTGGTGTTTGGTCTTCACGGCAGTATCGAGCGGGTGACGCAGAAGGTGTTCCTGTTGTCTCCTGCTAACGTCGATGTCACGGCGGAGGACAAGGCCCGCATCGCAGAGGGCGGGTTCTTCAACCAGAGCTGAGACGCAGACCGGACCGCAGTACGCAAGAGCTCGGAACAGGGGAGAGGGAAACACAGGCCATGGGCGTGTTCGCGCAGGTGATCTACATCGCGCTGATGGTGTTTCTCGTCGTGCTCATCTTCCGGCTGGTCATGGACTACGTCTTCCAGTTCGCCCGCTCATGGCAACCCGGCAAGGCGATGGTGGTCGTACTGGAGGCCACCTACACTGTCACCGATCCACCGCTGAAGCTTCTGCGGCGGTTCATTCCGCCGCTGCGTCTCGGGGGCGTGGCGCTAGACCTGTCCTTCTTCGTACTGATGATCATCGTCTACATTCTCATCGCCATCGTGCAGAACTTCGTGAGATGAGCGTGTGGACGATCCGGTCTTGCCGACTGCCGATGACTACGTTGAGGTGAAGAGATGCCGTTGACCCCCGAGGACGTGCGGAACAAGCAGTTCACGACCGTCCGCCTCCGAGAAGGCTATGACGAGGACGAGGTCGATGCCTTCCTCGATGAGGTCGAAGCCGAACTGACCCGTCTGCTCCGGGAGAACGAGGACCTGCGCGCGAAGCTGGCTGCCGCCACGCGAGCCGCCGCGCAGAACCAGCAGAACTCCCGGAAGCCTCCGGAGCAGGAACAGCAGCAGCAGGGCATGCGAGGTCCCGGCGCTCCGGTACCCGCCGGCATATCGGGCCCGCCGCAGCAGCAGATGGGTGGCCCCATGGGTGGTCCGCCCCAGCTGCCGAGCGGTGCCCCGCAGCTGCCCGCCGGTCCCAGTGGGCAGGGTGGTCCGCAGGGTCCCGGCCCGATGGGCCAGGGTCCGATGGGACAGGGCCCGATGGGCCAGGGCTCCATGGGTCAGGGTGGCATGGGCCAGGGCGGTATGGGTCAAGGCGGCATGGGCCAGGGCCCGATGGGTGGTCAGCCGCCCATGCAGCAGCAGATGGGTGGCCCCATGGGCGGTCCGATGGGTGGCCCGATGGGCGGTCCCATGGGCGGTCCCGGTCAGGGTCCCGGTGGCGACAGCGCCGCCCGTGTCCTCTCGCTGGCCCAGCAGACCGCCGACCAGGCGATCGCCGAGGCCCGCTCCGAGGCCAACAAGATCGTCGGCGAGGCCCGCAGCCGCGCCGAGGGTCTGGAGCGTGACGCCCGTGCCAAGGCCGACGCCCTGGAGCGGGACGCGCAGGAGAAGCACCGCGTCGCGATGGGCTCCCTGGAGTCCGCTCGCGCCACGCTGGAGCGCAAGGTCGAGGACCTGCGCGGCTTCGAACGCGAGTACCGCACGCGCCTGAAGTCGTACCTGGAGTCGCAGCTGCGTCAGCTGGAGACCCAGGCCGACGACTCGCTGGCCCCGCCGCGTACCCCGGCCGCCGCGTCCCTGCCGCCGTCCCCGGCGCCTTCGATGGCTCCGGCCGGCGCGAGTGCCCCGTCCTACGGCGGCAACCAGACGATGGGTGGTTCGCCCGCCCAGACGTCCGGTCCGTCCTACGGCGGTCAGCAGCAGATGACGCCCGCCATGACCCAGCCGATGGCTCCGGTCCGCCCGCAGGGCCCGTCCCCGATGGGCCAGGCCCCCTCGCCGATGCGCGGTTTCCTGATCGACGAGGACGACAACTGAGCGCCGGCCACGGTGAGTAGTACGCCATAGGCGTCGGCAGCGCTGAGAACGCGGCCCCGGACTTCGGTCCGGGGCCGCGTTCTTGTGTGCGGTGCACGGTGGCTCTTCCCGCCCACAGAGAAGGGCCCGCCCTCCGAAGTGGAGGCCGGGCCCTTCTCGAACTGCTGGTGGCGCCTACGCCTTGCGCAGCCGGAACACCAGGCTCAGACCCTCGTCGGTGAAGGCGTCCCCGTAGCTGTCGTCGGCCTCGCCCTGGGCGAAGTCCGTCGCCAGGACCTCCTCCGCGATCAGCTCGGCATGCTCAGCGAGCGCCGCGATCACCGCCGGGTCGGTGGACGTCCACCGCAGTGCGATCCGGTCCGCGACATCCAGGCCGCTGTTCTTGCGCGCCTCCTGGATGAGCCGGATCGCGTCACGGGCGAGACCCGCCCGGCGCAGCTCCTCCGTGATCTCCAGGTCCAGTGCCACCGTCGCACCGGAGTCGGACGCCACCGACCAACCCTCGCGCGGCGTCTCGGTGATGATCACCTCGTCCGGCGCCAGGGTGATCGTCTCACCGTCGACCTCCACCGAGGCCGTGCCCTGCCGCAGTGCCAGCGACAGCGCGGCCGCATCGGCGGCGGCGACCGCCTTGGCCACGTCCTGCACCCGCTTGCCGAACCGCTTGCCCAGCGCACGGAAGTTGGCCTTGGCCGTGGTGTCCACCAGGGAGCCGCCGACCTCGGACAGCGAGGCCAGCGAGGAGACGTTCAGCTCCTCCGTGATCTGCGCGTGCAGTTCGCGGTCCAGGGACTCAAAACCGCTCGCCGCGATCAGCGCACGGGACAGCGGCTGACGCGTCTTGACGCCCGACTCGGCACGCGTGGCACGGCCCAGCTCCACGAGCCGGCGCACCAGCACCATCTGCCGGGACAGCTCAGGGTCGATCGAACCGAGGTCCGTCTCCGGCCAGGACGCCAGGTGCACCGACTCCGGCGCGCCCGGGGTGACCGGCGCGATCAGGTCCTGCCACACCCGCTCGGTGATGAACGGGGTGATCGGCGCCATCAGCCGGGTGACCGTCTCCAGCACCTCGTGCAGCGTGCGCAGCGCGGCCTTGTCGCCCTGCCAGAAGCGGCGGCGCGAACGGCGGACGTACCAGTTGGAGAGGTCGTCGACGAACGCGGACAGCAGCTTGCCGGCGCGCTGGGTGTCGTACCCCTCAAGAGCCTGCGTCACCTGGTCGGTGAGCGCGTGCAGTTCGGACAGCAGCCAGCGGTCCAGCAGCGGGCGCTCGGCCGGGGCCGGGTCGGCCGCGCTCGGCGCCCAGTTCGACGTACGGGCGTACAGCGCCTGGAAGGCGACCGTGTTCCAGTACGTCAGCAGCGTCTTGCGGACGACCTCCTGGATGGTGCCGTGGCCCACCCGGCGCGCCGCCCAGGGGGAGCCGCCCGCGGCCATGAACCAGCGCACCGCGTCCGCGCCGTGCTGGTCCATCAGCGGGATCGGCTGGAGGATGTTGCCCAGGTGCTTGGACATCTTGCGGCCGTCCTCGGCGAGGATGTGGCCGAGGCACACGACGTTCTCGTACGAGGACTTGTCGAACACCAGGGTGCCGACGGCCATCAGCGTGTAGAACCAGCCGCGGGTCTGGTCGATGGCCTCGGAGATGAACTGGGCCGGGTAACGGCTCTCGAACAGCTCCTTGTTCTTGTACGGGTAGCCCCACTGCGCGAACGGCATCGAACCCGAGTCGTACCAGGCGTCGATGACCTCCGGCACGCGCGTGGCCGTCTTGCCGCAGCCCTCGTGCGGGCAGGCGAAGGTGATGGCGTCGATGTACGGGCGGTGCGGGTCGAGGTCCGACTGGTCGGTGCCGGTCAGCTCGGACAGCTCGGCGCGGGAGCCGACGCAGGTGAGGTGGTCGTCCTCGCAGCGCCAGATCGGCAGCGGGGTGCCCCAGTAGCGGTTGCGGGACAGCGCCCAGTCGATGTTGTTGTTCAGCCAGTCGCCGAAGCGGCCGTGCTTGACCGTGTCCGGGAACCAGTTGGTCTTCTCGTTCTCCTGGATCAGACGGTCCTTGATGGCCGTCGTACGGATGTACCAGGAGGGCTGCGCGTAGTAGAGCAGCGCGGTGTGGCAGCGCCAGCAGTGCGGGTAGCTGTGTTCGTACGGCAGGTGCCGGAAGAGCAGGCCCCGCTGCTTGAGGTCCTCGGTGAGCTTTTCGTCGGCCTTCTTGAAGAAGACGCCGCCGACCAGCGGCACGTCCTCCTCGAAGGTGCCGTCGGGGCGCACCGGGTTGACGACGGGCAGGCCGTAGGAGCGGCAGACCTTGAGGTCGTCCTCACCGAAGGCGGGGGACTGGTGGACCAGGCCCGTACCGTCCTCGGTGGTCACGTAGTCGGCGTTCACCACATAGTGGGCCGGCTCCGGGCTGTGCCCATCGGTTCCCTCGCTGACGCTCGGGAACTCGACCAGCTCGAACGGGCGCTGGTAGGTCCAGCGCTCCATCTCGGCGCCGGTGAAGCTCTGCCCGGTGGGCTCCCAGCCCTCGCCGAGCGCCTTGGCGAGCAGCGGCTCGGCGACGACGACCTTCTCCTCGCCGTTCGTGGCGACGACGTAGGTGACCTCCGGGTGGGCGGCGACCGCCGTGTTGGAGACCAGGGTCCAGGGGGTCGTCGTCCACACCAGGAGCGCGGCCTCGCCGGCCAGCGGGCCGGAGGTGAGCGGGAAGCGGACGTACACCGAGGGGTCGACGACCGTCTCGTAGCCCTGCGCCAGCTCGTGGTCGGACAGGCCGGTGCCGCAGCGGGGGCACCAGGGGGCGACGCGATGGTCCTGGACCAGCAGGCCCTTGCCGAAGATCTCCTTCAGCGACCACCAGACGGACTCCACGTACTCCGGGTCCATGGTCCGGTAGGCGTCGTCCAGGTCGACCCAGTAGCCCATGCGGGTCGTCAGCTCGGCGAAGGCGTCGGTGTGCCGGGTCACGGACTGCCGGCACTTGTCGTTGAACTCGGCGATGCCGTACGCCTCGATGTCCTGCTTGCCGGAGAAGCCCAGCTCCTTCTCCACGGCCAGCTCCACGGGCAGACCGTGGCAGTCCCAGCCGGCCTTGCGGGCCACGTGGTAGCCGCGCATGGTGCGGAAGCGGGGGAAGACGTCCTTGAAGACGCGCGCCTCGATGTGGTGGGCGCCGGGCATGCCGTTGGCGGTGGGCGGGCCTTCGTAGAACACCCATTCGGGGCGGCCCTCGGACTGCTCCAGGGTCTTGGCGAAGATCTTCTGCTCACGCCAGAAGTCGAGCACGGCGTGCTCAAGCGCGGGCAGGTCGACCTGTGCGGGCACCTGGCGGTACGTCGGCGCTGTCATCTGCGAGCATCCTCCAACGGACTTGCTGCCTTCCGTCGGAGGGACGAGAGCTTCGATTCCTACGCCGTGTGCGGCGCGCTCCCGCGGTACCACCCTCCTTGGCCCGCCGCCGTGCCTCGGTCGCCGGTGGGCCCCCTCATTGGGTTCGCGAAACCGGTTCTACTGGCCTGGCCCTGCGGCTGCGGCTTTCTTCCGGCGGCTCCGGGGTGATCTTCACGTCGCGCTCGCCCCCGGGCTTCCACCGTCCCCGGGTCGCTCTGGGCTGCGTACGCCGCTACTCGTCCCCATCCATGCTGCTCGCTGCGCCCAGTGTACGGCGCCGAGCGGACAGCGGCCGACCGCTTTTCGGGGGGCCGGCCGCCGGTGGCCCGGTGCGGGGCGCCGGATGCCCCGAATGGCGAGGGTGCGGGGGTGATGCCCGGCGTGGCGGATTACCCGCCGGGGAGCTGGGCACAACGGATGCAGGCCCGTCGCGCGGGGGGTGCGGCCGGGCGAATCGGGCGGTGTGCCCCGTTGCCGCGGGAGGCAAGTCGATTTATCGTCCCAGCACGATTCGCGAGCGAGATCACCCTATGTGAAGGGGCCGCGGCCATGGTGGCGAGAAAGAGCGCGAAGAAGACCGTGGCCGGGAAGTCGGATACCGAGAGAACCACTGCTCACAAGGCCGCCGCCAAGAAGGCGGCGGCGCGGCGGGCGGTGGCCGAGGAGGGGGACGGGAAGGCGGTGGCCAGGAAGGCCGCCGCCGAGAAGGGAGCCGCCGTGAAGCCGGTCCTGGAGCAGACGGGCGCGGCCGAGGAGGCCGCCGACCACCCGGTGGCGAGGAAGACGGCCGCCAGGAAGACACCGGAGAAGAAGGCGGCGGCCGGGAAGACCGCGGCGGCCGCGCATGAGACGGCCGAGGCGGCTAAGGCCCCGACCGGGAAAACGGTGACCTCGGCCGGGAAAACGGCGGCCAAGAAGGCGGCGGCGAAGAAGGCGCCCGCCAAGAGGACCGCGGCCAAGGACACGGCGGCCGGGGACGCGACCACGGGCGGCACGACGGCCGAGGACGCCACCGCGGCGGGAACCGCCGCCGGGAAGGCCGCGAGGACCGTGGCCCACAAGGCGGAGCCGGACGAGAAGAGCACGGCCAAGAAGGCGGGCGCGGCGCGGGCCGCGAAGCAGACGGGAGCCACGAAGGTGGTTGCGAAGAAGACCCCTGGCACGGCCACGGCGCAGGACACCGCCGTTCCCAAGGCGCGCCTCGCCGCCGCGGACCCCGGCGAGCTGGCGGTGCGCCCCGGCGAGGACCCCTGGACCGACCAGGAGGTCGCCGAGGCGCGTGCGGAGCTCCAGTCCGAGATGGAGCGGCTGCGGCGGGAGATCAGCTCGTCCGAGGAGTCCCTCGTCGGCCTGATGCGCGACTCCGGGGACGGCGCGGGCGACGACCAGGCCGACACCGGGACCAAGAACATCACCCGCGAGCACGAGCTGGCGCTGGCCGCCAACGCGCGCGAGATGCTCACCCAGACCGAACGCGCGCTCGAACGGCTGGACGCGGGCACCTACGGCCTGTGCGAGAACTGCGGCAACCCCATCGGCAAGGCCCGGATGCAGGCCTTCCCGCGGGCCACCCTGTGCGTGGAGTGCAAGCAGAAGCAGGAACGCCGCTCCTGAGCGTGTGGGGCCGCTCAGGCGTGCCGTAGTCTCGTCCTCAGTCAGGAACCTAGGTCGAGGGACGCACGTGGCAGAGGCGGAGCGCATCATCAATACGCCGGACACCCCGGAGGACGGCGCACATCAGGCCCCCGAGCAGGCGGCGGACCAGGAGCGGGAGCGGACCGGCCGTGGGCGCCGGATCGCCGTGCTGTTCGCCGTGGCCGCGTTCGCGTACGCGCTCGACCTGATCAGCAAGACGCTGGTGGTGGCCAAGCTGGAGGGCCACGCGCCGATCAAGCTCGTCGGGGACCTGCTGGAGCTGCACGCCATCCGCAATCCGGGTGCCGCCTTCGGTTTCGGCGCGGCCTTCACCGTGATCTTCACGGTGATCGCCGCCTCGGTGATCGTGGTGATCATGCGGCTGGCCCGCAAGCTCTACAGCTTCCCCTGGGCCGTCGCGCTCGGCCTGCTGCTCGGCGGCGCGCTCGGCAACCTCACCGACCGGATCTTCCGCTCGCCCGGCGTCTTCAACGGCCAGGTCGTGGACTTCATCGCGCCCAAGGGCTTCGCGATCTTCAACCTCGCCGACTCGGCGATCGTGTGCGGCGGCATCCTGATCGTGCTGCTGTCCTTCCGCGGTCTCGACCCGGACGGCACGGTCCACAAGGACTGACGGCGCGGCCCCGGCGGACCGGGGCCGGAGCCGGTTTTCCACAGGCTCGGTCGGGGCCGTGCCGCCCGTCCGGCATACTCGACGGGTGAGCACGATTCCCGAGATCCGTACCCTGCCCGTGCCCGACGGCCTGGAGGGCGAGCGCGTTGACGCCGCCATCTCCCGCATGTTCGGCTTCTCCCGCACGAAGGCGGCCGAGCTGGCCGCGGCCGGCAAGGTGCAGGTCGACGGCGCGGTCGTCGGCAAGTCCGAGCGCGTGCACGGCGGCGCCTGGCTGGAGGTCGAGATGCCGCAGGCGCCCGCGCCGGTGCAGGTGGTCGCCGAGCCCGTCGAGGGCATGGAGATCGTGCATGACGACGATGACGTGGTCGTGATCGTCAAGCCGGTCGGCGTGGCCGCGCACCCCTCCCCGGGCTGGACCGGACCGACCGTCATCGGCGGCCTCGCCGCCGCCGGCTACCGGATCTCCACCTCCGGCGCCGCCGAGCGCCAGGGCATCGTGCACCGCCTGGACGTGGGCACCTCCGGCCTGATGGCGGTCGCCAAGTCGGAGTACGCGTACACCTCGCTCAAGCGCCAGTTCAAGGAGCGCACGGTCGACAAGCGCTACCACACCCTGGTCCAGGGCCACCCGGACCCGACGAGCGGCACCATCGACGCCCCGATCGGCCGCCACCCGAACCACGACTACAAGTGGGCGGTCACCGCCGACGGCAAGCCCTCGGTGACGCACTACGACCTCATCGAGGCCTTCCGCGCCGCCTCCCTGCTCGATGTGAAGCTGGAGACCGGCCGTACCCACCAGATCCGCGTCCACATGGCCGCCCACCGCCACCCGTGCGTCGGCGACCTCACCTACGGCGCGGACCCCACCCTCGCCAAGCGGCTGCGCATCACCCGCCAGTGGCTGCACGCCGTGCGCCTCGGCTTCGAACACCCGGGCGACGGCCGCTGGGTGGAGTTCTCCTCCGACTACCCCGAGGACCTTCAGCAGGCCCTGGACCTGGTCCGTGAGGAGACCTACGGATGACCGGAGCCCCCACCGTCCGCGTCGCCGAGGACCCCGCCGACCTGGAGGCGTGCTTCGCGGTCCGCAAGGAGGTCTTCGTTCATGAGCAGGGCGTGGACGAAGCCATCGAGTACGACGCGTACGACGCCGTCGCCGTGCATGTGCTGGCCCTGCGCGCGGACGGCACCCCGCTGGGCACCGGCCGGCTGCTGACCGGTGAGGCGGCCGTCGCCAAGACCGGCGCGGACGCCTCCGTCGGCTCCCTCGGGCGGCTCGCGGTCTCCCGTCGGGCCCGCGGGCTCGGTATCGGCGCCGCCCTGGTGCGGGCCATCGAGGACGCGGCCCGCGCGCGTGGCCTGGCCGCGGTGGACCTGCACGCGCAGACCCAGGCGCTCGGTTTCTACGAGCGGCTCGGCTACGCGGCGTACGGACCGGAGTTCCTGGACGCCGACATGCCCCACCGGGCGATGCGCCGCGCCCTGTAACCACCGGCACAAGAGCCGGTGAACGGGGTGCGGCGACACCCCCCGGGGCGATGCCCTGGAACGGCCGGTGGCCGGGCGGCATGGCAGGCTTGAAGCCTCGCGTGCCATGTCGACCCCGGAGCGCCGGCCTTGGATCAGTTGGCTCTGTTGTTCGCCCTGCTGCTCGGGGCCCTGGTGAGCGTCCCGGTGGGCGACCGCCTCGGGGTGCCGGCCCCGGTGCTGATGACGCTGTTCGGCGGGGTCCTCGCGGTGGCCGACTTCGTGCCCAACGTGAACATCCCGCCCGAGCTGATCCTGCCCGGACTGCTGCCGCCGCTGCTGTACGCGGCCGTACGGCGCACCTCCTGGCGGCAGTTCACGACCAACAAACGCCCGATCCTGACCCTGGCCGTCGCCCTGGTGTTCGTGACCACGGTGTGCGTCGCCTTCGTGGCCCACGCGATCGTGCCCGGTCTGTCGGTCGCCGCCGCCGTGGCGCTCGGCGCGCTGATCGCCCCGCCCGACCCGGTCGCCGCGACCAGCGTCGCCGGACAACTCGGGCTGCCGCGCCGCCTGGTGTCGGTCCTGGAGGGCGAGGGGCTGTTCAACGACGTCACGGCCATCGTGCTCTACCACGTGGCGATCGCCGCCGCGGTGAGCGGACTGTTCTCGCCGTGGAAGGCCGGGCTCGCGCTGGTGCTGTCCGCCGTGGTGGCGGTGGCCGTGGGGCTGCTGCTCGGCTGGGGCGCGAACCGGGTGATGGACCTGCTGGGCGACCCGACCCTCCAGATCGGCCTGACCCTGCTGGTGCCGTACGCCTCCTACGTGCTCGCGGAGAAGCTCCAGGGCTCCGGCGTGCTCGCCGTGCTCACCACGGCCCTCTATCTCTCCGAGTACGCCACCGGCGCCGACGATGTGATGACCCGACTGGCGGGACACACCTTCTGGGACATCATCGACACCCTCGTCACCGGCGTCGCCTTCGGGCTGATCGGCCTGGAGCTGCACAACGCGATCCGTACGGCCAGCGGACGGTGGGGCGAGCTGCTCGGCTGGGCGGTGGCCGTCGCCGGTGTGGTGATCGTCGTACGACTGCTGTGGCTGCTCCCGGCGACCTGGCTGACCAAACGGCTGCACGCCCGGCGCGATGTGGAGGAGGAGATCCCCACGAGCTGGCGGGAGACGGTCGTGATGTGGTGGTCCGGGATGCGCGGGGTGGCCTCGGTCGCGCTGGCGCTGGCCATCCCCCTGGAGACCGACGCCGGCAAGCCCTTCCCGGACCGGGACGAGATCGTCTTCATCGCCTTCGGGGTGATCGTCGCCACCCTGGTGATCCAGGGGCTGACTCTGCCGTGGCTGGTCAGACGGCTGGGGGTGCAGGCCGACGCCGAGCGGGAGAAGGAGTCCGAGAAGGAGCTGGCGGTGCGCGCGGCCAAGGCGGCCAAGCGCCGGCTGCGGGAGATCGAGCAGGTGGAGGACCTGCCCGAGGAGCTGTCCGAGCAGATGCTGCGGCAGGCCTTCGACATCGGCATCCGGATCAGCCCCGACATGGGCGAGGAGGAGCGCCGCGAGGCACAGCACCAGCGGGCCAAGCGGCTGAAGCGGATCAGGCGTATCCAGGGCGAGATGCTCAGCGCCGCCCGGCACGAGGTGCTCGCCGCGCGCAGCGAACCGGGGATGGACCCGGAGATCGTGGACCGGATTCTGCGCCATCTCGATGTGCGCAGCCTGCGCTGACGGCGCTCGGCCGGCTGTGTATATCGGCCAGCTGTGTATATCCGGTCATACAAATACCCGGTGGCTGTGGACAACCGGAAGCGCCGTCCGCCGCGGACTCCTACTCTCGGATCATGACTCGCAACATCGTGATCAGCGGAGGCGGTACGGGCATCGGGCTGGCGACGGCACGTGCCTTCGCCGCGGGCGGGGACCGGGTGCTGCTCCTCGGACGGCGCGCGGAGGTGCTGGAGAAGGCCGGGGTGCCGGGGGCGCTCACCCACGCGGCCGACCTCACCGAGCCCGCCGAGGTGCGGGAGGTGGCCCGGCTCGTCGCCCGGGAGTTCGGCACCGTCGATGTGCTCGTGCACAGCGCGGGGGGCTCCGGCGCCCTGGAGCCACCGGCCGGCAGCGAGGACCCCCTGGACCGGGTCGCCCATGCCTGGAGCGTCGCCTTCAGACTCAACACCCTGACCGCGGTGCTGCTCACCGAGGCCCTTCAGGAGCGGCTCGCCGAGCCCGGCGGGCGGGTGCTCTTCCTCAGCTCCATCGCCGCCTACCGCGGCTCGGGCAGCGGCGCCTACGCGGCGGCCAAGGCCGGGCTGCACCCCTTCGCCCATGATCTGGCCCGCCGGCTGGGCCACCGGGGCATCACGGTGAACGTGGTCGCGCCCGGTTACATCGAGGACACCGACTTCTTCGGCGGCGGCATGTCCGAGGAGCGGCGCGGACAGCTCGTGGCCGAGACCTCCACCGGCCGGGCGGGCGAGCCGGGCGATGTGGCGGCCACCCTGCACTGGCTGGCCTCGCCCGCCGCCGGGCACATCACCTCACAGATCATCCAGGTCAACGGAGGCGCCGAACGCGGCCATTGAACCGGACCGAGGCGCCCACCGGCCCCTCACCGGTCCCGCCCCGCTCAGCTCCGTCCGGTGCGCGGGAACTCGTACGCCTTGCGCAGGGAGTGGCGGTCCGGGGAGGGCACGCGGTAGGGCGGCAGCACCGCGTCCGAGGTGTTGACCCGGGGCAGCGCGTAGGGGTGCTCCGCGGACAGCCAGGTGATCATCTGCTCGCGGACCGCGACCCGCACCGTCCAGATGTCGTCGGCGTCCTTCGCCGTCACCAGCGCGCGCACCTCCATGGTGTTGGCGGTGGAGTCGGTGACCACCAGGTTGGAGGCACGGCCGTCCCAGGCCGGGCACTGGCGCAGGATGTCCCGCAGCTTCTCGCGCATCGCCTCCAGGGGCGCGCTGTGGTCGAGCTGCCAGAACACGATCCCGGTCATCTGCGGGGTGCCCCGCGACCAGTTCTCGAAGGGCTTGGAGGTGAAGTACGACACCGGCATGGTGATCCGGCGCTCGTCCCAGGTCCGTACCGTCAGAAAGGTCAGGGTGATCTCCTCGACCGTGCCCCACTCGCCGTCCACGACCACGGTGTCGCCGATGCGGACCATGTCGCCGAAGGCGATCTGGAGCCCGGCGAACAGGTTCGACAGCGTGGACTGCGCGGCGACACCGGCCACGATGCCGAGGACACCGGCCGAGGCCAGCAGGGAGGCGCCCGCGGCCCGCATCGCCGGGAAGGTCAGCAGCATCGCGGCCATCGCGACCACGCCGACGACCGCCGCGACCACCCGCATGATCAGCGTGACCTGGGTGCGCACCCGCCGTACCCGCGCCGCGTCGTGGTGGGCGCGCGCGTAGCGGCTGTACGTCGTCTCGACCACGGCGCCCGCGATCCGGATCGCCAGCCACGCCGCGGCCCCGATCAGCACCAGGGTCAGGGTCCGGCCGACGCCGACCCGGTGCTCCTCGAACAGCTCGGCCTGGTCGTACGAGCCTCTGAGCAGGGCCGCGCACAGGACCAGCTGGTACGGGACGCGGGCGCGCCGCAGCCGGTCCCACAGGGGGGTCTCGGGGTGGCGTTCGTCCGCCTTGCGCAGCAGCACGTCGGTGGCCCAGCCGATGAGGACGGTCAGGAACAGGGACGCGCCGACCACGGTCACAGGGCGCAGTACGGTCTCCATGCCTTGGAACGTAACCGGCTACGGCGATCGTGAACCTGTGACTTGTCCCGCTCCCGGGCACAGCCCCCGGAGCTGGCACCATGGGCTCATGAACATCATGCTCTTTCACTCGACCTATGGGCTCAGGCCCGCGGTGCGCGATGCCGCTGACCGGCTGCGCGCGGCCGGCCACGAGGTGTGGACTCCGGACCTCTTCGAGGGGCGGACGTTCGACACCGTCGAGGAGGGCATGGAGTTCAGCGACGGGATCGGCAAGGAGGAGCTGCTGAAGCGGGCCGTGCTGGCGGCGGCGCCGTACTCGGAGCGGGGTCTGGTCTACGCCGGGTTCTCGCTCGGCGCCTCCGTGGCGCAGACCCTCGCCCTCGGCGACGACAAGGCGCGCGGGCTGCTGCTTCTGCACGGCACCTCGGACATCGCGCCGAACGCGCACGTGGACGAGCTGCCGGTGCAGCTGCACGTGGCCGAGCCGGACCCGTTCGAGACGGACGACTGGCTCAGCGCCTGGTACCTCCAGATGGGCCGCGCGGGCGCCGATGTGGAGGTCTACCGGTACGCCGGGGCCGGGCATGTGTACACCGACCCCGACCTGCCGGACCACGACGCGGAGGCCGCCGAGGCGACCTGGCGCGTGGCGCTCGGCTTCCTCGACGGCCTGCGGACCGCCTAGACCGGGTCGTAGGTGCGCTCGACCTTCTGCGTGCCGGTGCGGGTGCGGTACGAGCGCTCCCACTTGGCGGTGGCGTTCTGGTCGGTGCGGTCGGACAGGACGTAGTAGTCCATCTGGGCGCGGTCGGTGGTGATGTCGAGCACGCCGAAGCCGTGCCGGTCGGTGTCCACCCAGTGGACGTGCCGGTTGGCGGCCTCGATGAGCGGCGCGGCGACCGCGGAGACGAGGCCCTCGGGGACCTTGACGATGTCGTCGAGGTTGTCGGAGGTCACCGAGGTGATGACGAACTCGGTGGCGGCCGACTCCGACAGCGGGTAGGTGCCCGCGTCCACCGGCACGTCGTTGGCCCAGGACATGTGGATGTCACCGGTCAGGAAGACGGTGTTGCCGATGTTGTTCGACGTCAGGTGGTCGAGGAGTTCCCGGCGGTCGTGGGTGTAGCCGTCCCACTGGTCGGTGTTGACGCCTATGCCGCCCTGCGGCAGGTCGAGCAGCTGGGCGAGCGGCTTGAGCAGGTCCGCGGTGAGGGAGCCGATGACGAACGGCGCGATCATCACCGAGTTGCCGACCAGCCGCCACTTGGTGTCGGACGCCTTCAGGCCCGCCTTCAGCCAGTCGAGCTGGGCCCGGCCGGTGATGGTGCGGCTCGCGTCGTCCACCGAGCCGCTGGTCCCGGACACCTGCTGGGAGCGGAAGGAGCGCAGGTCCAGCAGGGACAGGTCGGCGAGCTTGCCGAAGCGCAGCCGCCGGTAGGTGGTGCCCTCGATCGCCGGGCGCACCGGCATCCACTCGAAGTAGGCCTGCTTGGCGGCGGCCTTGCGGGCGGTCCAGGTGCCCTCGGCGCCCTCGGTGTGGTTGACCGCGCCGCCCGACCACGCGTTGTCGGCGAACTCGTGGTCGTCCCAGATCGCGATGACCGGCGCTTTCAGGTGCAGGGCCTGGAGGTCGGCGTCGGTCTTGTACTTGCCGTGCCGGGTGCGGTAGTCGGCGAGCGTGATGATCTCGTTGGTGGGGGCGTGCTGCCGGATCACCTTGCCGCGGGCCGCGTACTCGCCGGACTTGTACTCGTAGATGTAGTCGCCGAGGTGCAGCCAGGCGTCGAGGTCGCCCCGCGCCGCGAGGTGGCGGTACGAGGAGAAGTAGCCGGCCTCCCAGTTGGCGCAGGTGACCACGCCGAAGCGGAGCCCGGAGACGTCCGCGGTGGCGGCCGGGGCGGTGCGGGTGCGCGCGACGGGCGAGTCGGTGCCGCCGCAGGAGAAGCGGAACCAGTAGTCGGTGGCCGGCTGGAGGCCGCGGATGTCCGCCTTCACCGTGTGGTCCGAGGCGGCCGTCGCGGTGGTGGAGCCCTTGCTGACGACCTGGGTGAGCGCCTTGTCGGTGGCGACGACCCAGCTCACCACGGTGTCCGGGCCGATACCGGAGCCGGGGGTGGCGTCCGGGGTCGGGGTGATGCGGGTCCACAGCAGGATGCCGTCGGGCAGCGGGTCACCGGAGGCCACACCGTGCAGGAAGGCGGGGGCCTGACCGGAGGCGCGGGCGGGCAGGGCGGCGGCGAGCGGCCCGGCCAGCACAGCGGTCGCCGCCGCGGCCTTGACGACCGTACGGCGGCGAGGGGAAGGGGAGTTGAGGCCCTGGGAGGCCGGGAGTGATCTGTTTCGACTGGTCACGGCCGATCAGGTTACCGAGCGGTAGAACAAAAGAGCGGGCGAACAAGGAATGTTCGCCCGCTCTTCACCGAGCCGTCGGTTTTCGAAGGGGTGCCGACACCCTGGAGTTCGTCGGCCGGGAGGGGATCGTCAGCCCTTGACGGCCGCGTCGATGACCTTGTTGAACTCGTCCACCGACGTGATCATGTTGCCGCCGTTGAGCTGCTTGCCGTCCATGACGAAGGCCGGAGTACCGGTCACGCCGTCCTTGTTGTTGTCGAACTGCTTCGACATGTTCACCGCCCAGGCGTCATAGGTGCCCTTCTTGACGGCGTTCTGGAAGGTGGCGTTGCCCTTCAGCGCCGGGACGGTGTCGGCGATCTTGATGAGGTAGCTGTCGTCCTTGAACTTGTCGTCGTTCTCGTCCGGGTGCCACTTCGTGGAGTACAGCGCGGACTTGTAGTCCAGGAACGCCTCGGGGCTGATGTTCAGCGCGGCGCCGAGCGCGCTCAGCGCGTTCTTGGAGCCCACACCGTTGTCATGGGCGTCCAGGAACGTGGCGCCCACGTACTGGTACTTGAACTTGCCGTCGTCGATGTCCTTGTGCAGCGTCGAGCCGACCGTCTGCTCGAACTGGGCGCACACCGGGCAGCGCGGGTCCTCGTACATCTTGAGGGTCTTCTTGGCGCTCGCCTTGCCGATGACGACCGTGGTGCCCTTGGCGCCCTCGGTGTGGGCCGGGGCGACGACCTTCGCGTTCTTCAGGCCCTCCCAGTAGCTGGGCTTGTTGGCCTGGACGACGGCGTAGCCGATGCCGCCCGCGGCCGCGAGCGCGACCACGACGCCGCCGGCCACGAACGCCTGGCGCCTGGCCTTGTCGCGCTTGGCCTGGCGCTCGCGCTCCACGCGCAGCCGCTCCCGGGCCGCGTTCTTCGACGCCTGGCTGTTCCGCTTGCTCATCTGGGTGTTCTCCCTGGGGGTCGCGCAGTTGCCCTGCGCGGGGTACGAGTGGGGGACGGGTGCGTCGCTCACCAGGAGGCGAGCGGAGCGGCGCACGGCGGTCCACGCCGTCCCAGGGAGTGGGCGAGAAGCCGGTCGCGGGCGGCGGCCCGGCGCCGGGCCG
>NZ_MUNF01000152.1 GCF_002154555.1 Streptomyces murinus
GGTCCAGGTGGCGCGGCCCGCCCCACCCCCACGGCCCGCGCCACCTGGACCTTCCGGCCCACCGGCGACGGCGCCTACACCGTGACCAACTCCGCCACCGGCGCCCTGCTCGGCGTCGACTCCACCAGGATCCGGGACCGCGCCTGGGGCACCGTGCCGACCGTCACCCCGCGGCGCGGGAAGAGCCCGGCCGTCGGACAGCAGTGGTTCCTGATCCCGGACGCCTCCCCGGCCGGCACCTTCCATCTCGTCAACCGCTACAGCGGCCTGGTCCTCGGCCTGTCCGCCGATCCTGGCCGTGGCGCGGAGACCGTCCCGGTGCGCACCTGGACCGACACCACCCACAGCGCCGTCGGCCGCGGCCGCACCGCCGCCGAGCAGACCCTCACGCTCACCCCGGCACGGGGCTGAACTCCTTCTTTGCCGCGGTGAGTTGCGCGTAGGCTGCGCCCATGACGCTCATCAACGGGGAATCCGACGCTCGCCTGGCCGTGACCGCGGCCCGGGCGGGCGCCGCCGTCGTACGCGACCTGTACGGCGGCCGGCTCGCTCGCCACGAGAAGGGCGACGGGGACTTCGCCACCGAGGCGGACCTCGCCGCCGAGCGGGCGATCCTGGACGTACTGCGCGCCGCCCGCCCGGACGACGCCGTCACCGGCGAGGAGAGCGGCCCCCGCGGCGCCGCCGGGGCCCGGCGCCGCTGGCTGGTCGACCCCCTGTGCGGCACCCTCAACTACGCGGTACGGACCAGGCTCGTCGGCGTCAACGTCGCCCTGCGGGTGGACGGCGAGACCACCGCGGCGGCCACCGCCGACCCGTTCACCGGCGAGGTCTTCTGGACCGACGGCACCCGGGCCCGGCTGAGCAGCGGCGACCGCGACAGTGACGGCGATGGCGACAGTGACGGTGACGGTGACGGTGAGGAGAAGCTGACGCCCTCCGCCGCCTCCGCGCTGGTGGACGTCAACCTCGACCCGCCCTTCCCCAACGCCCCCGCGTTCCGGGCCCCTTCGCTGCTCGCCGACCCCGACTTCATCGAGCGGTTCCGGCCCCGGGTGGTCTCCAGCACCCTCGCCGTCGCCTGGGTCGCCGCCGGGCGCCGCGCCGCCTACGTCACCGACGGCCATCTCGCCGACAGCGTGCACTTCGCCGCCGGTATCGCCCTGTGCCGGGCCGCCGGCTGCACGGTCACCGGCCTGTACGGCGAGCCCCTGCACACCGGCCGGGGCGGCCTGATCGCCGCCGCCGACCCCGGCACCCACACCGCACTGCTCGCGATGGTCCGGCGGCAGGCGCAAAAAGGGACTTGACGCGGCGCCATGAGCGGCACGCGCGAAAACGTTCGGCTTCCGAAGGCTTGTGCGGCATCCGTCTCGCCACTTAAATCAAAACGTGAACTAAGTAGTGAGCGATCGATGTTCACCCACCGGTCTTCAGGGAGCCGCATATGAGATTCCGATCCGCGGGTGTCGCGCTGGCCGCCATGGCCGCGCTGATCACCCTGCCACTCGGCCACGGCCGGGCCGTCGCGGCCGAGGCGCCGTTGTCTCAGGGAAGGACGGCCACCGCGTCCTCAGAGGAGAACTACGGCACCACCGCGGCCGACGCCGTGGACGGCGACACGGGGACCCGCTGGTCCTCCGCCACCACCGACGACCAGTGGCTCCAGGTCGACCTGGGTGCCACCGCCTCCGTCACCCGCGTCGTCCTCGACTGGGAGGCCGCGTACGCGAAGGACTACAAGGTCCAGATATCGAAGGACGCCGTCAACTGGACCGATCTGAAGTCGGTCACCGGCTCGGACGGCGGCAACGACACCCTGGACGTCTCCGGCCAGGGCCGCTACGTCCGCATGCTCGGCGTGCACCGCGCCACTCAATGGGGCTACTCCCTGTGGGAGTTCCAGGTGTACGGCAGCACCGACACCGCACAGCCCAGCTGCGGCACGGCGAACGCC
The DNA here is from genome assembly GCF_002154555.1 of Streptomyces murinus. Taxonomy (GTDB): domain Bacteria; phylum Actinomycetota; class Actinomycetes; order Streptomycetales; family Streptomycetaceae; genus Streptomyces; species Streptomyces murinus. The sequence goes on from NZ_MUNF01000152.1 coordinate 1,958, forward strand.
GCCCAGGGCAGGCCCGCCACCGCCTCCTCCACCGAGAACGCCGGCACCCCCGCCTCCGCCGCCTTCGACGGCGACACCGGCACCCGCTGGTCCAGCCAGGCGTCCGACCCGCAGTGGGTCCAGGTCGACCTCGGCTCGGTGCGGGACCTGTGCAAGGTGGACCTGAACTGGGAGACCGCCTACGGCAAGAACTTCCAGATCCAGACCTCCACCGACGGCCAGAACTGGAGCACCCTCAAGAGCGTCACCGGCGCCACCGGCGGCACCGCGTCGTACGACGTCAGCGGCTCCGGCCGGTACGTCCGCGTCTACGGCACCGCCCGCGGCACCGGCTACGGCTACTCCCTGTGGGAGGTCGCCGTGCACACCGGCACCACCGGCACCCCGCCCGTGCAGGGCGGCGGCGACCTCGGACCGAACGTCATCGTCGTCGACCCCTCCACACCGAACCTCCAGCAGAAGTTCGACGACGTCTTCGCCCAGCAGGAATCCGCCCAGTTCGGCACCGGCCGCTACCAGTTCCTGCTCAAGCCCGGCACCTACAACAACATCAACGCCCAGATCGGCTTCTACACCTCGATCTCCGGACTCGGCCTCAACCCCGACGACACCCAGATCAACGGTGATGTCACCGTGGACGCGGGCTGGTTCAACGGCAACGCCACCCAGAACTTCTGGCGTTCGGCCGAGAACCTCGCCATCAAGCCGTCCAACGGGGACGACCGCTGGGCCGTCGCCCAGGCCGCGCCCTTCCGCCGTATCCATGTCGAGGGCGGCCTCAACCTCGCCCCGAACGGCTACGGTTGGGCCTCCGGCGGCTACATCGCCGACTCGAAGATCGACGGCACGGTCGGCCCGTACTCCCAGCAGCAGTGGTACACCCGCGACAGCTCGGTCGGCGGCTGGACCAACGGCGTGTGGAACATGACCTTCTCCGGCGTCCAGGGCGCGCCCGCCACCAACTTCGACAGCGGCCCGTACACCACGCTGGACAACACGCCCGTCTCCCGCGAGAAGCCGTTCCTGTACCTGGACGGCTCCACGTACAAGGTGTTCGTCCCGTCCAAGCGCACCAACGCCCGCGGTGTCTCCTGGCCGAACACGCCGGGCACCTCCCTCCCGCTCGACCAGTTCTACGTCGTCAAGCCGGGCGCGACCGCGGCCACCATCAACGCGGCCCTCGCCCAGGGCCTCAACCTCCTGTTCACCCCGGGCGTCTACCACCTCGACCAGACGATCGATGTGACCCGCGCGAACACCGTGGTCCTCGGCCTCGGGCTCGCCACCCTGGTCCCGGACAACGGGGTCGACGCCATGCACGTCTCCGACGTCGACGGGGTCAAGCTGGCCGGGCTGCTGATCGACGCCGGGTCCGTCAACTCCGACACCCTGCTGCGCATCGGCGACCCGGGTGCGAGCGCCGACCACTCCGCGAACCCGACCACCGTGCAGGACGTGTTCTTCCGCATCGGCGGCGCGGGCCCCGGTCTCGCCACCAACTCGCTGGTGGTCAACAGCGACGACACGATCATCGACCACACCTGGATCTGGCGCGCCGACCACGGCAGCGGCGTCGGCTGGACCACCAACCGCGCCGACTACGGCCTGCGGGTCAACGGCGACGACGTCCTCGCCACCGGCCTGTTCGTCGAACACTTCAACAAGTACGACGTCTACTGGAGCGGAGAGCGCGGCCGGACCATCTTCTTCCAGAACGAGAAGGCGTACGATGCCCCTAACGCCGCCGCCGTCACCCATGACGGCATCACCGGCTACGCGGCCTACAAGATCGACGACTCGGTCACCACGCACGAGGCCTGGGGCCTGGGCAGCTACTGCAACTACACCGCCGACCCCTCGATCGTGCAGGCCCACGGCTTCCAGGTGCCGACGGGATCCGGCATCAAACTGCACGACCTCCTGGTGATCTCCCTCGGCGGCAACGGCCAGTACGCCCACGTCGTCAACAACACCGGACCCGCCACCTCGGGAACCAGCACCGTCCCCTCCAAGGTGACGTCCTTCCCGTAAGCCGGTTCACCCCCGGGGCCGTACTTCACCGGTCCGGCCCCGGGGCCCGCCACGACCGGCCCACCCGACCTGCGCCGACCCGGGGCAGCCCCTAGGGTGTCGTACACGGGCGGCCGGGTGCTGCCCTGCCCCGGGTCAAGAAGGCGGCCCTCGCGAAGGCGCCCTCGGCGAGGGGAACTTGACCCTGCCCGAGCGGTCTCCGGGACCGGACCAGCGCGTCCGGCGGGCCAGCTGTCCCGGCAACTCTAAGGGAGACGGCCCGACTTCACCCCGGCCGGGAGATCCTCCGATTCCCGGTTCCGGACGCCCCGGCCCGGGGACCTCGGAACACGATCGGCCCGACCCGTCTGCGCAGGTCCGGCCGGAATCATCCGGCCGGCCGCGCCGCACCGGCCCGGGGTGGTTCCCTCCGAAGGGGGCCACCCCGTCGGCGTATCCGGAGAGGCGAACCCCACGGGGGCCGGGTGTGATGGTGCTGTCCCTACTTTTCGACCAGTAAGGCAGATACATGCGCATCCGCAGCATCGCCACAACGGCCGTACTCGCAGGCGTCTTTGCGCTGGGCGGCGCCGCCGGCGCCTTCGCGGCCGACCCCGACCCGACGACCGGAGTGGCCGTGGGCAGCCCGGGTGTCCTGTCCGGGAACGTCGTCCAGGTCCCGATCGACATTCCCGTCAACGTCTGCGGTGACAGCGTCGACCTCGTCGGGCTGCTGAACCCGGCCGCCGGGAACACCTGCGTCAACCAGTGACCGCACGCCCGTGCGCCGGTTCCCCGCCCAGGGGACCGGCGCACGGGCGCGTCAGGCGGCGGTACGACAGAGCAACAGGCAGATGTCGTCGTCGTGTTCGGAGTCCCGCAGCATCGGCCTGAGCAGCGCGTCGGCCGCCGCGTCCAGCTGCTCCAGCTCCGCCGCGCCGAGCAGCGTGCCCAGCGCGTCGGCCAGCCGCTCTATACCCGCGTCGATCCCCGCGGACCGGCGCTCCACCAGGCCGTCCGTGTAGAGCGCGAGCGTGGCACCGGCCGGCAACTCCTCGTGGTGCTCCTCGTACTCGTGGGGCACCGGAACCCCGAGCATGATCCCCGGCTTGGCGTCCAGCACCCGCACCTCGCCCCCGGGGCCGCGCACCAGCGCGGGCGGATGACCGGCCGCCGCCCACACCACACCCGGCTCACCCGGCGTGAACCGGGCGATGGCACAGGTCGCGTACAGCTCCGGCTGCTGATGGCGCAGCATCCGGTGCAGCAGGGTGAGGATGCGCGCGGGCCCGTTGCCCTCGACCGCGTAGGCGCGCAGCGCGGTCCGCAACTGGCCCATGATCACCGCGGCCCGCAGCCCGTGCCCGGTGACGTCCCCGATCACCGCCAGCACACTGCCGTCAGGGCCGGGGAACGCGTCGTACCAGTCACCGCCGATGTTCAGGCCGTGCGTGGCCGGCAGATAGCGCGCCGCCAGCGCGAGCCCCGGGGTGTCCGGCAACTCGGTGAGCTGGGCGCGCTGGAGGGCCTCGGCGACGTCCCGGTGCTGCTCGTACTGGCGGGCGTTGTCCAGCGCGATGCCCGCCCGCCGGGCCAGCTCCAGCAGCATCACGGCGGTGTCCGGTGCGAACCGCTCGCCGGGCGCCGACAGGGTCAGCACGCCCTGCACGGTGCGCGCGCCGAGCGGCAGGCACAAGAGCGGCCGGTCGGGAGAGAGCACGGAGGCCGGCAGATCGTCCACGCCGGGGAGTCCGCCGGGCCGCGGCGCCGCGTGCTGGGGGCGCCCGGTGCGGGCCGCCGTCACCGCGGCCGCGGCCCGTTCGGCGGGCGGGGTCCGCTCGTCGTCCACCAGCCATACGTCCACGTGCCGGGCGTACTCCGGCACCAGCAGCTTGGGCAGCCGGCGCAGGATGTCCTCGTGGTCCAGGGAGGCGTTGAGGGAGGCGCTGGCATCGGCGAGGAAGGTCAGCAGCCGGCGGGCGTTCTCCGCCTCCGCGCGGGCCGCCCGCTCGGCGTCCAGCAGTTCCCGCTGCGCCAGCGCGGCCGCCTCCAGTTCGGCGTGCAGCGCGAGCACACCCTGGTTGGTCTGGTGCAACTCCTCCCGGTGGAACCGGACCAGCTCCTCCGCCTCGTCCAGACCCGCCAGTACGACGGCGGTGTCCTCGCCCGCGCCGAGCAGCGCCTCGGCGAGGTCCGCCTCGGCCAGGCCGTCGGGCCGGGGCAGCGGCCGGGGCAGGGGAGAAGGGCAGGCCAGCGTGTGCCGCCAGGGCTCGGCGCCGTCCAGGGCGAGATGCAGGTCCTCGCCGGCGGTCACGGTCAGCCGTTGCCGCCGCCCCTCCCGGGAGGGGCGCAGCAGGGCGGTCAGCACGGCCAGGAAACGGGCACGGTCCCGGGCCGGCACCCCCGCGTCCGCCGTGAGCCGCGCCAGCAGCGCACGGGCACGGGCTGCGTCGACGGGGCCGGTCAGGGTCCAGGTGTCGGAGGTCGTGGTCATGGGCGGGGATCCTGAGCCAGTACGGCGACGCTGGTGTCGTCGCGCGGGGGGCGGGCGGGGCTGCCCGCGTCCCGCAGGACGGTCGCGGCCAGCACCGACGGATCATGGGTGAGCAGCCGGGGGTCCTCGGGCGGGATCCAGCGGCTGGGCAGCCCGTCACTGTGCAGCACGAGCAGACTGTCGCGGTGCCACGCCGCCCGGCGCAAGGGGACGTGCGCCGGGAAGTACGCCCCGACGATCCCCGGATGCGACACCAGCGACGTCCACCCGTCCGGGGTACGCAGCCGGGCCCCTATGTTGCCGACCCCGGCGAAGCCGAGTTCCCCCTTCACCGTGTCCACCTGGGCGACGGCGATCGCGGCCCCCCGGGTGGGGCGCAGGGCGGTGTGCAGCCGCCGCAGGATCTCCTGGGGCGGCGACTGCGCGGCCCGCCGCAGCTCCGTGACCGCCGCGCCGGACGCGTGCCCGGCCTTGGGCCCGTGCCCGAGCCCGTCCGCGAGCAGCAAGGTCACCAGCCCCTCGTCGCGCACGCACTCCCAGGCGTCACCGGAGTGCTCGGCCCGGTCGAGCGAGACGACGATGCCGCCTGCCGTGGGCCCTTCGGAGGCCCGGTTGCCCCGCGCGCGTTCCGCGTCGATCCGCGCCGTCGCCACCGTGCCCCGGCCCGGGACGCCGTACAGCTGGAAGGCGTCGGCGTTGCGCAGACAGCTGCCGAGGCCCGCGCCGAGGGAGGGCCCGTCGGTGGTACAGCCGTCGCGCAGGGCCTCCGTGACATCGGCGATGCCCGGCCCGTGGTCCAGCGTGAACAGCCGTACCGAGGTCCCCGTACCGGACGGCGGTGTCACCAGGTTGACCACCAGGGTGCCGCCGCCCGCGTGCCGGAGCAGATTGGTGGCCAGCTCGGTGGCCACCAGCTCCCCGGCCGCCGTGCGCTCCGGCCCGAGGCCCGCCTGCCCGCACGCCTCGCGGACCGCCGTACGGGCGTCCCGGACGCGCGTGGAGTCGTGCACCGGGACCTCCCAGACGCGGCTCATCCCAGCCCCGATCGCGAGGCGGGCACCTGGGTCACCCAGGCGACGGCCGTGACGGTCGTGCCCCGGCCCGGCTCGGTATCCACGCTGAACTCCTGCACCAGCCGCCTGGCACCGCTGAGCCCGAGCCCGAGGCCGCCGCCCGAGGTGTAACCGTCGGTCATGGCCAGCTCCAGATCGCGGATGCCGGGGCCGCTGTCGATAAAGCTCATCCGCAGGCCGCGGGCGCGGCCGTTGTCCAGCGGGGTGATCTCCGCGTGCCCGCCACCGCCGTGCACCAGGGTGTTGCGGGCCAGCTCGCTCGCCGCCGTGACCAGCTTCGTCTGCTGCACCAGACCGAATCCGAGGGCCGCCGCGCACTGCCGCACCTGCTGCCGCACCCAGGCCAGATCCGCGTCCGAACCGATGGGCACGGTGGTTGCGGACGCCTGGCCGGACGGCTGCATCATCTCCCCCTCTGGGACAGCACTTCCATGGCCCGGTCGACGTCCAGCGCGGTGGTCAGACCGGGCAGCGCCAGCCCCAGTTCGACCAGGGTGATCGCGACGGCGGGCCGCATTCCGGCGAGGACCGTACGGGCGGCGAGCAGCCGGGCGGTGGACGCGATCTCCGCGAGCACCCGGCCGAGGAAGGAGTCGACGATGTCCACTCCGGAGATGTCGATGACCACCCCGCTCACACCGGTGGTGGCGATGCGGTGGCTGAGGTCCTGCTGCAACTGCTCGGCGAGGCCGTCGTGCAGTTCGCCCTGGAGCGAGACGAGCAGTATGTCGCCCAGGGCGAGTACCGGCACCGGGGCCGGATGGACGGGGACGGGTTCGTTCACCGGGCGTTCGTACCCGTCTGCGCACGGTAGACCTCGATGCCCTGCCGGCTCAGCGCGTAGGCCAGCGCGTCGGCGAGGGAGGCCCGGGTGAGCACCGAGCCCAGATCGATGCCGAGCTGCACGATGGTCTGCGCGATGGCCGGCCGGATTCCGGAGACGATGCACTCGGCCCCCATCAGCCGCGCCGCGGCCACCGTCTTCATCAGGTGCTGCGCCACCAGCGAGTCCACGGTGGGCACACCGGTGATGTCCAGGATGGCGTACCGGGCGCGCTGCTCGACGATGGCCTCCAGCAGCGACTCCATCACGACCTGGCTGCGGGCGCTGTCCAGCGTCCCGATCAGCGGGACGGCGACGGTGTGCTCCCACAACTTGATGACGGGGGTGGCCACTTCGAGCAACTGCTGGCGCTGCCGCTCGATCATCTCCGCGCCCGCGTCCAGGGCGGTCTCCAGCACGACCAGGCGCAGGGTGCCCAGCAGCAGGGTCAGCGTCAGCACGCATTCCTGGGCCTGCGGGGCGGTCGGGTCGGCGAACTCCTCGCGCAGCAGATCGACGGCGGAGGCGCGCAGCGCGGCCACCTCGTCGGCGATCCCGGCCGGCGTCGCGCCGGCGCGGGCCCGGTTCTGGGTCATCCGGCCCAGCTGCTCGCGCACCGGTTCGTACCCGGGTGCGGTGGTGTCCTCCAGGCGTCCGCTGACGGCCACCTCGGACAGGGCGTCCACGACCGCCTTGCTGGCCTCGACCGCCTCGTCCCGGGAGACCGTGAACACCGACCTGAACAGGGGTGCGTCCGCCCATCGCTGGGCGATCTGCTCGCGGCGTCGCTCCAGGAACGAACCCACCAATTGCGGCGCCGACGCTGCCGCGTCCTGGTCCTGTGGCACTGTCACACTCTCCTCTCGCCCACCCGGGAGCCGCCGGTCGGCAGCTGATCTTCACCGTTCCGGCACCCTAGCCCGCGCCGTCCGGCCGGACCAACCCGAGAAGCCCGCTGACGTGCCAACTCCCGGTGCTTCACGACGAGTTCACACCAACAGCCGACCCGGCGACGGCCGTCCCGACGGCGGCCCCGCTCCGGTTCCGGCGCGGGTGCCGGGTGGCCGTCTACCCCGGATCGCGCGAGAGTCTCCCCACTGTTGCGAAGGTCACCCTCGCGGGTGCACGTCCCGGGCGCCGCTGACCGGTCGGCGGAACAGGGCCGTCCACAGGAACGGCTCCCCGAAGAGCGCGGAGTCCGGCGGCTGGGGCCGCATGGCGCGCAGTTCGATCTCCTCCAGCCCGGCGAAGACATGGCGCAGCGCCTCGGGCGTGTAGGCGAGCCCCCCGCCCAGGCCGCCCGCGCGGTAGAGGTCCGCGTCCGAGACCTCCGAGCCCATCCGCCCCGCGGCGAAACAGGCGAGCGAGAAGTACCCGCCGGGCGCCAGGAGGCGTTCCAGCAGGGCGAGATGGCTGATCCGGCGGTGCGGCGGCAGATGGTGGAAGCAGCCCGAGTCATGGATCAGCCGGTACGGGCCGCGCAGGCTGTCCGCCGCGAGCGCGAACACATCCCCGTGCAGAAAACGGACGTCCAGGCCCGCCGCCCGCGCCCGCTCCTCGGCCACGGCGAGCGCGGCGGGGGACAGATCGACGGCGTCCACCTCGAAGCCGCGCTCGGCGAGCAGCAGCGCGTTGCGGCCGAGCCCGCAGCCGAGGTCCAGCGCCCGCCCTCGCGGGACGAGCCCCCGGTCCAGATAGGACACGAGGTTCTCGTCCGGCTTCGCCGCGAAGAACGGCACGGGTCTGTCCCGCTCCGCATAGAAATCGTCCCACCAACCGGCCGCCCCACCGGTCCAGCGGTCGCCCCCCGGTGCGAACAGCCCGTCCAGGAGCCGCAGTACGTCCTCCACCGTGCGGATGCTCCGGTCCATCCGGCCCTCCCTCCGATGCGGAGAACCTAGGGACGTACGGGGCTCCGCACCAGGTCACGGGGGACGGGCCGGCGGCGTTGACGGGTACGTGAGGGCGTACCGGAGGGCCGGACGAGGGCTTTCACCGGACCTGGCCACTTTGCCGGTCCACGCCCCCACCCGGACCCCTGGGAAGGCTTCTGAGCGCCGACCGGAAGGCACTTTTTTCGGTGGTCTCCGGGCGGGTGGCTTTCTCCCCCGCCCCTCCTCAGTCCGATGGGCCCGCGGGGGCCTCGCGGCGGGCCGGAACGGGGTCGGGCCGCGGCTGCTGCTTGGCCGTGGACCGCCGGCGGCGCAGCAGCAGCCGTCTGGCCGGGCACTCGACCGCCTCGTACAGGACCCAGGACAGCCCGAGCGAGACGGCGAACGCGGTGGCGGTGACCCCGAGGCCCACGAGGGCGCCGAAGTGGGGCTTGGTGCCCAGGAGGTTGCTGCTGGCGCGCAGCACCAGCAGATGGATCATGTAGAAGGCGAACGACAGTTCCCCGAGCCGCACCAGGCGCCGGTGCCGCCACAGCGACGGCAGCCCGTTCAGGTCGGCGACGGCCGCCGCCGGGATGAGCAGGGCGAACCCGGTCAGGGTGCAGACCGTGGCGGAGTAGCCGGGGGTGACCTGGGGTACCAGAAAGTAGCCGATGATCGCCAGCGCGAGGGAGGCTTCAAGGCCCGGCCCGCGCCACCGCCCGAGCAGCACCAGCCGGGCGGTCACCGCGCCGAGCACGAACTCGGGCAGCCGGGCGGCGGGGAAGGAGTAGAGCGTGTACGTCCACCAGTGGTGCGCGTCCGACCAGGCCAGCACCAGCACCGAGGCCGCGGACAGGGCGCCCAGCGCGGCCGACGCGCGTGCGCCGAGGTGGCGCAGCAGCAGGATCAGCAGCGGGAAGGCGGCGTAGAAGAACGCCTCGCAGGCGAGCGACCAGCTGACCGGGTTGAGCGTCTGCCACCAGGGGTGCCACCAGGAGTGCAGCAGCAGGACGTTGGCGAGCGCGGGCTTCGGCGTGGGGTTGCCCTGGTGCGCCAGGGTGAGGGCCATCAGCAGGGCCACGGCGAGGGTGACGAGGTGCACCGGGTAGATCCGGGCGATGCGCCGCCGCCAGAAGGCGAGGGGTCTGTCACCGGGCCTGGCCGACCAGGTCAGGACGAATCCCGACAGTACGAAGAAGAACGACACCCCGGTGGAACCGGCACCGAATCCCCAGTTGACCAGGTGGCCGCCGGTGCCACCGAAGTAGCCGAAGTTGTTGACGTGCGTTCCGAACACCAGCAGCGCCGCCATCCATCGCAGCCCCGTCAGGGACGGCAGGGAGGGATTGGCGGCGGGCGGAACACGGGCGTTCGTCGTGCCGGTCGGGGCGAGCGGCGTCGTCCGGAGCGCCCGGGTCGTCGCCGTGGTCATCGAATCACCTGCCGCAGAGGGTGGTTGGCGTGGGTAATGAAGGAGACTGCTGCCCGCTTCTCCCCGTTCCATCAGCTCACATGCCGAACATCACACAGATGCCGAACGAGGCAACCCCGCACGCGCCACGGAAATCACCCTCGGCTACACCCGTACGAGCGACACGGCCTCAACCGCTTGGCGGTGCGCGGGTCATGGGCCGTGCGAAAGGGGCGCGGTTCCCTGAACCGCGCCCCTTTCGGTCACCCGACATCACCCGACGTCAGTCGGTGTCGTGATGCCCCACCTCGAGGTCCACCTCGCGGGAGTTGCCCTCGTCCAGGGTCACGTCCGCGAGGACGGGGCCGTAGCCGGAGGTGACGACGGTGTAGGCGCCCGGGGCCAGGTTCTGGAGGGTGTAGGTGCCGTCCGGGTTCGTCGCGGCGGAGGCGACCACCTCGCCCGCGGAGCTGAGCAGGGTGATCTGCGCGTCCGGGACCGGTTCGCCGGTGTGTTCGTGGCGCACCGTGCCGTGGACGTTGCCCAGGCCCGCCAGGGTGACGTCCGGTACGACGGGACCGGCCTCGGCGTCGAGTTGCACGGCCCGCGGATGGTGCCCGGTGGCCGAGACGACCAGGGTGTACGACGAGGGTTCCCGCGTCGTCAGTTCGTACGTGCCGTCCGCACCGGTACTGGCGAGCGCCCGCTGCCGTCCGGAGCGGTCGACCAGAGTGAGGGACGCCCGCGCGATGGGCCGGCCGGCACTGTCGTGGACCCGGCCGCGCAGCACCCCGGTGGAGGAGGCGGTGGTGGTCGTCGGCGCCGTGGTGGCCGGGTGTGAGTCCGCTGCCGGCGACGGCGAGCCCGCGGCCACCGTCTCCGTCCGGCGGCCGCGGATCAGCGACGCGCCCGCCGCGGCCAGTGACATCGCGATGGCCAGGGAGAAGACCACGACCAGGCCGTCGTGGAAGGGCTGCGAGATCAGATGGGGGAAGAACTCGCGGCCGGTGAGATGCGCCGCGGCGGACGGTGACAGATGGCCGAGGATGTCCGGGCCGAGCAGGTGCTGGATGGGGTTGTAGCCGAGGAACGCGGCGAACAGGACGCCGACCGGCGGGAGTTGGGACACCGTGTGCGCGGCGCCCGCGGGCACGCCCTGGGCGGTCAGACCGGTGGTGAGGGTGTCGGGGAGGGTTCCGGCGAGACCGGCGACCATGAGCGAGAAGAACACGCCCATGGACAGCACCATGCCCGCGTTCTGGAAGGTGGCGCGCATGCCGGAGGCCGCGCCGCGGGCGTCGGCCGGCACG
>NZ_MUNF01000153.1 GCF_002154555.1 Streptomyces murinus
GGCGCACTCCTGAGCGCCCCGCACACCGCCTCCCGCCCTTACCCGGCACGACTTTGACCGCCCCACCACTCGGGCGCCCGCAGGTCACTCCGTGCTGCCGGGGCACGTACCATGGCGGCATGTCGTTCCTCCGCCGCCGCAGCGCCACTCCCGCCGGACCCGACTTCGACGTGCTGGCCATGGACCCGGGCGACTGGCCGGGCAATCTCGGTGCGGGTCTGCTGCCCGCGCCCGACGGCACCTGCCAGGGTGTCTTCCTGCGCTACGACCTCTTCGGCGGCCGCGGCCCCGCGATGATCATCGGCAATCTGCCGCAGGGCTCCCCGGCCCGCGAGGTGGCCGAGGAGGAGATCCCCTTCGAGGTGGGCCAGCTGCTGCTGGCGCTGGAGAACGACGAGGAGGTCACCGTCGTCGGCACCGAGGACACCCCGGTGCTCCAGGGCGACAACCTCCTCATCGTGCGTCGGCTGAAGCTCTCCGAGGGCCGGATCTCCTGTGTGCAGTTCGACCGCAGCGACGGCGTCCTCGTGACCATCGCCGCCTGGGACCGGCCCATCACCGACGACCTGTACGCCCTGCTGAAGCCGCTCCCGGCGGAGCTTTTCCAGCAGGGCTGAGGCCCGGCAGCGGTCAGCTCGCCGAGTTCTCCACGGTCACATCCGCCGCGCGGACGAACTCGACCCGGTGGCCGTACTGGATCTCGTAGTACAGATCGTTGCCCCGCACCACCTGGTGCGAGTCCGGGGTGAAGGTGACCGAGTAGTAGTACTCGCCCGGCATCTCGTCACCGACCACGTACTTCTGCCCGGCCGGGACGGTGTACGGCAGCGCCACCACCGACTGGGCGGGCACCCCCGCCGGGTAGGCGGACTTCTCCGGGTAGGCGCGGCCGTAGACCGGGATGCTGGTCAGCCCCTCCTTCGGAGTGATCACCATCCCCTTGGCGGAGACGGCCGTCGGCTGCTTCGCCGGGTTGCGGAACCACGCCTTCTGGCCGAGGTACCAGATGGCCGTCCAGTCGCCCCAGTGATCGGCGACCGCGTACTGCTGGCCGGTGGAGACCCGCGAGGACACGTCGTTGACGTCGATCGTGGGCGTCGTACCGAGCCCGATGTCCTTGATCAGCGGCGCGTTCACATCGTGGTCGGAGTACAGCCGCACCTCGCTGGAGGCGTGCGCCGCGCAGGGCTCGCCCGCCGTGGCGCAGCCCGTGTAGGCCGGCTGGTTGGTGGCGTAGTCCGGCCTGATGGTCACCAGGCCGCCCTGCCTGCCCGCGGTCTTCTTGAACGGGTGGCCGAGCAGCTGGAAGTAGTGCGCCCAGTCCCAGTACGGCCCCGGGTCGGTGTGCATCCCGGAGATGGTCGACGCGGTCGGTCCGGGCACATTGTCATGGCCCAGGATGTGCTGCCGGTCCAGCGGGATGCCGTACCGCGCGGACAGGTACTTCACCAGCCGTGCCGAGGACCGGTACATCGCCTCGGTGAACCAGGCGTCCGGGTCGGTCAGGAAGCCCTCGTGCTCGATGCCGATCGAGCGGGCGTTGACGTCCCAGTTGCCCGCGTGCCAGGCCACGTCCTTCGCCTTGACGTGCTGGGCGATCAGTCCGTCGGTGGAGCGGACGGTGTAGTTCCAGGACACATAGGTCGGGTCCTGGATCAGGTTCAGGACCCCGTCCCAGGCGCCCTCGGTGTCATGGATGACGATGTACTTGATCGCCTGCGACGCGGGCCGGTCGCCGAGATCGTGGTTGCCGTAGTCGTCGTCGCCGAACTGCGCGTACGCCGCCGGGAGCCACTCGCAGGACACCGACTTCGGGCACTCCGCTCCGTCGTCCTTGACGGTGCGCAGTCCGGTCCGCGACAGCTGCGCCGTGTCCGGCGCGAGACCCGGCTCGGCGGCCAGGGCGACCCGCTGACCGGCGTCCGTGGTGCGCCGCTCACCCGTGTGCAGCACGTCGTACACATCATCGGCGTACGACGCCGCGGTCGCCGTGTCGTCGGCGCCGGAGAAGCGGGCCACCGCGCCGTACCAGTCGGCCGGGTCGGCACTCAGCGGCTCGCCCAGCCGCCGCTGCGCGGCGGCCAGCAGGGCGGCGCCGCCGGAGATGTTCGCCGCCGGGTCGGTGCGCAGCTTCGCGGCCGGGATGCCGGTCAGCTTCGCCGCCTCGGGCAGGGTCTTCAGCCGGGCCGGCAGCGCCGAGTCGGCCGGCACCTTCGCCTCGGGGTGCAGGGCGGGGCGGGAGCTGTCGCCGCGGGCGTCCTCGGTGCCGTCGGCGAAGTGCTCCGTGGCGGCGAGCGCGGTACGGGCGTCCGTGAGGTGCATCGGGCCGTAACCGCCGGAGACGCTGGGCGCGCCGCCGTGGTAGTCCCAGCGGGACTGGAGGTAGGAGACGGCCAGCAGCACACTCCCCGGCACGTGGTACTCGGCGGACGCGGAGGCGAACGCCGACTGGAGCCGGTCGGGGGAGGAGTCCGGGGCGCTCTGGGCGGGGGCCGCGCCGAACAGCGGTAGCAGCAGGGCCGCCGCGGCGAGCGGTACGGCGGCCCGCCTCAGATGTCTGTGGCCGGGCGTGGACGGGGAATCAGGGGCGGAACCTCGCAATGCGGCCTCCTGGGACGGGCGGGCGTGGCGGGGCGTGCGGCGCCGAACTGGGTCAGTGGTATCGGCTGGCCGACGATCCGTCAATGATGCAATCGCCAAGGAGATTTCCCACGTCACGACGGGTTTCGGCGAGTTTCGCGACGGCGGTGGACGGGCCTGCGGGGCGTCAGTGGCGTAGACCAATGGGTCGCGTCGCTGGTCGCGGCCGTACGGACCTCGCGTGGTGTGGGCCCTGCGGCGCCAGGTGCTCGCCGCCGTACGGCCGAAACGATTCCCCCGCGTGGCGGCGTCCGTGCGCACGAAGGCCCGCGGTGCGCCGCCATTCCTGGCGCACCGCGGGCCTTCGCCCCTTCAGCGCGTGCCGACCGCCGCACGCACCGCCTTGCGGGCCATCTGGCAGTCGTCGTGCAGCCGCCGCAGCAGCAGCCGCTGCTCCTCGCCGGAGGGCACGGCGCCCGGGTGGGGCAGACCGGGCGCCACCGGGGGCGGGTCCTGCATCGAGCGCTGGACGGCCGTCTCGTACCGCCGGATCTCGCGGGTCAGCAGCAGCATCAGATTCACCAGGAAGGCGTCCCGGGAGGCCGGGCCCGCCGACTGGGCGATCTGGCTGATCTGCCGCCGCGCCCCCGGAGCCTGACCGAGCACCAGCCACAGCGTGGCCAGGTCATGGCCCGGCAGATACCAGCCGGCGTGCTCCCAGTCCACCAGCACCGGGCCCGCCGGGGACATCAGGATGTTCGACAGCAGGGCGTCGCCGTGGCAGAACTGGAGCATGGCGCCCCGGCCCACCTCCTGCGCGATGCCGTGCAGCAGCTTCTGGAGGTCGCCGAGGTCCCGGTCGGTGAGCAGCCCCAACTCGTGGTATCGGGACATCTGTTCGACATAGTCCAGGGGCATGTCGAACAGACCGGCGGGGGGCCGCCAGGCGTTCACCCGGCAGATCGCGCCCAGCGCCGCGCGGATGTCGGCGCGGGGCGGCGCCTCCATCGGATGCCGCTGAAGTGCCGCCACCCGGCCGGGCATCCGCTCGATCACCAGGGTGCAGTTGTCCGGATCCGCCGCGATCAGCCGGGGCGCCCGCACCGGGGGCCGGTGCCGGACGAACGAGCGGTATACGGCTATTTCGTGGCGGCTCCGCTCCGCCCATGCCGGCGCGTGGTCCAGCAGGCACTTGGCGACGGCCGTGCTGCGCCCGGTGGTGCCCACGAACAGCACGGAGCGCGCGCTGCGCCGCAGCACCTGGACCGGCGCGAACTCCGGGCAGATCCGCTGCACCGCGGCGATCGCGGTGCGCAGCGGGGCGCCCTGGGGGCCGGAGAGGTCCAGTCTCCCGCTGAGCGGCGGGACGGACTGTCCCGGAACCCGCCGGGGGCGGGGCGCGCCCAGCACGGAGCCGCCCGGACGCACCGCCGGGTCGAGATACGGTCCGCCGCCCGCCGGGCGGGGGCGCAACGGCCGAAGCGGTGCGGACACGGAGGACGATGCCGCGTACATGGGAGATACAGATCCCTTCGTTGCCTGCGGTGCCTGCCTGTGAAGTCCTCGCGTCAACCCGGCCCGGTCCCCGGGTACACCCTGGGGAATGTCCCCGGGGGGACCGGGTCGGGGTGGCGCTTTCCTACCTGACACCCGATGGCCCCTGGCACACCATCTGGCGCACCCTGGCGAACCCTGGCGAATAGTCGCCCGGCAACTCGCACCCGGCTACTGTCAACTCAGCCGAGAACCTGGGGGCTTGACGTGAGCGGACGACCCAACACCCGCCTTTCCGATCTGTTCGGCCTGGCCGGCTGGTCGAAGGGGGAACTCGCGAGACTGGTCAACAGGCAGGCGGCGGCCATGGGCCACCCCCAACTGGCGACCGACACCTCCCGGGTCCGGCGCTGGATCGACATGGGAGAGATCCCGCGCGATCCCGTGCCACGGGTACTGGCGGCTCTGTTCACCGAGCGTCTCGGCCGTGTCGTGACCATCGAGGACCTCGGTCTGGTGCGCCACGGGCGGGCAGGGAAACGGCAGGGCGACGGGATCGAGGAACATCCCGACGGAGTGCCGTGGGCGCCCGAGCGGACCGCCGCGGTCCTCACCGAATTCACGGGAATGGACCTCATGCTCAACCGACGCGGCTTGGTGGGCGCGGGTGCCGCGCTCGCCGCGGGATCCACACTCAGCAGCGCCATGCACGACTGGCTGCACACCGACCCGGTCCTCAGGGCGGACGGCCCCGCCCTGGACGACCCCCTGCACGCCGACCCCGCCGGTCTCGACCGCTACGAGGCCGCCCCCATCGGCTCGGAGGAGGTCGCGGAGCTGGAGCGCTCCGTCGAGGTCTTCCGGGCCTGGGACGCGGCCCGCGGCGGCGGCCTCCAGCGCAAGGCGGTGGTCGGCCAGCTCAACGAGGTGGGCGGCATGCTCGCCTACCGCCATCCCCCCCACCTCCAGCGGCGCCTGTGGGGCGTCGCCGCCAATCTGGCCGTCCTCGCGGGCTGGATGTCCCATGACGTCGGCCTGGAGCCCACGGCGCAGAAGTACTTCGTCATCGCCGCGCACGCCGCCCGGGAGGGCGGTGACCGGCCGCGCGCCGGGGAGGCGCTGTCCCGGGCGGCCCGCCAGATGGTCCATCTGGGGCGGCCGGGGGAGGCACTGGACCTGATGAAGCTCGCCCAGTCCGGCGGGGGCGAGCGCCTCCAGCCGCGCACCAAGGCGATGTTCCACACCATCGAGGCCTGGGCACAGGCGGCGATGGGCAAGGGCCAGGCGATGCGCCGCACCCTCGGACAGGCCGAGGACCTGTTCGTGGCCGACCGGGGGGACGGCGAACCCCTCGACTGGATGCAGACCTTCAAGGCCGAGGACCTGTACGGCATGCAGGCCCTGGCCTACCGCACGCTGGCCGAGTTCGACCCGGACGCGGCCGTGCACGCCCAGCACTTCGCGGACCGGGCCCTGGCACTGCGCGTCGACGGCCGGGAGCGCTCGAAGATCTTCGACCATCTCTCCATGGCGTCGGCCTGCTTCATCGCCGACGACCCCGAACAGGCCGACCGCTACGCACGGCTCGCCCTGATGTCGATGGGCGCGAACTCCTCGCGCCGCACCTGGGACCGGCTGCGCCAGATGTACCGGCTCACCGCGGAGTACGCGGGATACCCGAAGATCCATGAACTGCGGGAGGAGATCAGGCTCGCCCTGCCCAAGCCGAGGAGCAAGGGCGCGAACAGCGCGCAGGCGTAGGGGTCCGCGCGCCGTATTCCCTCACACCGGTCGGCGTATCCGACGTCCGGTCATATCCACTGTCCGCCGGTGTCGGCTCAGGCGGTGACTCTGGCGACGAGCACACACGCGTCGTCCAGCCGCCCGGCCCCGCCGAACTCCTCCACGAGCGCCCGCACGCAGTCCTGTGCGCTCCGGGCGTCGTCGAACCGTGGAGCGAGGCCCAGCAACCGGTCCACGGCCGCCGTCCGGCTGTGCCCGGGCACCAGTCCCTCGGTGTGCAGCACCAGCAGGTCGCCCGGTACGAGGTTCACCTCGGCCTGCCCGTAGACGGCGCCCGAGGTGGCGCCGAGCAGCACACCCGCGGGGGCGTCGAGCGCGCATCCCGTCCCGTCGCGGAACAGCAGCGGGGCGGGGTGTCCCGCCTGCCCCCAGACCAGGGTCCGGGTGGCGGGCCGGTAGCGGGCGCAGACGGCGCTGCCGAGAGCCGGCTGCACCGTGGCGTCGAGCAACTGATTGAGCAGGGCGAGGAGTTGGCCGGGCTGGGTGCCGGCCATGGCCATGCCGCGCACCGCGCCGAGCAGGGTCGCCATGCCGGAGGCGACGGCCACCCCGTGCCCGGTGAGGTCGCCGACGCTGAGCAGCGTCTCGCCGTCGGCCAGCTCCAGGGCGTCGTACCAGTCTCCGCCGATCGGTGCCCCGCCGTCCGCGGGCAGCCGGTGCGCGGCGAGGTCCAGGGTCCGCGGGCCCTGGTGCGGGGGGCGCAGGGAGCCACGCCAGGGCGGCAGCACGGCCTCCTGGAGCTCGGTGGCGACCCGGTGCTCGGTCTGCTCCCGCTGGCGGTGCCGGTGCAGCGAGTCATGCGTCTCGCGCACCGTGCGCCGGCTGCGGCGCAGCGTGCTGACATCGCGCAGCACGGCCCACATCGAGACGGTGCCGCCGTCGGCGCCGAGCACCGGCTCGCCCATCATGTGCACGCTGCGCACGGAGCCGTCGGGGCGGCGCACCCGGAACTCGCCGTCGATCGGGCGGCCGTCGATCAGGCAGTCCGTGACCATCGAGGTCAGCTTCGGACGGTCCTCCTCCACGACCAGCGAGGGCAGTTCGTCCAGGGTGAGGGCGGGCAGGGCGGGGTCGCGGCCGAGGATCCGGTACAGCTCCCCGGACCAGGACGCCTCGTCGGTGAGCAGGTTCCACTCCGCGCTGCCGACCCGGCTGAGCAGCGCGCCGCGCGGGGCGCCGACCGAGGTGCCGGCCGGGGCCGGGCGGACGGCGGGCGCCTCGGCGGGCTCCGGGGGCTCGGCGATCGGGGGCAGGGGCGCG
>NZ_MUNF01000154.1 GCF_002154555.1 Streptomyces murinus
TCACCCTGATGTACTCCCGCGCCCCCGGCCTGTCCCGCCATGCCGAAGGGAGTGCGAGGACGATGAGAGCGGCGGTGCAGACGAAGCCCCAGGGGTAGCCGACCTGTTGGGCGAGGACGCCGAAGCAGACGGCGCCGATGCCCATTCCGGCGTCGTAGGCGATGTTCCACAGGGCGCTCACGGTGCCGTAACCGGAGGCCGGGACGCGGGAGTACATCAGGGTGATCGTGGAGTTCTGGGCGATGCCGAAGCCGATGCCGAAGACGGCGACGCCGACGACGACCGCGACGGCACTGCTGGTGTACGCGGTGATGAACATGCCGGCGGCGGACACCACGAGTCCCGGGAAGACCAGCCGGGAGGAGCCCTTGCGGTCGCCCAGGCGGCCGGCCACCAGGCGGGCCACGGCCGCTCCGGCGGGCTGCACGAACAGGGCCACGGCCACCAGCCCCGTGGACGCCGAGGGCACGGCGAGCGGCAGGAAGGTCACCACGATCCCGGCGGCCAGCGCCGTGACCGCGAAGAGGACCGCGGGCCGGGCTATCGCGCGATCCCGGATGCCGTCCATGATGCCGATCCGCCGCCCGGCGATGTACTCCTTCTCCGGCAGCCCGGGTATGGACAGGATCGGGGCCAGCGCGCACACCCCGGCGGCCACGCCGACCGGCGCGTACCCCACCTCGGAGACCAGCCAGACGCCGAGCGGCAGCCCCAGCAGCGACGGCACGCCCGAGACGATGCCGACCAACGCCAGCCCCTCGCCCCGGCGTTCGGAGGGTATGAAGGAGGCGGTGAGCGCCCCGCCCGCGACGACGGTCAGGGCGAAGCCCGCGCCACGCAGCAGGCAGACCACCGTGATCCAGGCGACGCCGGAGAACATCGTCAGCACCAGCGACGGCACGCCCATCAGCAGCAGGCCCGCGCCCAGGGTGACCCGGTGGCCGAAGCGTTCGATGAAGCGGGGTGCCACGATCTCGCCGGCGACCGTGGCCAGCATCAGGGCGCCCGTGGTCGCTCCGGCGCCGTTGCCGCCGGCCCCGGAGTGCTTGGCGTAGAGCGGGACGACCGACAGCAGCAGATAGAAGCTCGCCGAGGCGCCGAACACGCTGACGAAGCGGAGCAGCAGCGGACGCGACACCAGCGGGGGCCGGTCCTTGGGCCCGGTCGTGGGCGACGGGGAATTCCGTGGATCAGTGGTGGTCATGGTCGCACCCTAGGGAGCGATCAGCTCACCGGTAAGCTCCAATTCCATGTCTTCCCAGTGGTCCAATGCGTCGTCGGACCTGCTCTTCGCGATCGACCGTGACCGCGACGAGCCGCTGCGGTCCCAGCTGGAACGCCAGGTGCGCGAGGCGATCCGCACCGGTCGGCTGCGGGTGGGCGAGCGGCTGCCGCCCTCGCGTGAACTCGCGGGCGCGCTCGGCCTGTCGAGGGGGCTGGTCCAGGACGCGTACGCCCAACTGCTGGCCGAGGGCTATCTGGTGGCGCGGGTGGGCTCGGGCACCCGGGTGGCCGCCGGTGCGTGCCCGCCGGCCGCGCCGCCGGTGCCGCGACGGCCCGCGGGGCGGCCGCCGCTGCTGGCCGATTTCCGGTGGGGCGTACCTGACTTGGGGGCGTTTCCGATGCCGGACTGGCTGTGGGCGGTGCGGGAGGCGGCGCGCCGGATGCCGGTGGCCGAGTTGGACTACGGCGATCCCCGGGGCAGCGCGGTGCTGCGCGAGGTGGTCGCCGGGTACGCGCGCCGGGTACGCGCGGCGGCGGCCGACCCCGAGCACATCGTCATCTGCTCGGGGTACGCCCAGGGCCTGTCCCTGACCCTGGCCGCCCTCGCCCGCGGCGGGGTGCGCCGCGTCGCCTACGAGGATCCCGGTTCGCCCGCCTCCGTCCGGGCGGCGGCGGCCGCGGCGGGCCTGGAGGCGGTGCCCGTGCCGGTGGACGAACAGGGCATAGACGTGGGCGCGTTGACGGCGACCGGCGCGCGGGCGGTCGTCGTCACTCCGGCGCACCAGTGGCCGACCGGGGTGGTGCTCGGACCCGAGCGACGGCTGGCCTTGATCGCGTGGGCTGCCGCACACGACGCGGTGGTCATCGAGGACGACTACGACGCCGAGTTCCGCTACGACCGGGAGCCGGTCGGCGCCCTCCAGGGGCTCGCCGCGGACCGGGTCGTCTCGATAAGCACCGTCAGCAAGTCCCTGGCACCGGCGCTGCGGATCGGCTGGCTGCTGTGCCCGCCGGCCCTCGCGGACGCCCTGGTGTCGGTCAAGCACATCAGCGACCGCGGCTCGCCGGTCCTCGATCAGCTCGCCCTCGCCAGGCTGATCGAGTCGGGCCGCTTCGACCGGCATCTGCGGCGGATGCGCGGCACCTACGCGGCCCGGCGCACCGCCCTGCTGGCCGCGCTCGCGGAGCATGCCCCGGGCGTCGCCGTGACCGGACTCGCCGCCGGCTTCCATGCGGTCGCCCATCTGCGGGAGACGGCGGACGAACGGGGTCTCGTGGCCGCCGCCCGCGCCCGCTCGGTCGGCCTGTACGGGATGAGCACCTGCCGTACCTCGCGGGCGACCGCGCCGCCCCGGCTCGTGCTCGGTTTCGGCAATGTCGGGGAGCGTGCCGTCACCGCCGGGATCTCCGCGATCGGCGACCTGCTGCGGGAGCGGGGATGATCACAGGGTGGAGGCCCGCGCCGGGGTGGCGGTCCGGGGCGCCGCGTCCAGGTCCTCGGTGAGCCGGGCCGCCGTATGGGCCGCCCCGCCGGTCAGCCGGATCGCCTCGCGGAGCGGCTGCCATACGGCGTACCGGGCGCCCGGCCCGGACGGTGGTGGCTCCAGGACGGCGCAGAGCGCGGGGACTTGGAGCGCGGCGCCGTGGATCAGCTCCACGGGTCCGCGTGTCCGCGCGTGGCAGTGGGCCACGGCGGAGCCGGTCCCCGCCTCCGCGAACGCGTCGACGGCGGTGGCCAGTTCGGCCAGGGCGCGGACCGTGCGGGTCAGGGCTTGTCCGACTTCGGGGAGGGAGCCCGCGGGTTCGGTGTGCGCTCCGGCAGCCGTGGCCGCCAGTCCGGTCTCCGCGGCGAAGGCCGCGATCAGGGCGCTGTCCGCGCCGTGCAGTACGACGGTCAGCGCGTCCCCCGCCAGCAGCGCGAGCCGTCCGTCCGCCTCCGCCACCGCCCGCTGTCCGTCGAGCGCCCACCCCCGGCCGCCGGGCAGGGCGGTCCGTACCCGTTGCAGGTCCCGCCGTACCAGCGGCAGGGCGCGCCCGCACACCAGCATCGCCGCGGTGGCGAGGATGTCCTGGCTCGTCGCCCCGCGATGCACGTACGGCGCCGCGTCCGGGTCCAGTTTGGCGACGACCCGGGTGAACGCCCCGATCAGCTCGGCGACGGTGTCGGCGCTCCCCCGGGCGCGGACCGCGATGTCCCGGGGGTTGACGCTCTCCGCCCTGGCCGCGGCGGTGATGACCGCCGCGGCCTGCTCGGGCACCGCCCCGAGCCGGACCTGCGCGCGGGCCAGCGCGGCCTCGGTGTCCAGCATGGCCTGGAGCCAGGCCTGGTCGCTGACCGCCCGCTCGACGGGTGTTCCGGCCCGTACCGGGGAGAGCAGACCGGTGTCCCGGTCGGCCGCTGGGCTCTTCATCCGAGAGGCTCCTTCACTGCTCGCCGTACGGGGACACCGCCACCGACCGTCGCGCCGCCCGCTTCCGGCGCGGGCCGGCACCGCGTGGTTCCGCTCGCCGGCTACTTCCGGCACATCGGGGTGAGGACGCGGCGCGGTTCCGGGCGGCTCAGGGTGAGCGCCGTCGCCATCGCGCGGGCCTTCACCATGGTCTCGGTGAACTCCTCCACCGGGTCGGACAGGGCGACGACGGCACCGCCGACGCCGTAGCGGACGGATCCGGGTGTGGACACGATGGTGCGGTTGACGACGCTGAGTTCGCAGCCGCCGCCGAGGGAGAACCAGCCGATCGCCCCCGCGTACACGCCGCGCGGGCCCTGTTCGAGGCGGTCGATGATCTCCATGGTGCGCAGTTTGGGCGCGCCGGTCATGGAGCCGGGCGGAAAGGCCGCCCGTACGCAGTCGACCGTCGAGCGTCCCTCGCGCAGGGTGCCGCGGACGGTGGAGACGAGATGGTGGACCTGCGGGAAGGTCTCCACGCCGCACAGCACCGGTACGTGGACCGAGCCGGGACGGCAGACGATGCCCAGGTCGTTGCGGACGAGGTCCACGATCATCAGGTTCTCGGCCCGGTCCTTCTCACTGCCGGTCAGGGAGTCCCGCAGCCGCCTGTCCTCCGCCTCGGTGGCACCGCGCGCTCTGGTGCCCTTGATCGGCTTCGAGGTGACGGCTCCGTCGGGGGCGACGGCCAGGAACTGCTCCGGTGAGGCGCTGAGCACGGCCACGCCCGGGAAGTCGAGCAGCGCCCCGTAGGGGACCGGGCTGACGCGTCTGAGGGCGCGGTAGGTGGTCAGCGGGTCGATGCCGGTCTCGGCGACCGCCGTGTTGGACAGGCAGATCTCGTACGACTCCCCCTGCCGCAGCTCCTCCAGACACTCCCCGACCATGCGGAGGTAGGCGTCCCTGCTGTGGCGCAGTTCGACCGGTACCGGGACGGCGTCCGCCGCATCAACCCCTGGGGAGAGCGAGGGCGTTCGTGGCAGTACGCGCAGACGCTCGCCCACCGTCTCCAGCCAGGCGGTGACCTCCGGGTCGTCCTGGTGCCGGCTGAGCCGCAGCAGAAAGCAGGTGTGCTCGGCGTGGTCGATCACCAGCGCCCGGTCGGCGAAGACCAGGGCCGCGTCGGGGGTTTCGGCGACGTGGGTGGTCAACGCGCCTGCGTCCGACTTGAGTTCGTAGCCGAGGTAGCCGACGTATCCGAGCCGGAATCCGAAGGGCAGGTCGGTGCCGCCGTCGACGCGGCGGGCGCCCAGTTCCGTGTCCAGGTATTCCAGGAAGGTGCCCCGGATCCGCCGTCCGCCCGGCTCCACCCGGACGACCTGTTCCGCGGCCCGGTAGGTGGCGTACTCACCGAGCGGACCGGCGCCGTCACCCATGACGGAGAAGCGCCCCTGCCGCGGTGCGCTGCCGCTGTCCAGCCAGAAGCTGTGCCGGGCGGCGGCGAAGACCTCCTCGTAGGCGGCCTCCGGGTCCGGCGTCCAGGGCAGACGGCGCACATGCAGCCGGTACGGCGGGGCGTCGTCCGGCACCGGTGCGTCGTCCGGAGCCGGGCCGAGCGCGCGGCGGTGCCATGCGTGCGTGAGGTCGCGGAAGTTGGCGAGCAGCTCATGGCCGTACTGCGTGCTGACGGACTCCGGATGGAACTGGACCCCCCACAGCGGCCTGGTGCGATGGCGCACCCCCATCAGGACGCCGTCCTCCGACCGGGCCAGCGCCTCCAGTTCCCCGGGCAGGGCGGTGACGGCGAGCGAGTGGTAGCGCACCACGCCGAACGGCGAGGGCAGTCCGGCGAAGAGGTCGCGGCCGGTGTGGGTGACCAGGGAGAGGCGGCCGTGCCGTGGCTCGGGCGCGTGCCGCACCTCGCCGCCCAGCAGTTGGCAGATGCCCTGGTGGCCCAGGCACACCCCGAGGACCGGCAGGTCCCACTCCAGGATCGCCCGGGAGCCGATGCCGAAGTCCTCGTGCCGTTCGGGCCTGCCGGGGCCCGGGGAGATCACGACGTTGTCGAAGTCCCGCGGATCGAGCGCGGACCAGTCGGCGTCGTTGCGGACGACCAGCGGCTCCCGGCCGTTCACCTCCGTCAGCAGCTGATGGAGGTTGTAGGTGAAGGAGTCGTAGTTGTCGATGAGGAGTGTGCGCGTCACCTGGACCTGCCCCTGGATGCTCATCGCCCGGACAGCACCGTGGCCTGTTCGGTGACCGCCCGCAGGACGGTCAGGGCGTCGTGCAGGGCGCCGACGTCATGGGTGCGGATGTAGTCCGCGCCGTCGAGGGCCGCGTGGATCTCGGCGGCCAGTGTCGCGGGCCCGCTCTCGGCGATCGCGCGGCCGGTCACGGAGCGCAGGAAGGACTTGCGCGAGGCGGAGATCATGACCGGCAGCCCGAACTCCTCCTTCAGCGACCGGACTGCGCCGAGCACGGCGAAGGACGTCTCGGGGTTGCTGCCGAGGAAATAGCCGAGCCCGGGGTCCACGACGAGCCGGTCCCGGTCGATCCCCGCGTCCCGCAGGGCGGCCAGGCGCTCGGCGAAGAACTCCAGTATCCCGTCCCACACTTCGGCCGGGTCGGTCGGCACCCGGGTGGCGGGCCCGAGGCGCTGCACCGAGTGCATGACCACGAGCCCGCAGCGCGCCGCCGCCAGCTCCCCATAGTGCTCCGGGTGCGGGAAGCCCTGGATGTCGTTCAGGTAGGCGGCCCCGCGGGCGAGCGCGAAGCCCTGGGTCTCGGGCAGGAACGAGTCGACCGAGCACGGGATGTCCTCGGCGGCCAGCCGGTCCAGGACCGGCGCGAGGCGCGCGCACTCCTGCTCGGCCGGCACCCGCGCGGAGTCCGGATTGCTCGCGGCGGGCCCGAGTTCGATGATGTCCGCCCCCTCCGCCCGCAGCCGCAGCGCCTGCCGCAGTGCCGCCTCGGCGTCCAGGTAGCGGCCGCCGTCGGAGAACGAGTCCTCCGTGATGTTGACGATGCCGACGAGCAGCGGTCCACGGCGGTCACCCGCCGCCGAGAGCGCACCGGGGGCCATAGGGGGCATGCGACTTCTCCGTCCTTCACAAGCGGTTCGGCGCAGCAAGGTTACGCATCCGAAGGGCCTTTGGCGGAAGATTCTCCGGCCGTGAGGGCGGTCACTCGGCAATATCTTTGCCACCTCGACGCACCCGACCGAGTCTGCGCGCCCGCCGGTGCGGCGTCTTCGGATCCAGGTCCAGCTCATGGCCGCGGCGACCCGACCCGGAGTACAGGTGCGGCCCCGCCGCCGGACCGAAGACGGGACGCGGGACGGCGACGCAGACTCCTCGGCGACGGTGACCGATGGCCGAATCCGACCGTCACCGCATCGCCATCCAACGGACCGGGGGACCTGTGTCGGGAACACTCGCGAGCGATATCCTCGCCGCCGCACGGCTGCGCCCGGCCGCGGTGGCCCTGGCCAGAATGCCCGGTGAGGACGCGGACGTCAGCTACGGGGAACTGGCCGCGCTGGCCGAACGCACCGGGCGGACGCTCGACGCCCTGTTCGCCGGGGGCCGCGGGCCGTGCGGTCACCGTCCGCTCGCGCTGGTCGCCGCCAAGACGCCCGCCTCGATCGCCCTGATCCTGGCCTGTCTGTCAGCCGGCCGCCCGCTGCTGCTGCTCTCCCCCGACCTCGGCGAGGACACCACCGCCACGCTGGTCCGGCGCGCCGGAGCGCAGGCGCTGGCCACCGTGGACGGGGACCGGCTCGCCTGGACGACCCTGCCGGGCGGCGCGGACAGCGCCCCGGCGGTGCCCGAGGGAACCCGTCTCGTCCTGACCACCTCCGGTTCCACCGGGGTGCCCAAGCTCGTCCCGCTGACCGCCGGGGCGCTCGACGCCTTCACCGCGTGGGCGGGCGAGTTCCTCGGCCTGGACGCGGGCAGCCGGGTCCTCAACTACGCGCCGCTCAACTTCGACCTGTGCCTGCTGGACATCTGGGCCACCCTGCGCCACGGCGGCCGGGTGCTCCTGGTGGACCCGGCGCGGGCCGCCGAACCCGCGTATCTGGCCCGCTGGGTGCGCCTCGGCCGGCCGCATGTCGTCCAGGGGGTGCCGCTGCTGTTCCGGCTGCTCGCCGAGGCCGGTGCCCGGCTGCGCGGGGACGCCGTCCGGCATGTGCTGCTGACCGGCGACCATGTGCCACGGCAGGTCCGCCGGCAGCTGCCCGAGCTGTTCCCGCACGCCCGGCTGCACAACGTCTACGGCTGCACCGAGACCAACGACAGCATGGTCCACGGCTTCGACGGCGCCGAGGCGGCGGACGGCGAGGTGCTGCCGCTGGGCGAGCCGGTGCGGGGCGCCCGGATCGCCGTACTCGACGGGGAGCACGAGGTCACCGGGCCCGGCAGCGGCGAACTCCTCGTCTGCACGCCGTTCCAGACACCCGGGTATCTGGCCGAAGCCGCGACCCCGGACCGGTTCCGGGAGCGCGAGGGCCGTATCTGGTACCGCACCGGCGACCTCGTCGAGCGCGGCGCGGACGGCCGGATCCGGCTGGTCGGCCGGACCGACTTCCAGGTCAAGGTGCGCGGTGTCCGCGTCAACGTGGAGGAGGTCGAGCGGGTCCTCACCGACCGGCCCGAGGTCGCCGAGGCGGCGGTCGTCGCCCTCCCCGATCCGGACGCCGGGGTGGCCCTGCACGCCTTCGTGCGCACCAGCGGGGCCGAGGTGACCGGACTCCAGCTGCGCACCCTCTGCGCCGCCCGGCTGAACCGGGTGGCGATTCCCAGCCGCTTCCATCTCATGGCCGGTCCGCTGCCCGTGGGGCCGACCGGAAAGGTGGACCGTCGCCGTCTCCAGGAGCACGTGACATGAGCCTGAACCAAGAGATCACCCGGCACATCGTGGACGAGTACCTGCCCGGTACTCCCCCCGAGGAGCTGGCGGACTCCTACGACCTGCTGCGCAACGGGGTGGTGTCCAGCCTTCAGTTGCTGCGGCTCATCGCCTGGCTCGGCAACCACTACGACGTTCCCTTCGACGAACTCGACGTCACCCCGGACGACTTCCGTTCGGTGGCGGCGATCGTGGAGCTGATCGACCGGCACCGCCGGCCCCTCGGCACGTCATCCCTCCCAGCCAACTGATCCGAGACGAACGGGGGTTCGCGACATGTTCATTCGTGACAAGAGAGCCATCGAGCCGGTCGAGTGGGGCAACGGCCTCAGCTACCGCATGGTCGTGGAGAACGACCGGATGGGGTTCACCGTCTGCCACACCGTCGTGCGGGCGGGCACCAAGTCGAAGCTGGAGTACAGCCGCCATCTGGAGGCCTGCTACTGCGTCTCGGGCTCCGGCCGGGTGGAGACCGCCGACGGCAGCGTGGGCGAGGACATCAGGCCAGGCATGCTCTACGCGCTCGACCGGCACGACGCCCACTTCCTGATCGCCGACCCGGCCGGCGACATGGTGCTGATCAGCGTCTTCAACCCGCCGCTGCGCGGCGACGAACGGCATGACCTCGGCGCCGACGGCTTCTCCCACTACTGAGATGCCCGACAGCGACGAGCAGCGCGAACTGCTGCGCGCCATCCGCGAGGTGGCCCGGACCGCCGGGCAGGGCCACATCGAGCGGGACGCGGCCGGCGAGTTCGACACGGAGGGCTGGAAACGGCTGTGCGACGTCGGCCTGTTCGGGCTGCCGTTCGGCACCGAGTGGGGCGGCCTCGGCCAGGACCTGGTGACCACGGTCGCCGTCCTGGAGGAACTGGGGTACGCCTGCCACGACACCGGGCTGACCTTCTCCGCCACCACCCATCTGGTGAGCACCGGCGTCCCGCTGCACCGGTTCGGCTCGGCGGCACTCAAGTCCCGCTATCTGCCCGGTATTTGCGCGGGGGCCACGATCGGCGCGCACGCCATCACCGAGCCCGGCGGCGGCTCCGACATGACCGCCATGCGGACGAGCGCCGCCCGGGACGGCGACGCCTTCGTGCTCAACGGCAGCAAGGCGTTCGTCAGCAACGGGCCGCTCGCCGACTTGATCGTGGTGTACGCCCGCACCGGCGAGCCCGGTGACATCGGGGGCCTGACGGCCTTCCTGGTGCGCCGGGACAGCCCGGGCGTGAGCGTCGGGCAGCCGGTGGGCAAGCTCGGACTGCGGACGTCACCGCTCGCGGAGGTGTTCCTGGAGGACGTCCGGGTGCCCCGCGACCATGTGATCGGCGGGGTCGGCGCGGGGTTCCTCGTCTTCGACCACGTGATGCAGTGGGAGATCCTGTGCGGTTTCGCCGTCACCACCGGCGAGCTGCGCAGACGGCTGGAGCGCTGCGTCGAACACGCCCGCAGCAGAACGCAGTTCGGCGTCCACATCGGCTCCCACCAGGCCGTCTCGCACAAGCTCGTGGATCTGCGCATCGATGTGGAGACCGCCCGCAAGTGGCTCCACGACACCGCGCGCCGGGCCCAGAACCGCGAGGACGTGGCCGCCGACATCGCCACCACCAAGCTGATCGTCAGCGAGGCCAACGTCCGTTCGGCGCTGGCCGCGGTGCAGATCTTCGGCGGCTACGGCTACACGACCGAGTACGGCCTGGAGAAGGAGCTGCGGGACGCCGTGGGCGGCACGATCTACTCCGGCACCTCGGAGATCCAGCGCGAGCGTCTCGCCGTACTCATGGGGCTCGACCGTCCCCTCACCACGACCGGGAAGAAGGGGCGGACATGGCAGTGAGCCAGGAACCGACTTTGGCGGCGACCGAGTTCCTCGACCACACCTCCGCGGCGGTCCGGGCGTTCGTCGCCGAGGTGCTGCCCGCCGCGGACGTCTTCACCGGCGAGGGCGCCGACCCCGACCCGGACCGGGCCCGGCGCAACGCGGTCGCGCTGTACTACGCGGTCCGCGACGCGATCCCGTACGAGGTCTACGGCGCCGACCTGACCCGCACCGGGCTCAGCGCGAGCGGCGTCCTCGGCCACGGCTTCGGCTTCTGTGTGCACAAGTCCGCGCTGTACGCGGCGGCCGTGCGCGCGGTGGGCGTGCCCAGCCGGGTCTACTACGGCGACGTCCGCAACCACCTCGCCTCCCCGCGGCTGCGCGAACTGGTCGGCGGTGACATCTTCCGCTTCCACAGCCTGGCCGTGGTGCGGCTGGACGGCCGCTGGACCAAGGCCACCCCGGTGTTCAACAAGATGCTGTGCAAGCTGTACGGCATCAGGCCGCTGGAGTTCGACGGGCGCGCCGACAGCATGTACCACCCCTACGACGAGCAGAACCGCCGGCACATGGAATTCCTGCACGTCCACGGCGAGTTCGACGACGTTCCCTACGACCTCGTCTACCAGGGGATCAAAGCGGCGCACCCCAGGCTGTTCGCCGGTTCGCACACCACCACTCCCGGATCGCTGGCCGCCGAGGCGGCCGGTGCGGCGCTCTGAAAAGGACCTTCAGCATGGACAGGACGCGCTTCTCGCTCGGCGAGAACGATGCTCCGACGACCTGGTACAACCTGGCCGCGGATCTGCCCGGGGCCCCGCTGGCGCC
This sequence comes from Streptomyces murinus, assembly GCF_002154555.1. Taxonomy (GTDB): domain Bacteria; phylum Actinomycetota; class Actinomycetes; order Streptomycetales; family Streptomycetaceae; genus Streptomyces; species Streptomyces murinus. The sequence continues at coordinate 11,170 of NZ_MUNF01000154.1, forward strand.
CGCGCTCAACCCGAAGACCCATCAGCCGCTGACGCGCGCGGAGATGGCGCACACGATGCCGGAGCCGCTCATCGAGCAGGAGCTGAGCACCGAGCGCGAGATCGAGATCCCGGACACCGTACGGGAGTTGTACGCGCTGTGGCGGCCCTCCCCGCTCTTCCGCGCCCGCCGCCTGGAGCGCGCGCTGGGCACGCCGGCGCGCATCTACTACAAGTACGAGGGCGGCGCGCCGACCGGCAGCCACAAGCCCAACACCGCGATCCCGCAGGCGTATTACAACAAGCTGGCCGGGAAGACCGGTCTGGTCACCGAGACCGGTGCCGGGCAGTGGGGCAGCGCCACCGCGCTGGCCGCGTCCTTCTTCGGGATGACGGCCAAGGTCTACATGGTCAAGGTGAGCTTCGAGCAGAAGCCGTACCGCCGGGCCCTGATGGAGACCTACGGCGCCCGGTGCACACCGAGCCCGAGCACCGAGACGGAGGTCGGGCGCAAGATCCTGGCCGACGACCCGGACTGCCCCGGCAGCCTCGGCATCGCCACCTCGGAGGCGCTGGAGGCGTTCGCCCAGGACCCGGACCTCGGCTATGTGCTCGGCAGCGCGGCCAACCATGTGCTGCTGCACCAGACCGTGATCGGCCAGGAGGCGATCCGGCAGATGGAGCTGGCCGAGGACTACCCCGACATCGTCGTGGGCTGCTCCGGCGGCGGCAGCAATCTGGCCGGTCTCTCCTTCCCGTTCCTCGGCGAGCGGCTGCGCGGCGGCCGGGACGTGCGTGTCATCGCCGTGGAGCCGGCCGCCTGCCCGACCCTCACCCAGGGCACCATCGCCTACGACTACGCGGACACCGGCCGGCTCGGCCCGCTGTTCCGGATGCACACCCTGGGCCATGGCTTCGTGCCCCCGGCCGTGCACGCCGGGGGGCTGCGCGCCCATGGCATCGGCCCGCTGGTCAGCCGCTGTGTGGAGGACGCGCTGATGGAGGCGCGGGCGGTGCCCCAGACCGACTGCTTCGAGGCGGGCGTGCGGTTCGCCCGTACCGAGGGCATCGTGCCCGCCCCGGAGTCCACGCACGCCATCCGGGTCGCCATGGACGAGGCCCTGCGCTGCCGCGAGGAGGGCACGGCCAAGACCATCCTGTTCGGTCTGTCCGGCCACGGCCACTTCGATCTCGCCGCCTACGACCGGTACTTCGCGGGCACGCTGGCCGACGACCGCCCCGACGAGGCGCTGCTCGCGGACGCGGCCGACGGCATCCCGCTGGTGGGCCGGGGATGACCGGGCCCCGCACGGTCGCCGTGGTCGACGCCGACGGCATCGGCGCCCATCTCCCGGGCGCGCTGCGCCGCGAGGGCCTGGGCTGCGTCGTCGTACGCTCCGACACCCCGTCCGCCAGCTTCGCCCACGACCGGAGCGAGGCGGGCGCGGATGTCGTGCACACGGGCGACCTGTCGGCCACCGCCGCGGCGCTGCGCGGGCTCGGGGTGGACTTCGTCGTCGCGGGCACCGAGTCCGGGGTGCTGCTGGCCGACGCCCTGTCGGCCGCGCTCGGGACCCCGGGCAACGGCATGTCCGTGCCCACCGCCCGCCGCGACAAGTACGCGATGGCCCGGGCCGTCGCGGCGGCGGGCCTGGCCACGGCGGACTCGCTCGTCACCGGCTCGCTGCCCGAACTGCGGGAGTGGGTACGGCGGCGGGGCGAGTGGCCCGTGGTGCTCAAACCGCGGGCCAGCGCCGGCACCGACCAGGTCCACTTCTGCCACGACGAGCAGCAGGTGGCCACGGCGTTCGCGGCCGTCGTCGCGGCCACCGACCACTACGGCACCCGCAATACGACGGTGCTCGCCCAGCGGTATCTGCGCGGCGAGGAGTACTTCGTGAACACCGTCAGCCGCGACGGCGCGCACCATGTCGTCGAGGTCTGGCGCTATCACAAGGCGCTGATCGCCGGGACCGTGCCGATGTACGACTACGAGGAGCCCGTACCGGCCGACGACCCGGGGGTGCGCCGGGTCGCCGCCTACGCGCTGGCCGTCCTGGACGCGCTGGAGATCCGCAACGGGTCGGCGCACACCGAGGTCATGCTGACCGCCGAGGGGCCGGTGCTCGTGGAGTGCGGGGCGCGGCCCGGCGGCGCGCACACCCCGGAGGTGGTCTCCCGCTGCCTGGGCACCAATCAGATCGACCTGCTCGCCCGGGTGATCGCCCGGCCCGGCGAGCTGGCCGCCGGCACCCTGCCGCGCTACCGGATCGGCACCCCGCTGCGCTATGTGTCGCTGATCAGCCAGGTCGACGGCGTCGCGCCGGACGCCGCGCGGCTGGCCCCGGTGCGTGCGCTGCGCTCCTTCGTGGAGCTGGTGCTGACCGCGCCGGAGGGCTCGCCGGTCCGCCCCACCGTGGACCTGAACAGCTCCCCCGGCTACGTCTACCTCAGCGCGCCGGACCCCGCGCAGATCGAGGCCGACTACCGGCGGCTGCGCGAGCTGGAGCGCACCGGGCTCTACGCGGCGCCGGTGCCCACCGGCGGCCGCTGACTCTTTCCCCTTGACACACAACCGCAGTCCCTTACCGAGGAGTTGAAACGATGTCCGTAGAGACGGCGTCCGTGCTGAACCTGGCCGAGGTGGCCGACTACCCCGCCGACTGGCAGCACGCCGAGAAGCGCATCCACCCCGGCGAGCACCTGAGCCTGCCGGGCGCCCTGCTGAAGTGGTACGACATCCGCACCCCGGAGCAGGAGGCCACGCCCGGGGTCACCGAGGAGGCGCGTGCCTTCCTGCGGGCGGAGGCGGCCGCGGGGCGGCTGGAGTTCCGGGGCGAGATGGGCTTCGTCCTCAACCACCGGTGCGACGACAAGTACTTCATGATCGTGTGCGTGTGGCGCAACAAGAACGAGATGTGCCAGGCGATCTTCGCCCGTGACGCCTCGGGTTACGGCCCCTACCAGGCCGCGCCGGGCACCCTGCGCGCCACCCAGGAGGTCGTGGAGCTGGACGCCACCTCGCACGAGCGCCGCGGCTGGTCGCGCTTCCTCCAGTCCGCCCGCGACGACGCGGCCAAGCAGGCCTACCTGGACGACGCGTGCACGGGCCAGCTCATCTGAGGGGTCCGGCCCCCGTCGTCGTACCGCCGAAGTGACACGTCGTACCCCCTGAGCCGTCTTCATGGAAGGAGCAGCCGTGACAGGTCCCGCCCACCGGAGGCACCGCGCCGACGCGGGATCCGGACGCAGGCTGGTCGTCCTCGGCGTGGCCGCGAGTGACAGCCATGCCGTGGCCAACCAGCTGATCGCCCATGGCCTGCGGGCCCAGGGCTTCGACGTGGTCAACCTCGGGACATGCACCCCGGTCGCGGAGTTCGCCGCCGCGTGCCGGGAGCATCCCGAGGCGGAGGCGGTGCTCATCGGCAGCATGAACGGGCACGCCTACGAGGACCTCAGGGAGCTGCCCGCCGCGCGGGCCTCGGGAGCCGTGCCCTGCCCGGTGGTCCTCGGCGGCAATCTGTCGGTCGGCAGCGCGAAGGACGCGGCCGCGACCGAGCGGCTGCTGGCGCTCGGCGTGGACCGTATCGTCACCGATCCCTCGCTGCTGCCGGCCGTCCTGGACGAACTGCGCGCCGAGCGTGCCCGTGCGGCCGGCCGGGCCCGGGGCGACGGTCTGGGTGCCGCGTGAAGCGGACCCTGCCGCCGGGCGGAGCACCCGTGCCGCCCCCGCTGCGGGAGTCCGCGGCGTACATCGAGGAGCTGGGCAAGCCGACCGTGGCACAGGTGCTGCGACAGGCGCACGAATCCGGGCGGGTCGCCGTCCAGCCGCGCTGCGGGGTGGGCGGGCACGAGGAGATGAAGCGGCTGCTGATGACGCTGGAGGAGCGGGCGGCGCCCGATGTCCTCACCCTCACCATCGACTCGCACACCCGGCTGCTGCGGTTCGGGCAGGCCCGGCGGGCGTTGCTGGACGATCCCAAGGACCTCAACGGATATCCGCTGGTGACCCATGGCTGGCGGCGTGGCCGGGAGCTCAACGAGGCGGTGGCCGCGCCCCTGGAGGTGCGGCACGGCTCGCCCGACGCCCGGCTGCTGTTCGAGACGGCCGTGGCGTCCGGTATCACCTCGTTCGAGGGCGGCGGCATCTCCTACAACCTGCCCTATTCCAAGGCGGTTCCGCTGGCCGATTCGCTGGCGGCGTGGGAGGAGGTCGACCGGCGCTGCGGTGAGCTGGCGGAGCTGGGGGTGGTGGTCGACCGGGAGCTGTTCGGGACCCTGACCGCCGTACTGGTGCCGCCGTCCATCAGCCTGGCCGTCAGCGTCCTGGAGGCCGTCCTCGCGGTCCGGGCGGGCGTCCGCTGCGTCTCGATCGCCTATCCCCAGGGCGGGCAGGTGATCCAGGACGTCGCCGCGCTGCGCGCGATCCCCGAGCTGGCGGCCCGCTATCTGGGCCCGGACGTCCTGGTGCCCCCGGTGCTGCACGAGTTCATGGGGGTCTTCCCGCGCCGGCGCGGCCACGCG
>NZ_MUNF01000155.1 GCF_002154555.1 Streptomyces murinus
GCCCGGCCCGGCGCGTGGCAGGCTGGGGAGGAGATCCGCACCGACCCGAAGGGAGCCGCGCCATGGCCGTCGCACCGCTGTCGCAGAAGGAGATCGAGGACCGGATCGCCGAACTTCCCGGCTGGTCCGCGGACGGCGACCGGCTCACCCGTACCTACCGGCTCCCCTCGCACTTCGCCGCGGCCGCCCTGGTCATGCACATCGCCCGCATCCAGGACGAGCTGGACCACCACTCCGACTGCACCCTCGGCTATCACTCCGTCGACCTCACCCTCACCACCCACAGCGCCGGCGGCACCCTCACCGAGAAGGACTTCACCCTCGCCCGCAGGGTGGAAGACATCGCCCCGGGCCACGGCGCACACTGAGCGTCGTGCTCGATTACGACAAGGAAGCCCGTGTCTACGACGCCTCACGCGGCGGCGAGCAGCGCGCCGAAGCCGCCACGGACGCCGTCCTCGACCTGATACCCGACCGCCCGGGCCGCCTCCTGGACCTCGGCTGCGGCACCGGCATCGTCACCCGCAGGCTCGCCGCGGCCCGCCCCGCGACCCGGGTGACCGGCGCGGACCTCGCCCCCGGCATGATCCACCGGGCCGCCGCCCGGCTGCCCGGCGCGATCGTCCGGGCCGACAGCCGCCGACTGCCCTTCCCCGACGCCACCTTCGACGCCGTCACCAGCATCTGGCTGCTGCACCTGCTGACCGGCCCCGACGACCTGGCCGCCGTCGTCGCCGAGTGCGCCCGCGTCCTGCGGCCCGGCGGGGTGTACGTCACGACGGTCGACAAGGCCGCCGCGCACGACGTGGGCAGCGACATCGAGGCCGCCCTCGCCGACCGCCCGATCCGCCCCGCCGCGGACGCCGCCGACCTCGTCACCGCGCGGGCCGCCCGGCACGGGCTCGCTCTCGCGGGGCGGTCCGCCTTCCCCGGTGTCGGTCAGGGCCGCAGCCCCCGCAGCACCATCGCCGACCTGCACCGGGGCTGGTTCAGCATGCTGCCGTCCGGCGATCCCCGCCGGGAGACGTACGCCGCCCGCCTCGCCGCCCTCCCCGACCAGGACCGCCCGCGCCCGGACCCGACGTTCAGCTTGCGCGCCTTCCGTAAACAGTGACGGGTGTCAGCGGCCGACGGGGGCGCGGGTGGCCGGCCCCGGTGGCTACCGCCCGAGCCCCCGGCGGATCGCCGTCTCCACCGGCGAGTACGCCCCGTCCGGCCGCTCCAGCTCGTACGGCACCGCGGGCTCCAGCGGCGGCTGCGCCATGAGCCGCGGCCGGGTGCCATGGTGCGGCTGCGCCGCGTGCACCAGGAAGGGATGGCACAGATAGACATCGCCGGGGCGCCCGGTGGCCAGGGCGAGCGGCCGGTGCGCGCTCGCCGCGACCAGCTCCGGCGCGACCTCAAGGCCGGAGACACCCGTCTCACCGTACGGTTCGAGGATCCGCGGCACATCCAGATGCGAGCCGACCCGGATCCGCGTCGGGGCATCCTCCTCGGTCACCTCGCTGAACAGGAACAGCATCAGCAACGCCCGGTCCCGGGACCGCAGATTGGTGTGGAACCAGGTGGCGCCCTCGGGCAGATAGCTGCCCTCGATGTGCCAGCCGGCGTCGCCCGGGTCCTCGGGGTGCGGAAAGCGCAGCGGGAACGTGCCGAGCGAGTACCGCGGCAGCCAACGCCGTTCCCCCACCAGCAGGTCGAACGCCGCGTGCAGGGCGGGGGAGTTGGCCGCGGCCGCGAAGGGCCCCTGCGCCAGGCCGCCGATCCGTACCACCGGCTCCTTCCAGGTGCCGGGGCCCTCCGGGTCGTACCCCGTCTCCCGCCACAGCAGCCGCGCGCAGTCCTCGGCGACGCGGGGCGCGACCGCGCCCTCGATCTTCACGAACCCGTCGGCGAGGAAGCGCTCCACCATGTCGTTGCCCATGCGGGCCATCGTGGACGAGGAGAGGCGGCCGGGCATCCGGTTTTCCGGCGGTCGCCCCGCCCCGGATTTGCCGGGTCGGCAACGGAACTGGCCCTCGCCCGGTGCGCCGTCGCACCCTGACGGCATCCGGAAGAGAGGCTGACCACCATGGCGCACGACCACGACGGCGATCACACCCACGGCCAGGGACACGAAAAGGACCATGGACACAAGCACGGCCATGGCCATGGGCACGGGCACGGGCACGGCACGGACCTCGACTGGAACGAGATGGCCCCCCTGCTGGAGGCCCAGGCCGAACTGTTCGCCCCGCTGTACCGGCAGGCCCTGTCCTGGCTCGCGGACGAGATCGCCGAGCCGGGGCTGATCGCGGACGCGGGCAGCGGACCCGGGGTCCTGTCCTGTCTGTTCGCCGAGGCGTTCCCCGGCGCCCGGGTCGTCGCCGTGGACGGCACCGCGCCGCTCCTCGACCGGGCCCGCGCCCGTGCCGACCGGCTGGGCCTCGCCGGCCGCTTCGACACCCTCGCCGGTGAACTCCCGGACGTACTGGACCAGTTGCCGAAGCCGGCCGATCTGCTGTGGGCCAGCCGCAGCCTGCACCACCTCGGCGACCAGCGGGCCGCGCTCACCGCGTTCGGACAGCGGCTCGCCCCCGGTGGCACCCTGGCCCTCCTCGAAGGCGGCCTGCCCTCCCGCTTCCTGCCCCGCGACCTCGGCATCGGCCGCCCCGGACTCCAGGCACGGCTGGACGCGCTGGAGGAGGACTGGTTCACCCGGATGCGCACCGAACTGCCCGGCTCCGTCGCCGAGACCGAGGACTGGCCGGCCCTGCTGACCGCCGCCGGCCTGCGGTACACCGGCACCCGCAGCTTCCTGCTCGACCTGCCCGCCCCGGCCGACGACCGGACCCGCGCCTATGTCGCCGCCACCCTCGGCCGGCTGCGCGAGGGCTTCGGTGACGCCCTGGCCGCCGAGGACCGGGACACCCTCGACCGGCTCCTGGACCCCGCCGACCCCGCGAGCGTCCACCGGCGGCCGGACGTCTTCGTCCTGTCCGCGCACACCGTGCACACGGCCGTACGCCCGTCCTGACCGCGCCCGCTGTCCGACGGCACTTGACTTCGAGAGCGCTTCAAGTGGTGAACTCCCCTTCCGCCCACCGGCATTCGGAACTCCAGGGGGAAACCATGAACGACTCTCCGGTCGCGCTGATCACCGGCGGCGGCAGCGGCATCGGGGCCGCCGTCGCCCGGCAACTGCTGGCCGCGGGCCACCGGGTCACCGTCACCGGCCGCACGGAGCGGCGGCTGCGGGACTTCGCCGAGGGCCTGGGCGACCCCGAGGCACTGACGACGGTCGTCGGTGACGCGGCGTCGTACGACGACATCCGGCACGCGGTCGACCGCACCCGCACGGTGTACGGTCGGCTGGACACCGTGGTCGCCAACGCCGGGATCGCCACCCATGACTCCGTGGCGGAGGGCGACCCGGCGGGCTGGTCCGAGATGGTGCTCACCAACGTCCTCGGCCCGGCTCTGCTCATCCGCGCCTCGGTCGACGCGCTCAAGGAGACGCGCGGCCGGATCGTGCTCGTCGGCAGCGTCGCCGGGTTCGTGAACACGCCGGGCAACCTCTACGGGGCGACCAAGTGGGCGGTCACCGGGCTCGCCGAGAACACCCGGCGGCAGGTCACCGAGTACGGCGTCGGGGTGACGCTGATCGCCCCCGGCCGGGTGGAGACCCCGTTCTGGGACGGCTACGGCAGCCTGCCCCCGGGGCCCCTGCTGACCGCCGACCAGATCGCCGACTCCGTGGTCTGGGCGATCCGGCAGCCGGCCGGGGTCGATGTCAACACCGTGGTCGTACGTCCGCTGGGTCAGCCCAACTGACGTACCGGTAGCACTAGTTGTTGGCTATGAACTGCTTGGCCAGCTGGTCGCCGAGGGACACGGCGGCGCTGTGGCTCTCGATGGGGGAGGCCTTGGAGTCCTTGAACAGGATGTAGGTCACGCCCGAGTCCGCGCCGCCGGTCGCCGGGTCGGGATCGATCCCGAGCGCCTTGGCGGTGGCGTACGACGCCTCGCCGATGATCTTCGTGGGGCCGGTGTCGCCGACGACGGCGTACTCCACCTTGTTGTCGTAGATGACGGCGACCACGCCACCGCCCTTGATCCCGTAGTCGGAGTACTTCCAGATGCTGCTGGAGCTGGGCACCACGACATAGGGCAGCGACTCGGACTTCAGGGGCTTGCCGTCGGACTGGTGGAAGGCGGTGTCGTCCTGGTACCAGGGGTCGCGGTCCTCGTTGCAGTTGGTGGTGCGCTGGCCGTCGCAGTCGATGTCCATGTCGGCCTTCCAGAAGACCGCGCCGTTCTTGCCGCAGACGGGGACCGTGGCCGAGGTCTCGTCGTCGGTCTTGTACTTGCCGTTGGAGATCTGCGAACAGGACTTCACCTTGGCGAGCAGGTCGGCCGCGCTGACCGAGCCCTCCTGGGCGGCCTTCGGCGCGGCTGTCGGCGCGGGGTTCGCGAGCGCGTGCGCGGGCATCAGGCCGGCGGCGAGCAGGGCGGCCCCGGAGGCCGCGGCGAGGGTCAGTGATCGAAGACGCACTGTGGGGGACCCTTCTATTAGGAAACTTTCCTTACCGGGCGGCTCCACCGTGGCGCAGGCGCCATGTGCGCGTCAACCCTCCGGCTGTGAACTCGTGGGAACCCCGTGCGTATTGCGGGGGTTTGTGCTCATGGCGAGACTGGAGTCACCGGAGGGATCCATGTCCTTCGCGCCCGGGAGGCGAGGCGTCATGTTCGTACGCACGGTGTACGCGACCGGGGACCCGGCCCGGCTGGACTCGGCCCTGCGCGCGCTGAACAGCCAGGGCCACGATCTGCTGGAGGAGCGGCCCGGCTATCGGGGCGCGGGCGTCTTCGTCGACCGAGAGCTGGGCAAACTGCTCACGGTCAGCTGGTGGGAGTCCGAGGAGGCGCAGGCCAACAGCGACGAGGTGATGCGGGAACGGCGCCCCGCGCTGCTGGAACCCTTCGCCGCCTCGGTGGCCGTCGAGCACTATCGCGTCGCGGTCTTCCACGCCCTGCCCCGGCCCGTGGTCGGCGGCGGACTGCGCGTCGCCCGACTGGAGTTCGACCCCCGGGACGCGGACCTGCTGGCCGACACCTTCCACGCGAGCGCGCTGCCACGGCTTGAGACGGTACCGGGACTCGCCCGTACGGCGCTGCTGCTGGACCACGACCGGGGGCGGGGCATCGCGGGCACGGTCTTCACCGATCAGCACGCCCTCGCGTCCTCCCGCGCCGCCCTCTGCGCCATCCGACAGTCCGGCACGGCGAAGGCACGGGCGACGGTGGTGGCGCTGGAGGAGTTCGAGGTGGTGCACGCGGACGCGCATACGCTGTGAGAGCGGGCGGGTCCCCAGCGCCGTCGCGGTCTACGGCGTCCGCCCTGGCCGGTCGCGCAGTTCCCGGCGCCCCTTCGAAGCCTCGGCCGTGTGTACAGAGCACTCCCGTACACACGGCCGGAGAAAATTCGTCAGCCCATGTCGAACGTGGCCGGGTCCGGCCCGATCCGCCGGTCCTCGTTCAGCGCGCCGATCGCCGCCAGGTCCTCCGCGTCCAGGCTGAAGTCGAACACCTCGATGTTCTCCTTGATCCGGGACGGCGTCACCGACTTCGGGATCACGATGGTGCCCTGCTGGACATGCCACCGCAGCACCACCTGCGCCGGAGTGCGGTTGTGCTTCTGTGCGATCGCCACGATCGCCGGCACCTCCAGCAGCCCCTTGCCCTGCCCGAGCGGCGACCAGGCCTCCGTCCGGATGCCCTGCTCCGCGTGGTACTCCCGGGCCGCGTGCTGCTGAAGATGCGGATGCAGCTCGATCTGGTTCACCGCGGGGATGACGGACGTCTCCTCGGCGAGCCGCCGCAGGTGCTCGGGCAGGAAGTTGGACACACCGATGGCCCGGACCCTGCCGTCGGCGTACAGCTTCTCCAGCGCCTTGTAGGTGTCGACGTACGTGTCCCGGGCCGGCAGCGGCCAGTGGATCAGGTACAGGTCGAGATGGTCGAGTCCCAGCTTGCCGAGCGAGGTGTCGAAGGCACGCAGTGTCGCGTCGTACCCCTGGTCGCTGTTCCAGAGCTTGGTGGTGACGAAGATGTCCTCGCGGGGCAGACCGGAGGCCGCGATGGCCCGGCCGGTGCCCTCTTCGTTGCCGTACGCCGCGGCCGTGTCGATGCTGCGGTACCCGGCCTCGAGCGCCGTGCCGACGGCCCGCTCGGCCTCGTCGTCCGGCACCTGCCACACGCCGAAGCCCACCTGGGGCATCTCGACGCCGTTGTTGAGGATGATCGGGGGGACCTTGCTGCTCACGAGCTCGTGATCCTTCGCTGGTCGACGACGTGGTTCTCCATCGTCAACGATCACACACCGCGATACATTCCTGACGCGCCTGGAAGATCCGGATCCGTCCGGGCCCCTCAGGACTTGTACAGGGCCTCGACCTCGCGCTCGTACGCCTTCTCGATCGCCTTCCGTTTCAGCTTCAACGATGGCGTCAGCAGGCCGTGTTCCTCGGTGAAGGGCTGCGCCAGTATCCGGAAGGTGCGGATCGACTCGGCCTGTGAGACCAGCGTGTTCGCGGCGACCACCGCGCGCCGCACCTCGGTCTCCAGATCCGGGTCCCGTACCAGCTGCGCGGGTGCCATCGCCGGTTTGCCGCGCATCTGGAGCCAGTGTTCGACGGCCTCGTGGTCGAGGGTGACCAGGGCCGCGATGTAGGGGCGGTCGTTGCCGACCACGATGCACTGGCTGACCAGCGGATGGTCGCGGACCCGCTCCTCCAGCACCCCGGGCGAGACGCTCTTGCCGCCGGAGGTCACGAGGATCTCCTTCTTGCGCCCGGTGATCGTCAGATAACCGTCCTCATCGAGGGAACCCAGGTCACCGGTGGCCAGCCAGCCGTCGTGCAGCGATCCGTCGGTCGCCTTGGGGTTGTTCAGATAGCCCTGGAAGACATTGCCGCCGTACAACCAGACCTCGCCGTCATCGGCGATGTGCACGGTCGTGCCCGGGATCGCCTGGCCGACCGTGCCGTAGCGGGTGTGCTCGGGCGGGTTCGCGGTCGCCGCGGCCGTGGACTCGGTCAGACCGTAGCCCTCGTAGATCTGCACGCCCGCGCCCGCGAAGAACAGCCCGAGCCGGCGGTCCATACCGGAGCCGCCGGACATGGCGTTGCGGATCCGGCCACCCATCGCGGCCCTGACTTTCGCGTACACCAGCTTGTCGAACAACTGGTGCTGCATCCGCAGCCCCGCCGTCGGCCCCGGCCCGAGCCCCCAGGCCTTCGCCTCGATCGCCTCCGCGTACCGCACCGCCACATCGACCGCCTTCTCGAACGGCCCCGCCTTGCCCTCCTTCTCCGCCTTGCGCCGGGAGGCGTTGAACACCTTCTCGAAGATGTACGGCACCGCCAGGATGAACGTCGGCTGGAACGCCTGGAGGTCGGGCAGCAGGGCGGCGGCGTTCAGCTGCGGCTGATGGCCGAGCCGCACCCGGCCCCGGATCGCGGCCACCTCCACCATGCGACCGAAGACATGGGCGAGCGGCAGGAACAGCAGGGTGGAAGCCTCCTCGCCGCGCTTGGAGTGGAACACCGGCTCCCAGCGGCCCACCACACTGTCCGCCTCGAACATGAAGTTCCCGTGCGAGAGCACACAGCCCTTGGGGCGGCCGGTGGTGCCCGAGGTGTAGATGACGGTGGCCACCGAGTCCGGGGTGACCGCCTGCCGGTGCCGGTGCACCACCTCGTCGTCCAGATGCGCCCCGGCGTCGTACAGCTCCTGCACACAGCCCGCGTCCAGCTGCCACAACTGGCGCAGCCGCGGCAGCCGGCCGATCACCGTGGCGATGGTCATCGCATGGTCCTCGTGCTCCACGATCGCCGCGGTGACCTCGGCGTCGTACAGCATCCAGAAGCACTGCTCGGCCGAGGACGTGGGGTAGACCGGCACCACCTGGGCGCCGATGGTCCACAGGGCGAAGTCGAAGAGCGTCCACTCGTAGCGGGTACGGGACATGATCGCGACCCGGTCGCCGAACCGGACCCCGCTCGCCAGCAGGCCCTTGGCCAGGGCGAGGACCTCGTCACGGAACTCGGCGGAGGTCACATCGCGCCACTGCCCGGCAGCGTCCTTGCGGCCGAGAGCCACACGCCCCGGATCCGTCTGGGCATGCTCGAAGACGACATCGGCCAGACCACCCACCGGCGGTGCCGACGTGAGAGGCGGGTTGGTGAACTCGCGCAATCCTCGCTCCCCGATCCTCGCTGCCTGAACGCGCCGGTGATGTGCGGCACAGCGCCGTGAAAGCTACCTCACACCCTGACCGGAGGGGAGGGGGGCGGAAACAGAGCAAACCTCGCCTTCTGCCCGACGGTTGTCCGGAAAATGCCCGCACATAGGGAAGGGACGGACACAATACTGACGGGTCAGTAAGTTTCGGCGGCGTAATCTCCACCGAATCTGTACGCGCCGATTACCGCTCTGTACAGGGCGATTACGGCCATGACCACGCCGCGCGCCGCCCGCCCCTCTGTGAAGAGCGCCACACCGCCGTCAGCCGCCATGGCGCCGCAGCCGCTCCCCGCCCGCCAGGACCGCCGCCGCGAGGGCGTCCGCCGCCTCCTGCGTCCCGGGCCGGTGGCGGCCGTGCGCCAGCACGAAGTCGACCTTGCCGAGCTCCGGCAGCCCCGCGCGCTCCGGCAGCCGGAACAGGCCCGGCGGGATCAGCCGGCGCGAGTGCGCCATCACCCCGAGCCCCGCGCGGGCCGCGGCGATCAGCCCGTTGAGGCTGCCGCTGGTGCAGACGATCCGCCAGTCGCGCCCCCCTCGCTCCAGCGCCTCCAGGGCCCGCGCCCGGGTGAGGCCGGGTGGCGGATACACGATCAGCGGGACCGGCCGCTCGGCGTCCAGGCGCAGCCGCTCGGCGCCGATCCACACCAGGTCGTCGCGCCACACCAGCGCCCCGCGCGGATCCTCCGGGCGCCGCTTGGCCAGCACCAGATCGAGCTTCCCGGCGGCCAGCCGCTCGTGCAGGATCCCGGACAGCTCGACCGTCAGCTCCAGATCGACCTCGGGGTGGTCGTGACGGAAGCCCGCCAGGATCTCCGGCAGCCGGGTCAGCACGAAGTCCTCGGAGGCCCCGAACCGCAGCCGCCCGCGCACCCGGGCCCCGGTGAAGAACGCCGTCGCCTGCTCGTGCACCTGAAGGATCCGGCGCGCGAAGCCCAGCATCGCCTCGCCGTCCTCGGTCAGCTCCACGGAGTGCGTGTCCCGGACGAACAGCGGACGCCCCGACGCGTCCTCCAGCCTGCGCACATGCTGGCTCACCGTGGACTGGCGCAGGCCCAGGCGCCGGGCCGCCTGGGTGAAGCTCAGCGTCTGGGCGACCGCGAGGAAGGTCCGCAGCTGTGTCGGGTCGTACACGGGCCCAGCGTACGTCGCTATCGCGAATCATGATGACAGTGAGAGTGGTGTGCGGGATTCCCGATCAAGACGGGGCAAGGGATCATGAGGAGGAGCCCGGTCCCACGGGCCCGACCGGAACGCCGCCGCACACACCCCCATGTCCCCCATGTCCTCGCACACCATCGGAGCACCGTGACACGCCTGCGCTGGCCGAGCTGGATGCCGATCGACCCGTACATCGTGCTGCTCCTCGGCACGGTGGGCCTCGCCGCCCTGTTCCCGGCCCATGGCACCGGTGCCACCGTGGCCTCGGGCGCCTCGACCGCCGCGATCGCCTTCCTCTTCTTCCTCTACGGCGCCCGCCTCTCCACCCGCGAGGCACTCGACGGACTGCGCCACTGGCGGCTCCATGTCACCGTGCTGGCCTGCACCTTCCTCGTCTTCCCCGCGCTCGGCCTGGCCGCCCGCGCCACTGTGCCGGTCCTCCTCACCCAGCCCCTCTACCAGGGGCTGCTCTTCCTGACCCTGGTGCCGTCCACGATCCAGTCCTCCATCGCCTTCACCTCCATCGCACGCGGAAACGTGCCCGCCGCCATCTGCGCCGGCTCCTTCTCCTCCCTGGTCGGCATCGTCATCACTCCGCTGCTGGCCGCGGTACTGCTCGGCAACAGCGGTGGCGGGTTCTCCGCCGACTCGCTCGTCAAGATCGTGCTGCAACTGCTGGTGCCGTTCCTCGCCGGGCAGCTGCTGCGGCGCTGGATCGGCCCCTTCATCACCCGGCACAAGAAGGTCCTCGGACTGGTCGACCGCGGCTCCATCCTGCTTGTCGTCTACACCGCGTTCAGCGAGGGCATGATCCAGGGCATCTGGCACCAGGTCAGCCCCGCCCGGCTCGGCGCGCTCCTGCTGGTCGAGGCCGCGGTGCTCGCCGTGATGCTGGTGGCGACCTGGTACGGCGGCCGGGCGCTGGGCTTCGGCCGGGCGGACCGGATCGCCATCCAGTTCGCCGGCTCCAAGAAGTCCCTCGCCGCCGGCCTCCCCATGGCCAGCGTCCTCTTCGGCGCCCACGCCTCCCTTGCCGTGCTCCCGCTGATGCTCTTCCACCAGATGCAGCTGATGGTGTGCGCGGTCATCGCCAAGCGCCGCGCCCATGACCCGGGGGTCGAGAGCGGGGACGCCGACCGGGGCGCCGGGGCCGAGGACGCTGGTGCCGCCGGAGCCGGAGCCGGGGCCGGAGCCGGAGCCGGGGACGGTGGCCGGGCCGGTTCCGGGAACGGTGGCGGCGCCGGGGCCGAGACGGGCGACGGCGCCGAGGGGTCAGCGGCTCACCCGGTCCAGGGGCAGCCACACAACCGTGTCCTTCGGTGACCGCAGCGCCTTCGGGTCGGCCAGCTCCTGATCGGTGAGCGCACGGTCCCACAGGTGCACCTCGTCGATCGCACCGGTGAAGAAGGCCCGGCTGTCCATCCGCTGGCCTATGTGCACACCGAAGGCCGAGCTACGGCTCACCGAGCCCGGCACATCGGCCACCACAGCCCGCGTACCGTCCACGAACAGCGACAGCGTCCCGTCGCCCCGGCGCAGCACCGCGTGATGCCACTGGCCGTCGTTGTACGCGCTGTCCGTGCGCACGGACACCGTCCGCGGTGCCGCGGCGCCGTCCCGGGCGGTGATCAGCCCCTGTATCCGGTGGTTCGCCGGCTCCCCGCGCAGCCACACCTGCGGCTCGCTGGTCCCGATCCCGCCCATCCACAGCAGCGGCTGCTCTCCGCTCGTCGCCGTGTACCTGAACCACAGCGACGCGGTGAAGTCCTTCGCGCCCAGGGGAAGGCTCGCGCGGTACGGCAGCCGTACGGCGTCGTCCGTGCCGTCGAAGGCGAGCGCTCCCCCGAAGACACCGTCCGTCCGCCGCGCGCCGCCGAGCACCGCGGCCGGGCGGGCGCCCGGGGCCAGGTCCGGGGTGACCGGGTCGGGGCCACGGCGCGGGGTGAGCCAGTCCTCGGTGAACCGGGCGAAGCGGATCTCGTCCCGCGCGTCCACCGCCCCGCCCTCGTACAGCAGGCCCACGGTGTCATCGGCGGTCCGCACCAGGTCGGAGTAGCCCGACCAGTCGGTGGTGACGACCGTGCCCCGGTCCACGCTGTCCCAGGTGCGGCCGCCGTCGTAGGAGGAGCGGATCATCATGGTGCGGCGCCGGTCGGGGTCGGCGGGGCAGGCCAGCAGGACGCGGTCGCCCAGGCGCAGTATCGACCCCTGTACCTGCGGGGTGTACAGGTCGGGAAGGGCACGGAAGGGCGCGGTGAAGCTGTTGCCGCCGTCGCGGCTGGTGGTCTGGGTGCGCTGGCCGAGGTCGGTGCCGTCCGTCTCCCGGCCGCTGACCAGGATCGAACCGTCCCCGAGCTCGGCGAGGGTCAGCTCGGACGGCTTCTGCCGGAAGGTGCCGTCGTCCGCGATGGGCCAGGCGTCGGTGGCGCCGATCCGCCAGTGGCCGCCGTGGTCGTCGCTGACGATGAGCGCCGCGTGGTTGGCGGTGATCCGGCTGCCGTTCCATGTCTCGGCGTTGACCCCGAACACCAGCCGGCCCGCGTACCGCCCCTTGGTCAGCTGAATACCGTGCACCGGACCCGTCGCGTACCAGGAGTTCCAGTCGGCGGGCAGTATCTCGGGGCTCAGATCGCGCGGCGCGGACCAGGTCAGGCCGTCGTCGTCGCTGTACTGAAGATGCGGGGTGCGGTCGCAGGGGACCGAGCAACTGGCGCTGTCCGTACGCCCCGTGTTGTACGTCTCGGCGAGCCAGATACGGCCGGTCGTCCGGTCCACGATCGGCGCCGGGTTGCCATGGGTGTCGCCCGCGCCCTCGTTGACCACCCGGAGCGGGCCCCAGGTGCGGCCGTCGTCGGTGGACCGTTTGACCACGATGTCGATGTCGGCGGCGTCCCCGCAGTTGAGCACCCGGCCCTCGGCGAAGGCCAGCAGCGTCCCGTCCTTCGCCCGGACGACCGCGGGGATGCGGAAGCAGGCGTAACCCGGGTCCTGGGAGGCCCGGAACAGCACCTGCTGCTCGAACTCGGTTGCCCCGCCCGTCTGTTGGGACTGTCGACCTCCTTGAGTCTGTTGGTTCTGTGGGGTTGATCGGGCCGGTTGGGCCGGTCGGGCGTGGGCCGGTTGGGCCGGGAGCAGGGGCGCGAGGAGGGCGGCCGTCATGACGGCGGCCGTGGCGAGTACGGATCTGAGTCGGGCGCGAAGACATGACGGCACGTGTGGCCTGCCTCTCGTCGGCCGGACATCTGGACGTCCGGACATCCCATGTCCAAGGTGCGCCTCATCGAAGGTAGTTGGGCCTTTGGTGTCATACAAGAAGTGTGCCGGGATGCGCCGCGCGAAACGATGGAGCCCGCCACCGGAAGCGTCCGGGGGTTTACCGGAGCAAGCGCGCGGGGGTTCATGGGCGCAGCACGACCTTGCCCAGATTGGACCGTGTCTCTATCGCCGCGTGTGCCCGCGCGGCCTCCTCCAGGGCGAACTCCGCGTGCACGACGGGCCGTACGCTCCCCTCGGCGAACAGCCGCCACAGCTCCCGGCGCCACCGCTCGTACAGCTCGGGCCGGCCGCGGGCGATCAGCGCCATCTGGAAGCCGATCACCGACTTGGCGCCCACGAGGAGGTCGTACGCCCGGACCGTGCCGCCGCCCGAGCTGTAGGCGACCAGCCGGCCGTGCGGTGCGAGGGCGGCGACGGCGGGGGTGAGCAGCTCGCCGCCGACCGCGTCCAGGACGCAGTCCACCGGCTCGCCCCAGCTGTCGTCGCCGTACCGGACGCAGTCGTCCGCGCCGAGGGAGCGCACGAACTCGGCCTTCGCCGGGTCGGACACGGCCCCCACGACCCGCCCCGCACCCCGCGCCCGCGCCAGCTGCACCGCCAGGTGCCCGACCCCGCTCGCCGCCGCCGTCACCAGCACCGACTCGCCCGGCTCCGGACGCGCCGCGGACAGGGCGCCGAGCGCGACCAGACCGCTGCGTACCAGGGCGACCGCGTCCGCCTCGCTGGCGCCCTCCGGCACCGGTGAGGCCATGGCCTCGTCCAGCACCGCGTAATCGGCGTACCCGTGTCCGAAGCACAGCCCGGTGACCCGGTCGCCGGCCCGGAACCGGGTCACCTCCGCGCCGACCGCCACCACCTCGCCCGCCACTTCGCCGCCCAGCGGTATCGGCTCGGGGGCCTCGCGGACCTTGCGGACGACCGGCAGCGTGACACCGATCGCGGCGCAGCGCACGAGCAGCTGCCCGGGGCCGGGCACAGGGACGTCGGCCTTCTCCATGAACAGGGGGCCGCCGGGGGAGTCGTACCGGACGCGACGCATCGCAACCTCCGTGGCCGTCGTGCCGGGTCGCACAGGGGCGGGCCGGGTCGGATCGGCGGGGCCGGTCGCGGGGTAAGGGTGAGCCGAACCTCGCGAAATCGTTGGGAGTCCCAACGGTACGCCGAAACTCATGGGGAAGTCCAACGATTTCTCGGATAGGCTGCCGACCATGGCTGCCGAAACGTTTCCGAGTGCCGAACCGGAACGGACGTCCGAACCGCCCCTGACCGCGATCCGGGCGCTGCCCAGCTGGATCCTCGGCCGGGCCGCCGCGCGGGGCCGGGCCCTCGTCGCCGACGCGCTCGCCGCCGAGGGGCTGAAGATGTGGCACCACGTGGCGCTCTCCGCCGTCCGCGACCTCGCCCCCGTGGCGCAGGCCGATCTCGCGCGGGGGATCGCCCTCGACCCCAAGGATCTCGTCGGCATCCTGAACGACCTCCAGCGTGCCGGCCTGGTCGTCCGCGCGCCGGATCCCGGGGACCGCCGTAAGAACGCCGTCTCCCTCACCGAGGAGGGCGGCCTGCTCCTCGAACGCTGCGAGCAGGCCGCCCGTACGGCCAACGAGGAGTTGCTCGCTCCGCTGTCGGCGGCCGAACGCGAGCTGTTCATACTCCTGTTGACGAGGATCTCCGGCGTGGAGGGATGACCCGGGCGGTGTCGGACCGGACCTCAGGCCAGGGTTCCGCCGCCGTCCACGACCACCACCGAGCCGGTGCTGTAACCCCCGCGCATCAGATACAGGTACGCCTCCGCCACGTCCGCGGGCTCGCCCACCCGGCCCACCGGCAGCGATCCCGCCGCCGCGCTGTACAGCCCCTCGCGCTCCGCCTCCGGCAACTCCCGCCACAACTCGGTGCGTACGACGCCGGGCGCGACCACATTGACCCGCAGCGGCGCCAACTCCAGTGCCAGCGCCCGGGTCAGGGACTCCATCGCCCCGCACAGCGCCGACACCACGCTCGAACCCGGCAGTGGCCGATTCCCCGCCGTACCCGTGGTCAGTACGATCGAGCCGCCCTCCCGGATCGACCCGGCGCCGTACTTCACCGCCCGGTACGCACCCCACAGCCTGGTGTCCAAGAACCGCTGCGCCCGCGCCAGTTCGGTGTCCGCCACGCTCTCCAGCAGCAGCGTCTCACCCGCCGTGTACACCAGGTGGTCGAACGCGCCGAGCCCCTCGAAGAACCCGCGCACCGCGGCCTCGTCCGTCGTGTCCAGCACCTTCCCGCGCGCACCCTCCGGCAGCCGCTTCAGCGCCGCGTCCACGCTCTCCTGCCGCCGCGAGGCGACCACCACCTCGGCACCTTCCCGCGCCGCGCCCTCGGCCACCGCGAACCCGATGCCCGACGTACCCCCGAGCACCACCACACGCTGTCCCCGCAGACCCATGGAACCACCTCTCCGTCAACGTGCTCCGTCTTTCCGTACGCCTCCAAGCCTGCGGTTCCGGGGGCGGGTTCGTCCAAGACCTCTTTTGGCCGTGGCGGTCGGTCGGGTCGCGGTCAGCCCTCCGCCGTTTCCGTCTCCTCCGCCAGGACGATCCGGTCGTCCCCCGCGTACACGTTCATCGAGCCGCCCCGCAGGAAACCGACGAGTGTCAGGCCGGTCTCCGTCGCGAGGTCCACGGCCAGTGACGACGGCGCCGACACCGCCGCCAGCATCGGGATCCCGGCCATCACGGCCTTCTGCGCCAGTTCGAACGAGGCTCGGCCGGAGACCAGCAGCACCGTGCGGGACAGGGGGAGTTCGCCGTTCTGGAGGGCCCGCCCCACCAGCTTGTCGACCGCGTTGTGCCGGCCGACGTCCTCCTTGATGTCCAGCAGCTCTCCGTCCTCGGTGAACAGGGCGGCCGCGTGCAGACCACCGGTGCGGTCGAACACCCGCTGGGCCTCCCGCAGCCGTTCGGGCAGCCCGGACAGCAACGCGGGCGTGACGCGCAGCCGGGGGCTGTCGGCGATCGGCCAGCGGGTGGTCGTACGTACGGCGTCCAGGCTGGCCTTGCCGCACAGTCCGCACGAGGACGAGGTGTACACGTTCCGTTCGAGGGTGAAGTCGGGGAGGGAGACGCCCGGGGTGGTCCGTACGTCGACCACGTTGTAGGTGTTCGAACCGTCCGCGATCGCGCCCGCGCAGTAGACGATGTTCTGAAGATCGGACGCGGCGGCCAGCACGCCCTCGCTCACCAGGAACCCGGCCGCGAGCGCGAAGTCGTCGCCCGGGGTGCGCATGGTGATCGCCAGCGGCTTGCCGTTCAGCCGGATCTCCAGGGGCTCCTCGGCGACGAGCGTGTCCGGCCGGGTGGAGACCGCGCCGTCCCGGATGCGGAGGACCTTGCGTCGCTGCGTGACTCGTCCCATGTCCTGATCAGCCCCGGTTCTGTACGTGCTGGTGGCCGAAGCGGCCCTTGGTGCGGGATCTGCGATGCGGAGATCTCATTGTCCTGCACATGCATTGTCCTGCACATGGAGGACGAGGCCGCGGCCCGCTTCGCGGGAGGCCCGGTGGTGTGTGGTGGTGCGCGGTAGTGCCCGGTGGTGCTCGCGAGGGCTCGATGGTGCTGAGGGGAGCCGACAATTCGTATGCCCGTTTCCTGTGGCTTCACGTGCCGTCGTACTGGCGAGTCACTCAGCAGACTGTGGATCCCGCTCACCACGGCAACAAGGGGGACCTCCGTCATGCACGGCTCTCGCATCGCCGCCATCGGCCACTATCAGCCCGCCCGGGTGCTCACCAACGAGGACCTGGCCGGCATGGTCGACACCAGCGACGAGTGGATCCGCACGCGGGTGGGCATCCACACCCGGCACATCGCCGGCCCCGACGAGCCGGTGGACGAGCTGGCCGCGCACGCCGCCGCCAAGGCCCTCGCCGCGGCGGGGCTCGGACCCGCCGACATCGACCTGGTCCTCGTCGCCACCTCCACCGCCATCGACCGGTCCCCGAACACCGCCGCCCGGGTCGCGGCCCGGCTCGGCATCCCGGGGCCCGCCGCGATGGACATCAACGTGGTGTGCGCCGGCTTCACCCACGCCCTGGCCACCGCCGACCACACGATCCGGGCGGGCGCCGCCACCCGTGCGCTGGTCATCGGCGCCGAGAAGATGACCGACGTCGCCGACTGGAGCGACCGCAGCACCTGCGTCCTCGTCGGCGACGGCGCGGGAGCCGCGGTGGTGGAGGGGTGCGCACCGGAGCAGGAGCAGGAGCCGGGGATCGGGCCCGTGCTGTGGGGGTCGGTGCCGGAGATGGGGCACACGGTACGGATCGAGGGCACGCCGCCGCGGTTCGCGCAGGAGGGCCAGAGCGTCTACCGCTGGGCCACCACCCGGCTGCCGGCCATCGCCCGCCAGGCCTGCGAGCGCACCGGGATCGCCCCCGAGGACCTCGCGGGCGTCGTCCTCCACCAGGCCAATCTGCGCATCATCGAACCCCTCGCGGAGAAGATCGGCGCCGTCAACGCGGTGATCGCCCGCGACGTGACGGAGTCCGGCAACACCTCCGCCGCGAGCATCCCCCTCGCCCTCTCCAAACTCGTCGAACAGGGCGCCCTGCCCACCGGCGCGCCGGTCCTCCTCTTCGGCTTCGGCGGGAACCTGTCGTACGCCGGTCAGGTCATCCACTGCCCGTAGGGCGCGCCCGCCTGCGCGTGCGGTCACTCTGTGTACACGGGATCCCGCACCGCGTACACAGCCGCGCACCCGCCCGGCTCCCCGCTCCGCCCGAGCGAAATACGCAGGTGAAAGGCACTCCGAAACCTTGGTATTGTTGTCCATGTCGCCGCGAGGGAAGCCCTCCGCAAGGCGACAGACACCTGGTCCGGGTGGCGGAATGGCAGACGCGCTAGCTTGAGGTGCTAGTGCCCTTTATCGGGCGTGGGGGTTCAAGTCCCCCCTCGGACACTTCTCACAGCGAGGATCATGACCTGAGGGTCGTGGTCCTCGCTGTGTGTTTGCGGTGATCGTGAGGGCGGGCCGCGTGGTTGATCCACGGACGGGCGTGCGGTGTCGCGGATGCAGATCTGTCGGTATCGGTCGTCGGTCGGTTGTCACGGCAGGGCGAGGACATCGTCGATCGCGGAACGCATCTCCTCGTCATGGATGAAGGCCCGGTAGTCGCGGTACGTCGACAACCGCCGGTCGGATTCACGCACCGTGTGCAGGGTCGCCCGTGTCGTCGAAGAGACCGTGCCGATCCTGGCGAGGGCACGCAACGCGTCGAGGAAGAGGCCGTAGTCGTCGCCGTCGGCGATGGGCAGAAGGTACTCCTCCAGGACGGACCCACTCGGCTCCGGTTCGCCAGTGATCGACCACAGCGCGACCGCCGCGCGCAGCCGCAGCCAACCGGGACCGTGCTCCATGACGTACCGCACCCGGTCGGCGTAGCGTGCGGCCGCCGGTCCGAAATCGCCGAGGAGCTCGACGGGACCGTAAAGCGGTTCCTTCTCGGTCAGCACCGCCTCCCCGATGAGCCGCAGTGCCGCGTCGTGATCGCCGCCCAGGCGCCAGGCGGCCCAGGCGACCTTCCGGTGATTGCCGGGATGGTCGAGGACCACGCAGCGGCACACGGCGGGCTCGGCCGACTCGGCGGCCGGTCCCATGGCCACCAGCGCGTCGACGGCGTCCAGCGAGTACCGGGTGTCGTCCAGCAGGGCCACCACTTCCGGCAGCGCGGGCGCGGCGGCCGCTCCCCAGGCCTTGAGGACTTCCAGGAAGCAGCGATTCAGCGGCCCGCCTCCTCGGTCGTCCCGCAGCAGTTTCCGCACCGCGGGCAGCAGAGCATGCGCGTGCGCCCGCAGCGGAGTCAGCACGTCCTCGACCTCGGGCAGGCGCGGGTCGCTCGCGACGTACGCGCGTGAGTACTGCCCCCGGTACGGCGCGTACAGCCGCTCGACCAACCCCGGCAGCGCGCGCTCGTCGCCGATGCGGGACAGCGCCCAGCGGGCGTGGTCGCCGACGGTTCCCTCAAGGAAATCGGCCCGGCCGGGATCGTCGACGAGCGCGGCCAACTCGTCGGCGTACGGCGCCGCCCGCGAACCCAGCACGGCCAGCAGGTGGGCCGCCCGGTACCGTACGCCGTCGTCCGGCTCGGCGAGCAGCGCACCCGCGAGCGGCAACAGCGCCGGTGCCGCGGACGGCCGGACCACCAGCAGCTGCCACCCCTCGTCCAACGCGGCGCGGCACAGCGGGATGTCCCCGGTCTCGCGTGCTGCACCGATGAGCCGAACGACGAAGTCGAGGCCCGCCCGCGAAGCGTTCCCGAACAACGGGGCCGTCCAGGAGACGACATCCTCTCGGGTGAAGGCACTGTCGACATCCGGCATGTACCAGGCCGCCTCGAACTGCGGACGCACCGCCGGGTCGGACAGAACCTGCACCAGCAGGTCGAGCTCACGGACCGACGCCTCGGCATCGAACGCGGCCCAGGCGTGCACGGCCGCGACCCGCATGACGGGATCCGCCGTCCGCAGCACCTCGGTCACCACCGCCCGCACGCGTTCCACCGGGCCCGTTGCGGTGGATTCGGCCGCGGCGGTTCCCAGCGCGAGCAGCAGGGGCAGCCGCACCGTCGGGTCCGTCTCGACGCGCCACCGCTCCAACAGCACATCGATGTCCGCCCCGAGCGGCAGGGCTTCCCTCCGCACCTCGGGCACGGGGTCCGCGAGCAGTTCCCTGATGCGAGGGCGCTGGGCCCGCCACGCCTCGTGCCACCCCGAGTCCACCAGGCCCGGGTCGGCTTCGGCCGCCGCCCTGCGCAAGCTGGTCAGCAACTGGACCAGTGTGACCCGAGCGCCCATGTCCGGATCGCCGGCGAGTGCGACGACGAACGGCAGCGCGGCGGTCTCGACGGAGGCCACGCGGCCGGTGCCCAGCGCGAAGCAGTCGTACAGGGGACAGCAGTCCTCGTCGGTCGCCGCCCCGCCCCTGAGGACCAGACGACGCAGGGCGCGGCGCATGTCGTTGGCCGAGTGGACTTCGAGCGCCGACTCCAGCCGCTCCCACGGCACTTCGTCGAGCGATTCGAGCGCTATGCCTGTCATTCAACCCCCTGCCACCGCGAACGGGCGCTCCGGCGGACACTCTGTCATTGAAAAGCGGCGCCGGGGGAAGTCGCCCTTCCCGAGGGTGGTGATGGGGAGGGTGAGCGTGCCGGGGGAGCGGGTTCACCTACGACGGCGAGGCCAACTGGCCGTATGCACAGGTGTGTTCGCAAGGGGCAGGGCCGGCGTGAACCGGGTCACCACCGGGCTCGCGGTACTCCGTCGCTGTCGGGCAGGGCGGCGCGGTGCAGCGGACGGCGTTCGTCGAGGTCCAGGGGCAGGGCGCAGGCGGCCCGTGCGTCGGCCACCAGGGCGGCGAGCCACTGGTATTCGGTGTCGTCGACGACGGTGTGGCTGATCGTGCCGTCCTGCGTCTCCCAGACGAACTCCACGGCTCCCTCCTCGGGCAACGCCGCGAGGACCGCGCCGACATCGGGGACGAGGTCGGGCCAGATGGTGAGCAGGGCGCGCGGCCCGAGGCCGGCGCGTACCGCGGCGAGGTTCTTCGGAGTGAGGCGGTGCCAGCGTGCGGCGTTGCGGACGTAGGCCTCCTCCAGGAGCGCGCTCTGCCGTGAGTGCAGGGTCATGCGTACGCGCGTCCAGAAGTACTCGTCGGCAGTCTCCACCTCTTCCGTTTCGTCGAACTCGGCCGCGTAGGGGGACACTGTCAGCGGCTCCGCGAACAGGCCGAGTTCCCGCGTACGGGTCACGGCGTCCGGGCAGGGGCGGTCGCTGCCCACATACACGTACTGGTCCCAGCCGACGTGCACGGTGAACGCGTCGCCTGCCTCAAGACGGCACCAAGCACCCTGGTCGCGGAGCATGGCGCGGACCAGCTCCAGAGCGACCGGAAGGGAAACCTCGGCCCCGTCGTGGTAACCGGTGAGGTCGGCAGGGAAGAGCTCGCCGAGGCCGTGCCCCTCAACCGGCGCCTCCCCACCGAAATGAACGAAACCGGTGACCGCGGGCTCGCGGATCTCCAGCCGGTCGATGCCGGAGGCTTCCGCGAACGCGGCGACCGCCGCAAGGTAGGCCGCTTCGACCGGCCCATGGTCGCTGACCGTGTCCTCGGTGCCGGTGTAGTGGCCACGCTCGTCGCGGTCGGCGGGGTCGTACTTGGTGATCCGGTGGACGAAGGACGGCGGCACGCTGCTCCCTGCGCGGTCGGATCGGGGTGCCAGTGTAGTCACCTGGTCCAGGCCCGAAGGGGGAGAGGGGTCTCCATGTGGATATCGGTCAGCCATGGTTGAGCGTCGTGGTCGGCCCGTCCGGCCAACCGAATGCTCACTTCCATGGCCAAGGAGGACTGGGACGGCCTTCCGGATCTCGCTGACCGCCGAAGGGGCCTCTCCTCGCCCATACCCCCGGCCCCGAGGCGCGTTCGGAGCAAAACCGGCAGGGCGTTGCTCGTCGCTTTTGCGATGTCGGAGGTTGCCGCTCCGTCTTCCGGTCGGTCGCGCTCAAGACGGTGCGCGCTGCCGGTCGACTCGGGGGTCGGACGAAGTCTGCCCCGGACACCTGTAGTTCCCCGGGGCGGGCACCGGCCATCAGCCGGTCGGTGACCGACCGCCCCGACCGTGCCGCCGCCCCACCGGTCACCCCCCTCGCGAACTTCGCTCCCAGAAACTGCTGTTGGCCTCGTTGACACGCCGTAAGACCACGCGTTTCACTCGACACTTGTGAATGGCAACGTTGTCAGGCCGCCGGCCGAAGGCGGCCGGCACCGGAGCCCGCACCGATGTCCCTGCCCTTCGGCACATCAGCACCTGTGCGAAGCACGAAACGCTGCGGAGGCAACCGATGGTCCGATCCCGACGTTCAGCTGAGCCACGCAATCGAAAGAGATTTCGTCAACGTCTGGCCGTGATCTCCGTCCTGGGGATCGCGGCGTTCCCGCTTCCGGCGATCGGCGGCGCCTATGCCGCGAGTGCCGCGCCGCCGGCCCTGGTGAAGGATCCCGCGTCCCTCGTCAACCCGCTGATCGGCACCTCCGGAGAGGTGGACACCTTCCCCGGCCCCGACATGCCGGCCGGCATGGTGCAGTGGGGTCCGGACACCACGCCCGACCGGCCCTCCGGCGGTGGCTATGAGTACGACGACAAGAAGATCTCGGGCTTCAGCCTCACCCATGTCTCCGGACCCGGGTGCGGAGTCGCGGGCGACCTGCCCATCCTTCCGGTGACCGGCTCGCTCTCGGGCAACCTCGGCAACACGTCCGCGGGCTTCAGCCACGCCGATGAGCAGACCGGCATCGGGTCGTACAAGGTCACCGACGCGAACGGCGTCACGACCCGGCTGACCGACACCACGCGCGCCGGACTGGGTTCCTTCACCTTCCCGACGGGCAGTCAGGCGAACCTGCTGTTCAAGCTCAGCGGCGGGGCCACCCAGGTGGACGGGACCCGCGTCCAGGTGGTGAACAAGAAGGAGATCAGCGGCTCGGTCGACAGCGGCCACTTCTGCGGTGCGAAGAACCGGTACACCCTGCACTTCGACATCAAGTTCGACCAGCCGTTCACCGGCAGTGGCACCTGGGTCGGCGGCACCATCAACCCGGACGCGACCTCGCTGAAGGCGGGCAAGGTCGAGCAGAAGGCGCAGCCGCACCCCTCGAAGCGGCTGAAGGAGAAGCACTTCACCGTTCCCGCGGCCCCGTCGCCGACCGTGCACGGGAGCGCCGCGAAGTCGTCCGGTACGGGTGCGCCCTCCCCGGCCCCGAGCACCGGCGCCACGCCCTCGGCCTCGCCGTCAGCCTCGCCCTCGGCCACGGGCAAGACCGCCCATCCGCCCACCACGGGCGCCAACGGGATGTATCTGACCTTCGACACCTCCTCGAACGCCACGGTGAAGGCGAAGGTCGGCATCTCGTACACCAGTGACGCCAATGCGGCGGACAACCTCACCACCGAGATCAAGAACTGGAACCTCGACGCGGTGGAGCGGGCGAACCACGACGCCTGGAACACGGTGCTGGACAAGGTCCGGATCGGCGGTGGCACCCAGGACCAGCAGGTGCAGTTCTACACGGCGCTCTACCACGCGCTGCTGCACCCGAACGTGTTCTCGGACGCCAACGGCCAGTACATGGGCATGGACAACCAGATCCACAAGCTGGCCAAGGGGCAGCAGGCCCAGTACGCCAACTACTCGGGCTGGGACACCTATCGCTCCCAGACCCAGCTGATGGCGATGGCCGAACCCAAGGTCACCAGCGACGTCGTCACCTCCATGCTCAACGGCTACGACCAGACGGGCCTGCTCCCCAAGTGGGCCTCCAACAACGGCGAGAGCTACGTCATGGTCGGCGACCCGGCGGCCGGCATCATCGCCGACGCGTACGCCTTCGGCGCCCGGAGCTTCGACACGGACAAGGCGCTCGCCGCCCTCCAGCACGAGGCGACCGCCCCGAACAACGACCGTCCCGGCGAGGCCGTACGGGACGCCAAGGGCTACCTCCCGCTGGACGAGAACGACTACGGGTGCTGCAACTTCTACGGCCCGGTCTCCACCCAGTTGGAGTACGACTCCGCCGACTACGCCCTCGCCGCCTTCGCCAAGTCGCTGGGCAAGAAGGCGGTTTACCAGAAGTTCGCCACCCGCGCCCAGGACTGGATGAACGTCTTCAACCCGGGCACCGGTTACATGCAGGCGAAGGACAAGGACGGCCGGTTCGCGGGCGGCTTTACCCCGGGCACCTCCAACGGTTTCGTCGAGGGCACATCGGCCCAGTACACGCCGATGGTCCCGTTCAACCTGAAGCAGCTCATCCAGGCGCGCGGCGGTGACCAGGCGTACTCGTCCTTCCTGGACAGCCTGCTCGACAACATCACCGACCCCGGCAACACCAATGCCAACCTGAGCAACGAGCCCAGTGTGGAGATCCCCTGGGAGTACGACTACACCGGCATGCCGTGGAAGACCCAGGAGGCCGTCCGCGCGGCCCAGCTGAATCTGTACTTCAACGCCCCGGTCGGCTCGTTCGGCAACGACGACCTCGGCGCGATGAGCTCCTGGTACGTCTGGTCCGAGCTGGGCATGTACCCCGAGACCCCGGGCACGGACACCCTCGCGCTCGGCAGCCCGGCCTTCCCGGTGGCGCAGGTGACGCTCGCCGGCGGCAGGACGGTGCGGATCAACGCACCGCAGGCGGCGCCCGACGCGCCGTACGTGCAGTCCCTCGACGTCAAGGGCAAGGAGTGGAAGACCTCCTGGCTGACGTACGGACAGTTCAAGGGCGCGGGCACGCTGGACTTCACCCTCGGGACCCAGCCGAACAAGTCCTGGGCCTCCGATCCGTCGGCGGTGCCGCCGTCGGACACCACGGGCGGGGACCGCGTCCTGGCCGCGGCCGGTCCGACCAGTGACGGACTGGTGCTCCAGCCGGGCGCTTCCGGTGAGGGCGCGCTCGACCTCACCAACCTCGGCGGCAAGGCCGTCACCGTCGACTGGAAGGCGACGGCGCCGTCGGGCGTCGCGCTCGACCCGGCGTCCGGCTCGGTGACGGTGCCCGCCTCGGGCAGCGCGGAGGCGAAGGTGCGGGTGACGGCGGGCGCGAGCGAGGGGACGTTCCCCGTCGCCTTCGCGCTGACCGATCACAGCACCGGGGCGGCACTGAACGGGGCGGCGCTCCGGGTCGCCGTGGCCAAGGCCGGTGAGCTGTGGCCGTACGACACTAACGAGGGCATCTACCCCGACGGTACGACCTTCTCGGGCGGTTTCGACGACAGCGGCTGGGCGTTCTCGCAGAACGCGCTGTCGGCGGCCGGCGCCACGAGCGGCTCCGCCCTCACGGTCGACGACATCTCCTACACCTGGCCGGCGGTGGCGTCCGGTCAGCTGGACAACCTGGAGATGGCCGGCCAGACCATCCAGATGCCGGCCGGTACGTCGGGAGCGTCGCTGGGCCTGCTGGGTACGGCGACCAACGCGCCGACCGACGGCAGCGGGGTGTCGGGCACGATGACCGTCACCTATACCGACGGCAGCACCGCCAAGGCGACGGTCGGCTTCTCGGACTGGACGCTCAACGCCGGTTCGACCAAGCCGATGGCGGGCGACACCACGGCCGTCACGACGGGCTACCGGAACACCGGAAGCGGCGGCCGGGACGGAGTGAAGACCTACGTCTTCGCCACGAAGGTCCCGCTCGACGCGTCCAAGCAGGTGGCCTCGATCACCCTCCCGGTGACCGGCTCGTCGGGCAGCGACCACCTGTTCGCCTACGGCTTCGGCCGGTGAGAGGCGGGCGACACCGATGACGGTGGGCCGGTCCCGCCCCCCCCACGAGCCCCAGGGACCGGCCCACCGGCTCACCCGGCCCCTCCCCGGGC
>NZ_MUNF01000156.1 GCF_002154555.1 Streptomyces murinus
TGCTCCCTCGCGCTGGCGGCCGGCGGACGGCTCGGCGCGGCCGGGACCGCCGTCCTGGTGGCGGCCTTGGGCACCGCCTTCGCCGGGCTCCAGCTGTTCGCGTTCTCGATGGTCCCGGACGCGGTGGCGGCGGCCGAGACCCGTGGACCCGCCCGCGCGGGCGCCTACACCGGGGTGTGGACCGCCACCGAGGCCGCCGGGACCGCGCTCGGCCCCTATGCCTACGCCACGGTGCTCGCCCTCGGCGGCTTCGTGTCCACCACCGAGGGCCGCTCCGTGCGGCAGTCCCACACCGCGCACCTGGGACTGCTGCTGGGCATCACGGTGGTCCCGGCCGTGTTCATGGCGGTGGCGATGGCATGCCGACGACGATGCCGCCTCGACCGCCGCTGACCGTGTCCCGGAGCACATCCGGCGCCGGTATCCGCTCCAGCACCCCGCCCGCGAACACGTCGTACAGCGGCAGCGTCTCCAGATGGACATAGCCGATGTGGCAGTCGCAGACCGCGAGCGGACAGGCCCGGGGCCGCAGCGCACCTCGATAGGAGCCGTCGTACAGGTTTCCCAGCTCCGCGCGGACGAAGTGGCAGCGGCGCACCGTGCCCTCCCCGTCCACCGAGATGACCGACTCCCCGGTACGGCAGGGCAGGCCCGCGCTGCGGTGCGGATGGCGGCTGTACGGGAAGAGCGGGTCCAGCGCGGTCCACTCGTCGGCCTCGGCGTCGGTGTAGGTGTGCCCCTCGGCGGCGTTGACCCACAGATAGACCTGCTCGGGCAACTCGGCGCGCAGCCGCCGGGCATGCTCCAGATGCTCCGGCAGGCCGACCACGCCGACACTGTGCCGGACCCCGCGGGCCGCCAGATCACGGCACTTGGCGAGAAAGCGGTCGTACGGCGTCTGCCCCGGATGGTACGTGCACCACAGCGCGACCGTGTCCAGGTCGGCGGCCGCGAGCCAGTCGGTGCGGCAGCTGAGGTTGGTCTGGATCGCCATCCTGCGGATGTGCGGCAACCGGCTCAGCTCCACGAGCGCCCGCCGGTACCAGGACCGCACCAGGCCCTCGCCCCACGGGGTGAACAGCAGCGAGAGCCGGTCGCCCTCCTGCGCGGCCGTCCAGTCGGCGAACCGCTCCAACGCGGCACGGTCTGCGGTCAGTTGGGCACGGCTGTCGCGCCGCTTGGCGAACGGGCAGTACGGGCAGTCGTAGTCGCACGACGCCAGCGGGCCCCGGTAGAGAATCGTCAGATCCATGCGTGTGCCGTCACTTCAGCTCGTACGCGGCCATCCGCGCCCGCACGGCGGCGGAGAACAACTCGGGGCCCACCGCGTCCGAATGCGCCAGCCCCTCGGGGCTCAGCCGCAGCAGCCCGGGGCCCGCCGAGTCGTCCAGCCAGCCCCGCCCGGCGAACCGGTCCAGCTCGGCCGCGAAGTCCTCGCCGGGCGCGCTGCCGAACCGGTCCCGGTACCGGGCCACCGACATGCCCTCGGCCTGGAGCAGCGACTGGAGCAGATGACGGCGGCGCGCCTCGTCCCCGGTCATCTCCCAGCCGAAGTCCGCGTGCCGGAAGCCGTCGGCGGAGCGGGCGGTGTACGTGTCGATGATCCCGCGTATGCGGTGCATGTCCACCGCGTAGTCGAACGAGTAGTGCAGCCGGGAGGTGTACGACCGGGCGCCGCAGCCGAGACCGACCATGCCGTCCGTCTGGCACGCGTAGTCGCCCGCGCCGGTGTCCGGGGCGTCCGCGCGGCGGAACATGCGCATCGACACCTGCTCGTAGCCGTGCGCGAGCAGATGGTCCCGGCCGTGCCGGTACAGCCGCAGCCGCTGTTCGTCCCACTCGGCGCCGGCGGTCACCGCCCGCTCGCGCTGCCGCCCGAGACCGGTGAGCGGGCGCACATAGAGGGGGTACAGATACAGCTCCTCCGGCCGCCAGGCGAGGGCCGCGTCCAGGGAACGGGTGAAGGACTCCTCGGTCTGGCCGTCGATGCCGTAGATCAGATCGATGTTCAGGACGGGGATCCGCACTTCGCGGACCCGGGCGAGGGCCGCCTCCACATCCGCCCGCCGCTGCGGCCGTACGGCGGTGCGCGCCTCGGCGTCCACGAAGCTCTGCACGCCCAGGCTCAGCCGGGTGGTGCCCCGCTCGGCCAGCACCGCCAGCCGGTCGGCGGTCGCGGTGGCGGGCGAGGCCTCCACCGACAGCGGGATCGCGGCCAGATCCGCGCCCAGTCCGTGCTCGGCCAGATCGCACAGCCGCTCCAGCTCCGCCGCCTCCAGGAAGGTCGGAGTGCCGCCGCCGAAGGCCGCGTTCGCGAACCGCGCCCCCTCGCCCAGCGCCTCGCGCACGGCCGACGCCTGCCGCTCCAGCGCGTCCAGATAGGCGCCGGTCAGGCCGTCCGGCGCGCCGATCCGGGTGAAGAGGTTGCAGAAGCCGCAGCGCACCTCGCAGAACGGGATGTGGAAGTAGAGCGACAGGGCGCCCTTCGGCTCGTCCGCCCACAGTGCGCGCAACGACGCCTGCGCACGGGGCAGCGGGCGGTAGGCGGTCTTGTGCGGATAGGCGTAGACGTACTGCTGGTACGGGCGGACGGCGGGGGCCGTCGCGGTGGCGCTGGTCATCGGGCCTCGTCGACGAAGAAGTGGGCATAGGGGACGGTCCAGACGACGTCATGGCCGATACGGTGACCCGTGTAGCCGTCCTCGCCGTACGCGGTGCCGTGGTCGGAGCAGACGATCGCGAGGCACGGGCGGCGCGCGGAGGCGGCGGCCAGGAGCCGGCCCATGTGCCGGTCCACGTACTCCAGGGCCGCCGCGTGGGACTCCCGGGTGTCGCCCGTCTCCTTGGTGGCGCCGGGCAGATGGAACCAGTTGGGCTGGTGCAGCGCCGCCACGTTCACGAACAGGAACAGCGGCTGGTCCGCGGGGAGATCGGCGACGACCTTCTCGGCGCACGCCACCTGGGCCTCGAACGAGGTGGGGGAGGCCACCCCGAACTCCGGCTCCCAGTGGCTCTCCTGGAACATCCCCGGCAGCACCGAGCCCAGCGGACCCTGCTTGTTGAAGAAGCCCACCCCGCCGACGCACACCGTGCGATAGCCCACGGCGGCGAGCCCCGAGACCAGGTCGGGGGTGTCGTAGACGAAGGTGCCCGTCCCGGTGCTCTCACTGCCCGCGAAACGGGCGGCGAACAGCCGCGGATGCGGCCCCGGCGCGGCCGGGGTCGGCAGGAAACCCGCGAACATCGCCTGGTGGGAGGCGTAGGTGAAACTGCCCGGAGCGTGCCTGCGCTCCCATGTGCCACCCGGCAGATGCCGGGCCAGATTCGGGATGCGCCCGGCCGCCGCCAGCTCCTGCGCGACGTCGTGGCGCAGGGTGTCGAGCGTGACCAGCAGCAGATCGTGGCTCCCCACGATCTCGGTCATGTCGATCTCGGTCATGTCAAGCGGAGATGTCATGGTGGTGCTCCTCGTGTTTCGGCCGCCGTACGACCTGGTGGGGAGGTCGTACGACGTGTTCCGGAGGTTGTACGACATGCTCGGGCCGCCGTCCGACCTGCTTCGTCGGCCGTAGGGCGGTCCGGGCCGCGGCGACCTGCGCGGCGTAGGTGTCCAGGTGTTCGGCGCCGCTGCCGGGGAGGCCGGTCAGCCGGGGGAGCAGATCCCCGAAAGCGTTCACCTCGCCGACGGTGAAGCGGCGCCATCCGGTGGCCGGCAGGATGTCCACGCCGACGCACAGCGTGCCGGGGAAGCACCCGGCCGCCCGCTCGGCCACCTCCAGGACCTCGGTGAAGTCGCCGCCCGCGGCCCGGATCGCCGCGCGGACCGCGTCCAGATCGCCCCGGGCGCCGCCGAGATGCAGATTGGTCATCGGGTGCCGGCTGGTCCGTACGACGGCATGCGTGGCACGGCCCGCGACCACGACCACGCGCAGATCGGCCGCCCGGCCGCCCGCCATGGCCTTCGGCAGCCACCGTTCCACATGGACGCCGTCCGGGACCAGCGCGTCGACCAGGGCGGCGACCTCCCGCTCCGAGGTGTAGTCGCGCACCCGCAGCGAGTTGTACAGCCGGCCGTCCTCGGTCCGCTCCACGGACGTCGTCGCCTTGACCCGCCCCGGGCCCGCCACCGACAGCGCCACCACACCGGAGGCCGACGACCCATGGGCCGCCTTCACGAACACCCGTGAGAAGCCGGCCTCCTTGAGCTGCCGCCGCAGCCCCTCCCAGCCGTCGAACGGGCCGCTCAGCGCGGGCGGCAGAGGGACGTCGGCGGCGGCGAGCCGGGCATGGCAGCGCCGCTTGTCGAACATCACGGCGATCTCTTCGGAGTCCGCGCTCGGCACCGCACCCGCCCGGTGCGCCGCTCGCGTCAACTCCCCTACCGCGGTGGTGAAACGGCGGTACCACAGCGCCGTGCCCTCGACCCGGGTCGGCTCGTCGACGTCCCGCAGGAGCAGGTCGACCTCGGCATTCTCACCGGGGGAGTCGATCCGCACCCACTCGCCCGGCGCGAAGTCGTACCGCCCGCGCAGCACGTCCCGCCAGGCGAGCACGCGCGGGGCCGGATGCCCCGCGGCGCGTACGGCGTCGGCGAACATGGTGGTCCGCCGGTTCTCGGGGTTGCCGACGACGGCGAACCGGAGGCCCGCGCCGGGCGCCGGGTTATTCGGAGACGGCGACATAGCGCCACTCCTCGTCCCGCCACCGGTGCGGCTCCTGACGCTCCGAGAGGTCCACCTCGGTCCCGGCGGAACCGACGGCCGCCTCGATCCGCTCGGCCATGGAGTCGCCGAGGAAGTGGTGGTGCAGATCGAGCCGCTTGAGATGGGTAAGCGGCTGGCCGCGCAGCAGGGCCTCGCCGCCGGCGTCGGTGAGGATGCCCATCGACAGGTCGAGCGACTCCAGCTGGGCCACGACCGGCGCGGAGGCGATCGCCGCCGCGATCTCGTCCTGCACCTCGCTGTCCTGGAGGCCGAGATGACGCAGCGCCGGGAAACGGCCCCCGGCCAGGATGGGCGCGAGGTCGGCCACCGTGGCGTCGCCGCCGTAATTCTCCACGCCGAGCCACAGATCGAGCCGCTCCAGGGCGGGCAGTTCACAGGCGCCGACCGCCCGCACCACCTGTCCCGGCAGACCGCCCGACTCGAACCGCAGCACCCGCAGCGCCTCGTGTCGTACGGGCCGCAGCGACAGGGGCTCCTCGCCGAGCCCCTGCGCGTCGCCGCCGCGCACGCCCAGCTCCTCCAGCAGCGGGAAGGTCTCCAGGACCGGGGTGACGTCGGTGAGCTGGAGCCAGGAGATCTCGCACTCCTCGCCGGTGACATCGGCGAGGAACAGGGCACGCAGCGCGGGGAAACGCCCGGCGTCGGCCAGGATCAGCTCCAGTACCGGACGCAGTTCGCTGTACTCGTCCTCCCACCAGGGCCCGATGACGAGCGCCCGGACCTCCGCGCTCGGCACCCGCTCCATGAAGCTCTGCCACACCTCGGGGAAGGGGATGTCCCCGGCCTCGAAGCAGTCCAGCCGCCAGGCCACGTCGCCCGCGGCCGGAAGCGCCTCTCCGCCCGGCTCGGGCAGGGTGAAGACGGGCAGTCCGTGAAAGGTCTCGAAGTGATCGGCGAAGGTCATGTCAGCCTCACTCCGCGACCGCGGTGTAGCGGTGCACGACGCCCTCGTGCTCCCAGGTGTCGCCGGGCTCGGACAGGTCGACCTCGACACCTGACGGCTCCAGCGCCGCCCGGACCCGCTCGGCCACCGGCTCGGTGACATAGTTGTGGTGCAGGTCGAGCTTGGTCAGATGGGTGAGCGGCTGCCCGTCGAGCAGCGCGATCATGCCCTCGTCGGTGAGCACGCCCATGGACAGGTCGAGCGAGGTCAGCTGGGCGACGACCGGGGCGCTCGCCACGGCGGTGGCGATCTCGTCCTGGATCTCGCTGTTGCGCAGGCCGAGATGGCGCAGCGCCGGGAAGCCGCCCCCGGCGAGGAACGGCGCGAGGTCGGCCACCGTAGCGTCGCCGCCGTACTCCGAGACACCGAGCCATATGTCGAGGTGCTCAAGCGCGGGCAGTTCGCTGCCGGCGACACCGCGCACCACCTCGCCGGGCAGACCGCCGCTCTCGAACCGGAGCACGCGCAGGTGCTCATGGCGCACCGCCGGGAAGCGCAGCCCGGAGCCGCCGCGGATCCCGAGCTCCTCCAACAGCGGATAGGCGGCGAGGACCGGGGTGACATCGGACTGCTCGATCCAGGAGATCTCCGCCTCCTCCATCTCCAGGTCACCGATGAACACGGCGCGCAGACCGGTCAGCCGCTCCCGCTCCTTCACCAGGCGGTTCACGATGAGTTCGGAGTCGTTGTCGTACGCCTCGCCCCACGGGCCCACGATGATCGCGCGTATGCCGGCGGGATCCACGGTCTCCAGGAAGCGGTCCCACAGTTCCTCGAAGGCGATGTCCGAGTCCCCGTACGGATCGACGGACACCCGCCACGCCACGGCACCCGCCGCCGGCAGCTCCCGCTTCGACTCGGGTTCGAACTCGAAGGCCGGGAGGCCGTGCAGTTCCTTCAGATGCTCGACGTTCGACATGACGCGCTGGCCTCCTGGGACCGTGATCGTGCGGTGGTTGCAAGAGTTCTACCAACCCGCACTGACAACGCGGATGACGGGCTGTGGAAAAGCCGCTCGCGGGGCCGTTGTCAGACCCCCCGCGTAGCGTCGTGGTCATCGGTCGGCGAGGTGCCGACGGGGAAGGGAGACACCTGTGTACCGGCAAGGAGACGTCCTGATCGTGCCCGTCGCGGAGGAGGCCGTGCCACCCGGCACCGACCGGCTGCCGCGTCAGCCGCGGGACACCCGGGGCAGGTTGGTGCTGGCCCTCGGCGAGGTCACCGGCCACGCGCACGCCGTGGTCGGGCCGGGCTCCCTGGTCCGCGAGACCGGGCCGTTCGGCACCGCCTACCTCCATCTCCCGGACGGCGGACGGGTGGTGCACGAGGAACACGCGGCGATAGCGCTGCCCAAGGGCTGGTACCGCGTGGTGCGCCAGCGCGAGTACGTACCCGGCGCGGTCCGCGTCGTGGCGGACTGAGACGGCGGGGCGTGGAGGTGAGGGCGGTCGGTGAGGAAGACGGGGGCGCGGCTGTGACAGCGGTCGGTGACGAGAGCGGGGGAACGACGGTGGCGGTCGGCGGGAGAGCCGGGGCATCGATGGCGGCGGTGATCGAGGGAGTCGAGGGAACGGTGAGTGCGGTGGGCGGGGAAGTCGAGGAAGCGATGACGGCGGGGAGCGGTGCGGTGACGACGGCGGAGACGGCCCACACCTGGCGGGCGGTGGCCTCGGCGACCGGTCCCGCGGACCGCGCGGCCGCCGAGGAAGGCGTGCGCCTGGCCTACCGGCTTGCGGGCCTGCCCGAGCCCGAGACCGTCGTCTGGGCGGACTCGCCCCGCGAGGGCGCGTCCCTGGTCGCCCGGCTGACGGCGGAAGGCACGGCCGGGCGAAGTGTCCGCGACGCGGTACGCACCCGGCCCTGGGCGACCGCCCGCCGGCAGCTGTTCGACCGGCTGGGCTCCGACGGCTGGGCCGAGCACTGGGCCCTGACCGGGGCTCAGCTGTGGGACGGCCTGGTGATGCTGACCGAGCGGATACGGACCGGGCTGATCGAGGACCTGGCCGTCACCGCGGTCGCTTCGGACGCTGCGACCGGCACCCCGGTCGATGAGGAGGCGGCGGCGAAGGCAGCGGCGGCCGCCGAGCAGTCCGTCCGTCTGACGCTCCTCGACGCCGTCCTGGGCCAGCACGACGCCGCGTGGCTGGCCGCGTTCGACGGTCAGGAGGGTGGGGAGGCCCTGGCGGGGATCGCCGCGGTGGCCCGAGCCGCGGGCTGGTGGTGGCCGTACGAGAGGACGGCGGTTGTCTGCGAGCGCCCCGTGGCACTCCA
The DNA here is from genome assembly GCF_002154555.1 of Streptomyces murinus. Classification (GTDB taxonomy): domain Bacteria; phylum Actinomycetota; class Actinomycetes; order Streptomycetales; family Streptomycetaceae; genus Streptomyces; species Streptomyces murinus. The sequence goes on from NZ_MUNF01000156.1 coordinate 7,939, forward strand.
TCTGGACGAGGCAGGCCGCCTCGACCGCGGTGACGGCCCCGCGCTCGCCTTCCCGGACGACTTCGCCCTGTACGCCTGGCGCGGCATGCCGGTCCCGGCCGAATTCCTGGACGAACTCACCGAGTTGACGCCCCGGCGGATACGCGAGGAGGAGAACGCCGAACTGCGCCGCGTGATGCTGGAGCACTACGGCTACGACCGCTACCTGAAGGAGTCCGATGCCGCACCGGTGCAGCGGGACGAGACGGGCGTGCTCTGGCGGCTCGAACTGGAGGGTGACGAGCCGCAGGTGATGGTCGAGGTCGTCAACTCCACCCCGGAACCCGACGGCACCCACCGCACCTACTGGCTCCGCGTCCCGCCCCGCACCCGCACCGCACGGGAGGGCGTCGCCTGGACCTTCGGCCTGGAGGAGGCGGAGTACGCGCCGATGCGCCAGACCTGAGCCGGCCGCACCACGCCGGGCCTCGGCGCGAGCCTTGGTGCGGGCGGCAGCCGGCCGGCCGCCGCCGGTCCGGGGCGGGGCCGGGGACGACCGGCCGGCCGCCGCCCGCTCAGGCGCCGGTGTGGAGCGTATGTCCCCATGCCTCGACCGTGGTGACCTCGCCGCGCTGGGTGAGGACGTCGCTGACGAGAGTGTCGTGCACCGCGGGCTTGGGGTCGGCGCAGGCGTCGGACAGCACGGTGACCCGGTAGTCGAGGTCGGCGGCCTGGAGCGCGGTGGACAGGACGATCCCACTGGTGGCAATGCCCGCCAGGACGAGATGGTCGATGCCCTGGGCGCCCAGGATCTGCTGGAGATTGTTTCCGGTGAACGCGCTGACCCGGTTCTTGTACACGACGATCTCCCCGTCCGTGGGGGCGACATCCGGGTGGATCGCGGTACCGGGGTCGTCCGCCGTGAACAGGTGCGGCGGCAGGGCACCGAAGGTCTTGTTGAAGGGGTGCGCGTCGACATGCCCGGTACGCAGCTGGAGCGCCACATGGATGACCGGGACACCGGCGGCGCGGGCGGTACGCAGGGCTCGCACGGCACGGGGGAGGTAGTCCTCGGCCACCTGGGGGACGTGGCAGTTCTGGACGTCCATGAGCAGTAAAGCGGTGCGGGGCATGGTGGTGCCTTTCGTACGGTCGTGCGGTCTTACGGTGGTGCGTCGTCGGCCTTCGGGAGGAGGATCCCGGGGCTACTTCGCCGCCTGGGTGTCCGGTGCCGGGGCCCGGCCGAGGGAACGGTCGAAGACGCTCAGCAGCAGGTAGAGCGCGCCCGCGGCGAGCATGATCCAGACTAGGTGGTGCATACCGCCGGTGTCGATGTGCTTCCCGAAGGACGCGGCGGCCGCGGAGGAGGCGATCATCGAGCCGATGTAGGCGAAGGTGCGCAGCAGCCCGGCCGAGGAGGCGATCCGCTCGGGATCGGCCTGGAAGTAGACCGAGTTCTGGAGGGCCAGATTGTTCAGCCCCTGCGGGATGCCGAAGACCAGCGTGACGAGGAACAGCGTCCACAGCGGGCTGCTCCCGGCGAGGGTGAGCATCAGCAGACAGGCGACGATCTGCCCCGCCGCGCCGACCAGCAGCTTCCCGCGTACGCCCGGCCGCCGGCCGGAGACGATCGAGACACCGATCGCCACCAGGAACGTGGGGATCTGCACCAGCCCGGCGCGGAAGGGGGACAGCCCATAGCCCTCCTCGGTCCACTGGCTGAAGCCGTAGAGGAAGGCGTAGGCGACGACGTACGCGACGAGCGCCCGCAGATATGTGGCCAGGAGCGGCGTGTTGCCGCCGAACACCCGCAGGTCGATGAAGGGGGCGGCGGCACGCAGCTCCCGCACCGCGAACCCGGCGCCCAGGGCGGCGGCGATCACCAGCAGATACCAGTCGCGCGGATGCGGGTTCATCAGGAACAGCAGCAGCGAGGTGAGCGTCGCGGCGAACAGAAGCATGCCGGGCAGGTCGAGTTGGGAGACCAGACGCCCGCGTCGCTCGGCCGGATCACCCGTCGTGGGCACCGATCTGGGCAGCCAGAGCAGGCCCAGCACCACGGAGGCGACGGACAGCGGCACGTTCAGGGCGAAGGTGGCCCGCCAGCCGCCCACCGCGATCAGCAGCCCGCCGAGCAGGGGGCCGATGACCGCGATGGTCTGGTTGGCGACCGCCAGCGCGGTCAGCACCCCGCCGGGACTGTCCCGCCCGGTGCGCTTGGCCTCGCTGCGCACCAGGGCCATCGCGGCGGGATAGCCGGAGCAGGTGCCGAATCCGAGCAGCACACGGGCGACGATCAGCACCGCCATGTTCGGGGCCAGGGTGCCGACGACACCGGCGATCCCGACGAGGCTGGTGCTCGCGAGGAAGAGCCTGCGTGGCCCGAAGAGGTCGATGAGCCGTCCCACGACCGGCTGCCCCAGCGAGGTGGCCAGATAGAGGGCGGACACCAGCCACGCGGTCTGCGAGGCCGGTGCGCCCAAGGCCTTGCCGATGGGGACGAGCGCGACGGAGATGATGGTGGAGTTGATCGGGTTCAGGACCGAGCCGAGCATCATCGGCGGCAGCAGCCGCCGGTCGAATCCGGGCTGGTCCGTCTTGCGTATCGCCCCCGGCTCGGTGTCAGTCATGGGTGAGCCGTTCCAGTACGGCCATGGCGGCGATCACATTGCGGCGTTCCTCTTCCGTGCACCGCTCCTGCAACCGGCCGGCGAGCCACTCCGTGCGGGCCTGCCGCCCCTTCTCCACCCGGCGCCGGCCCGCCGCGGTCAGCTCGATCAGCAGCCGCCGCCCGTCGTCCGGGTCGGGGGCGCGCTCCACCAGCCCCAGCGCGACGAGCGCGGCGACCATCGCCGTCATCGACTGGTGCCGCACCCCCTCGGTCGTGGCCAGCTCGCTCGCCGTGACACCGCCCTTGTCGGCCAGCCGGGCCAGCACGGACGCCTGCCCCAAGGTGATGTCCTCGGCCTCGGAGGCCTTCAGGATGCGCCGCCGCAACCGGCTGATCACCGCGCGAACCTCACGCGACGCCTCGACCGCCGACGGCGACAGACTCGGATTCTCACTCATGTCCCGCACCTTAATCTGTACAGCTTCACCTGTACAGTTTCTCCTGTATGGAAGTCGAGTCGCGCGGGGGACGCCTGCCGTCCGGTCGGCGATCCGTTTTGGGTGGGGGCGTCTATGCCTTCTCGGCGAGTCCCGCCGCGATGAGTTGTTCCCAGACGGTCGGGGTCCGGGGCTCCTCCGAGGGGTCGGGGCGCCACTGGACTCGGCGTCCGTTCTCCAGCGACCGCCGCCGAAGGCGTCCATCAGTTTAGCCCGGGCGGCCTCGGTCTCCTCGCTGTGGC
>NZ_MUNF01000157.1 GCF_002154555.1 Streptomyces murinus
GCGGGGCGGCACCCATCCGGCCAGTCCGCACAGGACGGCCGCCGGACCCGGCCGTCCGGGGGCGTTGCTGGGCACAGCTGTTCTCCTCATGAGGTTCGTGGGTGGAGGTGGGGTGGGCCGGTTACGCGGCGGGCGTACGGCTCGGGCGCAGGGCCAGGGTGAGCGGGGCGCCGCAGCAGAGGGCGGCCGCGACGGCGAAGACGGCGATGCGTATGCCGGTGAGCCGGCTCTCGTCCGGTGGGCCCTGACCGGCGCCCGAGGACAGCGCGACCAGCAGGGCGAGGCCGATCGCGCCGCCCACCTGGAGCGTGGTGGAGGCCATGCCGGAGGCCACCCCCTGGTCCTCGGCAGCCACGCCGGAGGCGGCGGCGATCCACATGCCGGTCCAGGCAGCGCCCTGCCCGAGCCCCAGGAGCACGATGCCGGGCAGCAGCAGGGCGTACGGCCCGTCTCCGGTGAGCGCGAGCCCGAGTACGACGGCTCCGCCCGCGCCAAGCGCCATGCCGCCGCCCAGCACGCGCCCCAACCCGAGCCGGGTGACGGCCAGTTCACCGGCCTTGGTGCCCAGGGCGGTCACCACGGCGGGGACGAGGAACGCGAGGCCGGTCGTGAACGCGCTGTAGCCGCGCACGTTCTGGAAGTAGAGGGTCATGAAGTACGGCAGTGAGCTGAAGGTGGCGCTGTACAGGGCGGTGAGCGCCATCGCGGCGAGCAGCCCTCGGTGGGCGAACAGCCGTACCGGCACCAGCGGATCGCGCGCACGCCGCTCCACGACCGCGAAGACGGCCAGCAGGGTGACCGCGAGTGCGGCACCGAGCAGCGCGGACGGGTTGGCCCAGCCCGCCTCCGGGGCGCGTACCAGCGAGAAGACCAGAAGCGTGATCCCTCCGGTGCCGGCCAGGGCGCCCGTCACGTCGTACCGGCGAGGTCCGGTCCGTGGGCCGTCCTCGGGGAAGAGCCGCCGCCCCGCCCAGGCCAGGGCCGCCGCCACGGGCACGTTGACGAAGAAGACCGACCGCCAGCCGAACGCCTCGACGAGCACGCCGCCCAGCAGTGACCCGAAGCAGAGGCCGCCGGCTCCCGCGGCGCCCCATACCGCGAGGGCCCGGTTCCGGGCGGGGCCCTCCGCGTACAGGGTGTTGATCAGGGCGAGGGTGGCCGGGAACAGCAGCGAGCCGCCGATGCCCTGCGCCGCGCGGACGGCGACCAGGGCGCCCGCCGACTCGGACAGGCCGCCCGCGAGCGAGGACCCCGCGTACACGAGGGCCGCGGCGACGAAGGTACGGCGCCGTCCCAGCAGATCGGCCGTCCGGCCGCCCAGCAGGAGGAAGCCGCCCGTCGTCACGACGTAGGCGCTCACCACCCACTGGAGATCGTGTGCGCAGAAGGCGAGACCGGTGCCGATGTCGGGCAGGGCGACGTAGACGATGTTGTAGTCGAGTGCGATGACCAGTTGGGCCAGCGCCAGGACGAGAAGGGAGAGCCGTGCCCGCACCGGATTCAGCCGTCCCCCAGGAGGCGCCTGATCTCACCGATGAGCACGGTGAGAGCCAGCCGCTCCGCAACGGTCGTCTCCGGATGCCAGAGGTCCACGAGGAGGCAGGTCCGCGGCCTGTCGCCGTCATTGCGCGCCGCGTGCTCGAAGGAATAGTCGAAGAGCAGGAACTCCCCCTCCACCCAGCGACGGGTCTCACCCGCCACCGTGATGGCGCAGCCGTCCGGGATGTCCACGGCCAGATGCATATTGATGCTGAAGTTCCACAGGTCGCAGTGCGGGGCGATGACCGCGCCCGGCAACAGCGTGGAGAAATGGGATTCCAGGAGCGGGCATATCTTCTCCGTCGCCACGGCGAACTCGTCGAGCACCTTGTACGCCGTGGGCGCGATGGCCGCCGATTCCTCGACCAGTCCGCCGTCCCGGTACAGATGGAGGGCCTGCCAGTCCGCCTGGCGGGTCAGATAGTGCCGGTAGTCCGAGAACGCCTCCCGGCGCTCCTCCCACGCGGCGGTCAGCTCCTCCTTGATCAGCGGGTGGGCGGCTTCGAACGCCGTGATGAGCGGGGCCAGTTCGGGATGACCGTGCGGGTCGTGCCAGGGGGTGGGCGACAGGCCCGGAAGGATCCACTTGGCGCCCCGCTGGAGCGGGTGCCGCGGGCCCCCGCCGCCGGGCCGGAGCATGAGTTCCACACGTCCGATGGAGTCCGCGCCGTGCTCGCTTCTGATCGCCGCGAAGGCGCTCTCTGTCTCGGGTGTCATGCGGGCCCCCTGGTCTCTGCGGCCGGCCGTCGGGTCGGTGCCGTCGCGGTAGGAGTCGGCGCGAGGGGCTGGGGAGTTCCCGCGAGGTCCGGCCGATTCCGGGTCAGGGCACGGCAGTTGCCTCGCGTCATCCGCTTGCCGTCGATTCCCACACCGCAGTAGTCGGCTGCCACCGCCGTCGAGTTCCCGGCGGCACGATCCCCCGGCAGAGGACCGTGCCGCCGCACACGCGGTCAGGAACGTGCGGCCCCAGGAGGGCTCGGGGTCAGCCGCCGAGGGTGCTCGCCGACTCGGCCTCCCGCAGCACCCGTTCGAGCGTCGCGCGGGCGCGGGAGACCCGGGAGCGGACCGTACCGATGGGGCAGCCGGTGAATCCGGCCGCTTCCTCGTACGACAGCCCGACCACCTGGGTCAGCAGGAACGCCTCCCGGCGTTCGTCCGGCAGGGTCTCCAGAAGGTCGAGCAGGGCGATGCCGTCGTCGAAGCCGGGCAGGCCGCGGGGCTGGGTGCCCTCCACCGCGGTCTGCCAGTCGACGGTGTCCGCGATCCGGGGGCGGACCGCGGCGCGGCGCAGGCTGTCGGCGACCGCGCGGCGCGCGATCGACAGCAGCCAGGTACGGGCCGAGGCCCGGCCTTCGTAGCGGTGCAGGCTGCCGAACGCCCGCGCGAAGGTGTCCTGGGTCAGATCGTGGGCGGTCTGGGGATCGCCGCTGAGGTAGGTGACGTAGCGCAGGACGTCGGCGTGCAGGGCGCGGACGAAGTGGTCGGCCGCGTCGGGGTCTCCGCCGCGGGCGGCCAGTGCCCAGGCGGTCGCGGAGGCGTCCACGGAGGCACGATCCGCCCGTGGAGCGGGCATGACAGAGATCATCGTGTGATGTCCTTCTCGGGTCTTCCGGGGCCGAGCCCGCACAGGGGCATGGCTCACCGGGGCATGGGGTGCGCCCGTACGCGGAGGTAGGGCGATGCCCGGAGCCCGTCGGGACCGGTCCCGTTCACGGCGGCGCGTGGGTGTGCCGAGCAGCGAGGCGTGGGCAGACCCGCGCGCGAGAACACCGCGGGACGGGACGACGAGGGCGAGGGGCTCCGGTGGATCCGGCTGTCTCAGTGGACAGCGGCACCCACGGGTGGCCCCCGGAAGGTGAGGGAACAGCACAGCAGCAGACGCACCGGGGCGGGCGCGTCGACGGCGCGGCGCCTGTGTACGCCGGGGCGGTGGTACGGCGTGGGAAGGGCCCCGAGCAGCCGCAGCGGGGCCGCGAGCCAGGTCGCCGTCGCCCGCAGGACGCGGAAGACGGCCCGCTCGCCGTAGGCGAGCCACAGCCCGCACAGGACCGCGGCGAGGAGATGGGCGGCGAACATGCCGACCGAGGCCGCACCGCTCATTCCGGCCATGTCGTGCAGGGGCCCGGGACCGGCCATGCCATGCACCGCGTGCCCGGCGGACCCCATGTCCGCCCCGCCCATGGAGCCCATGTCCATCCGCATCGAGCCCATGGAGCCCACGGAACCCATGTCCATCCGCATGGAACCCATGGAACCCGTGGAACCCATGTCCATCGAGCCCATCGACCCCATGTGCATGGCGCCGGCGCCCGTCGGCGGACCGCCGTGGGACATGGCCATGGAGCCGGACGCCGACTCCTGCGCCAGCGAGAAGGTCTCGTGGAGCACCACCTGAGCGGCGGTCACGACCGCGACGATCGATACCCGGCCGCGCTCCCGCCCGGCCAGCAGCCAGCCCGCCGCACCGGTCCCGAGCGCACCCGCGGCCATGGCCCACCAGGGGACGGGAGTTCCCGACATGGTCGCGTGGCCGAGGGCGGCCAGCAGCACGCAGGCCGCGGCGAACACGCCGGCCCGCGCTGCGCGGCACCACCCCGGGACAGTCATAGCCCGCTCATCCTCGCACCCGGGGCCCGCCCGTCGGCAGGGGGGAGGCGAGAACCCTCGCCCTCCGGTTCACCGGCAACGGGGGGACACGACGCGCCGGACGGAACAGCGGACACATCAGACACAGCAAAAGCGCGCGCGTTCCCGGAATCCTGAGCGTTGGGAGGCCGGAACCTGTAGGTCAGCTGACGGCTGTGGTGGTCCTGCGCGTGGGTTCGCCGTGATGTACGGGCTGTGGCTTCCCGAGCGTTCGCCGTGCCGCATCCAAGTGGCTATCTCGCAGGCCAGTATGGGTTCGGCATGCCATCATCGCTCATGTGCGCCCGCTGCCAGATCCCGTTCCAGTTGAATGGGGTCTCCGGTACGACCCGGTGCCGCCGGCCGCACGGACATGGCGCCGGCACCCACGCGCACCCCTGGCACAGCTCGACCCAGCCATGCCCGGTCGAGCTCAGCACTCGCGGTCCCTCGTTGCCGCAAGCCGGGCAGCCGGGCAGATCGGCGCCGTCCAGAAGCGCGTTCTGTCGCCGGACGTAGTCGGACAGCCGCAGCGACGGGTGGCGAAACGGGTCTTCGAACCATGCACGCTCCGGGCTCTCCCACCAGCTCCGCAGCCACCACGGCCGAGGGTTCGGTACAGCTCGCCGCCCGGCCTGCTTCTCCGCCCGACGCTGCACGGCGTACTCCTCTGCCCGCACGAGCCACAGCACCCGCGCCTCGTGCAGTTCCTCCACCGCCCGCGCCAGCGCGTCCGGGTCCGCCTCCAGTCGTCGGGGGATCGCGGCGCTGAGCGTGAGGTGGTGGTACGTCGCCCGCAGGCCGTAAGGAGCAAAGACAGTGAGGCATGTGCGCAGCGCGCTGTGCCGCCGGTGGGCGGGGAGCCGGGCGTCGTGCACACGCGTCCGGTAGGTCAGGAAGCTGGTCATTCTGTGAGCTCTAGGTCCAGTGCCCGGGCCAAAGCGGCCGTGACGGCGGCGGCGTGTGCCGGCAGGTGTTGTTCGCCCCAGGTTCCAGCAAGGCTGTGGAAGTGCCGCAAGTCCGCCTCGGCACCGGTGACGAGCGCGCGCACCTGGTCCACCGGCAGTTCGATCACCGGGCTTCCGTCCTTCGCGTCGGCGTCGAGAGTCAGCCGGACGTTGTCGCCGACACGCTCGGCCGTTGAGGACGGGTCGTGGCCGAAGTAGGAGCAACCGGTGCCGTCCAGCACCTCCTGCCAGTCCCGCCAGGTCTCCAGGCCGTTGCAGCAGCCCGGCTCGACGAAGACGGTGTCGGTGGCCCTGTCAGTCACCCAGAACCCGCCGGCGGCGAACGGGTCGGGCAGGGTGAGCAGCCCGTACAGGAATGCGTCGAGCGGGTCGGTCGGGCACGGCCCGTGCTTCTCCTCCGGCTCGAAGTTGTTGCAGTCAGCGATCCGCATCACCGCCGTGCCGACCCCCGCAGGAGTCAGCTCCCCGTCCAGTACGAGGTAGCCGTACGACTCGTGCTCGCCAACCGGCCAGAGCGCGAAGTCGTCTGCGGCGAAGATCTCCAGAACGGGTTGCATCACAATCACACAGGGATGATGCCGGACCCAATGCCACACCGCCACGGGCTTTCGCTGCGGCACGAGGCTCGGCGGATGCCCGCTACCTGTGCAGTTTCGCGGTTCGCTCCGGGTGAGCGACGCCGACGTAACGCATGGCGGTCTGTTCGGTGATGCCGAAAAGCCGCATGAGCTTGAGCGGGTCGCTGGTGACGAACGCTTCGTTGAGGATCCGGGCCCGGCTCCGCCGCTGGAGCGTGCCGACATCCGCAAAGCCGGACTCGACCGAAATCACCGCCGGGTCAAAGGGAACAGCTACTGAAGCGCCACCGTGCCCGGTCGCACCACCACCGCCAGGACCCTGACCGGGCCGCCGCGGCGGAACTCCAGGGTGAACGGCACGCGATCCCCCGCGTGCCACGCCTCCGAGGGCACGGGCACCGTGAGATCGACCCCGGTCGGTGACATGGCGAGGCCCTCGCCCGGCGGGACGGAGACGGAGTCGAGCGCGGACCGGTAGGCCGCGTTGCCCGGCTTCATACGGTGCCGGGAGAGGGTGACCGGGGCGGGGACGTCACGTGCGGTGATCCGGACGAGGGTGTCGGCGGAGCCGCCTTCGTTGGCGATGCGGAAGAACGCCGCCGTCTCCGGGACCCCGACGGACGGCAGCAGGACCCGCCCCTCCGTGACACACAGACGCGCCGGACTGCCGGCCCGGCCCGCGCCGACCCAGACGGTCAGCCCGGCCAGCGCCGTACCGCATGCCACGACGGGCACCAGGACGGCCAGGGTGCCGTCCCTCAGCCGCCGCCGGTCGAGGCCCCTCAAGAAGGAGGCCCGGTCCGGGATCCGCCTCATCGCACGACCGCCTTCCCGCCGCGCGTCCCGCTCGTCCCGCGCGTCCCGTACGTTCCGTGCGCCCGGCCTCGGGCCCCGGACGGCTGCCAGCCGCGCAGCCGCAGGCTGTTCGCCACCACGAGCACGGAACTCGCCGACATCGCCGCGGCGGCGACCATGGGATCGAGCAGACCGACCATGGCCAGGGGCACGGTGACGACGTTGTAGCCGAACGCCCAGGCCAGGTTGGCGCGGATGGTGCCCAGCGTGCGCCGGGCCAGCCGGACCGCGTCGACCAGGACCTCGATGTCCCCGCGGGCCAGGGTCAGATCGGCCGCGCCGATGGCCACATCGGCGCCGCTCCCCATGGCGATGCCCAGGTCGGCACCGGCGAGCGCGGCGGCGTCGTTCACCCCGTCGCCGACCACCGCGACCCGGGCGCCCCCGCGCCTCAGTTCCCGCACGAGGGCGGCCTTGCCCTCGGGGGTGCAGCGGGCGTGCACCTCCTCGATGCCGAGCGCGGCGGCGACGGCCCCGGCGGGCGCCGCACGGTCGCCGGTGGCCAGGACCGGGCGGATGCCGAGCCGGCGCAGCCGGTCCACGGCCCGGTAGCTGCCGGGGCGCAGCACATCGCCGACGGCGATCAGCGCCTCGGCCCGGCCGTCCGCCCGCACCAGGACCGGGGTGTGCGCGGCCGCCTCCGCCGCGGTCAGCGCCGTGGCCAGTTCGTCCGGCAATCGGCCGTCCGGCGCGCCCACCTCGATCATCAGGCCGTCCACCCTGCCCCTGACCCCGTGCCCGGGGACGGCGGCGAAATCCGTCACGTCCGGCAGTGGTCCGGCGTCGCCCGTACGGCGCGCGTAGGCGGTGACGGCCTGTCCGATCGGGTGCTCGGAGCCCTGCTCCACGGCTCCGGCCAGGCGTACGACCGCCTCCTGTCCGAGGGCGCCCGGCAGCGCGGTGACCCGGGCCACCGTCATATGACCGGTGGTCAGCGTGCCGGTCTTGTCCAGGACGACCGTGTCCACCTGCTGAAGGGCCTCCAGCGTCTGCGGCCCCCGTACCAGCACGCCCAGTTGCGCCCCGCGCCCGGTGGCGGCCATCAGGGCGGTCGGGGTCGCCAGCCCCAGCGCGCACGGGCAGGCCACCACGAGCACGGCCACGCAGGCGGTGAGAGCCGCCTGCGGATCGGCTCCGGCTCCCAGCCAGAAGCCGAGGACGGTCACCGCGAGGGCGAGTACGACGGGTACGAACACGCCGGCGACCGCGTCGGCCAGCCGCTGCGCCCGCGCCTTGCCGGCCTGGGCCTCCGTGACGAGACGGGTGATCCGCGCCAGCCGGGTGTCCGCGCCGACCGCGGTGGCCGCCACGAGCAGCAGTCCACCGGCGTTGACGGCGCCGCCGACCAGAGCCGATCCCGGGCCCACCTCCACGGGCTCGCTCTCGCCGGTGACCAGGGACAGGTCCACGGCGGAGGTGCCCCGCGTCACCCGCCCGTCGGTGGCGACCCGCTCTCCCGGGCGCACCACGAAGGTCTGCCCCACCCGCAGCCGTTCGACCGGGATCGGCCGTTCGCCGAGCTCGTCCCGTACCGTCACCTTCTTGGCCGCCAGTTCGGCGAGCGACCGCAGTGCCGCCCCGGTCCCCCGCCGGGCCCGCCCCTCCAGGAACCGCCCGGTCAGCACGAACAGCGGGACGCTCACGGCCGCTTCCAGATACAGGTGCGCGCCGCCGTCCGACGCGGAGGGCAGCAGGCTGAACGACATCCGCATTCCGGGCCCGCCCGCCCCACCGAGGAACAGCGCGTACGCCGACCAGGTGAACGACGCGAGGGTCCCCAGCGAGACCAGGGTGTCCATCGTGGCCGTGGAGTGACGCAGGCCCCGCAGCGCCCTGACATGGAAGGGCCAGGCACTCCACACGGCCACCGGGGCGGCCAGCACGAAGCACAGCCACTGCCAGTCGCGGAACTGAAGGGCCGGCACCATCGAGAGCACCAGCACGGGTACGGCCAGCAGCGCGGTGACCGTGAGCCGTTCCCGCTCGCGCCGGGACTCGGCCTCTTCCCCGTCCGCCGCCGCGGATACCTCGTCGTCCTCACGCACCGGCAACGCGGCCTGGTACCCGGCCTGTTCGACCGCGGCGACGAGGCTCTCGGGCGCGACGTCGGCCGGGTGGCTGACCCGGGCGAGCCCCGTGGCCAGGTTGACCGAGGCCGTGACGCCCGCCAGCTTGCCGAGCTTCTTCTCCACCCGACGGACACAGGCCGCGCAGGTCATTCCGCCGACGGTGAGGTCGGTGACGACGAGTTCCGCCGCCGGTTCGACCGCGGTCACTCCCCGCTCCCATGGCTCATCCCGGGCATGTCGTCATCGCCGCCATCGCTCCCGCCGTTCCCACCGCTCCCGGTGCCGTGCAGGCCGGGCGCCACCGGCCCCGCCGCCGAGCCGACGGCGTAGGAGACCGCGAACAGCAGCATCAGCAGGAGCAGGAATCCGCAGAGCGCGGGAGGCGGCAGCGGCCTGCCGCGGGTCGTACCGGTGGAGCGGGGTGACATCGGAATATCGGCCATGCCCGACCTTCCTGGTCGCATCGGACCGTCGTGCGAGAGATGGCGGTGGAAGCCGTACCGTCGCAGTAGTCGGCCCGACGGAGCGTCGGGTTCCGGGACTTGATCGTGACGTACGCCATAACCACGGGCGCCGTCGGCGTGCACCGCCGCCGTCGGCAGGGCACGGAAGTCCCGAAGCGGCCGGGGTGTCAGCCGTCCCCGCCGAGCCGGCCCGCCCAGCGCTGCTCGACCCTGGCCAACCGCCAGTACGCCAGCGCCGCCGCCCACACGAGCACGAACAGGCCGACGATGACGTACCCCACGTTGTCCAGGTCCAGCCCGGCGATCCAGTCGGTCACCACGTCACTGAGGTCGAGCTTCTCGTGCAGCACCCCGACCAGTTCGATGGTGCCGATCAGGAAGGCGACCGCGATGGACAGGCCGGTGATGGTGAGGTTGTAGAACACCTTGCGCACGGGATTGGAGAACGCCCACTGGTAGGCGAAGTTCATGAAGGTGCCGTCGAGCGTGTCGAACAGGCTCATCCCCGCCGCGAACAGCAGCGGCAGGCACAGGATCGCGTACCACGGGAGTCCGGCCGCGGCGCCGCTGCCCGCCATCACCATCAGGGTGACCTCGGTCGCGGTGTCGAAGCCGAGCCCGAACAGGAAGCCCAGCGGGAACATCTGCCCGGGCCGGTTGATCGACCTGGTGAAGCGGCCCAGGAACCGGTTCATGAACCCCCGCGAGTCCAGGTGCTGTTCCAGGGCCGCCTCGTCGTACGTCCCCGCTCGCATCGCCCGGAAGACCCGCAGAATGCCCGCGAGGGCCACGAGGTTGAGCGCCGCGATGAGGTAGAGGAAGGTCCCGGAGACGGTGGTGCCGACGACGCCGAGGGTCTGGTGGGTACGGGAGTCGTCGTCGAGCAGGGTGCCGGCGAGCTGTGCGCCGCCCGCGACCAGGGCCGCCATGGCGACCACCACGCTGGAGTGGCCGAGCGCGAACCAGAAGCCGACCGACACCGGCCGCTTGCCGTCGGCCATCAGCTTGCGGGTGGTGTTGTCGATCGCGGCGATGTGATCGGCGTCGAACGCGTGCCGCATGCCCAGGGTGTACGCGGTGACCCCGAGGCCGATGCCGAACGCCTTGGATCCGACCTCGTAGTGTCCGGGCACGACCAGCAGGAACAGGATGCCGAACGCCACGACGTGCAGGGCGGCGATCACCACCAGCAGCCCTGCGGTACGGACGGTGTCCTCGCGCCGCCAATGAAAACGGGTCGACTCTGCGGGCAGGGTCATGCGGTCACGCTCCAGCACCTCGTGGATCAGCTCGTGAAGTGCCGTGGCCGGTCTCCTGGCTTACGGGTGCGCGCGTGTCCGTCCCGGCCTTCCCGTCCGCCTGGCGGCGGACAGTGACCGTGCCCAACTGGGACGGATACTCCCCGATCACAGTGGCGAGGGCCGCTCCGGTCTGAGCCCCGCGAAGGGCTGTCACCGGTCTTCCCGAACACCACGGCCCGCCCACCGTATGACCGGCCACCCGCTCCCGCACAACCGCACGGGCCCCCAGGTATCCAAGATCACATCAGGCCGGCCGCGAGGAGGTCCCCGCGCGCGTCCTCATGTGCGCAGCATCACCACGAGCAGCACCACCAACGCGATCAGCAGCGCGCCGCCCACCGACGCCAGGGTGATCTTCGCCGCGCTGTACGGCCGTTCGCCGATGACCTCGCCGGTGCGGGCGTTGACCATGACCGGCCATGCCTTGCCGGCGTGGAGGTAGGTCAGGAACCAGACGGGCAGCAGCACCAGCTTGTAGGTGAGGCCGCTGTAGGCGGTGGACATCGAGTGCACCCGCTGCTCGTCGCCGCCGATGTCCCGCTTGCAGTCGGCGCGGATCACCGGCGCCATCCGGGCCTTCGCCGACTCCAGGCCGGTCTCCGGCTCGACGTCGAAGCGGACGGTACGGAAGCCCGCCAGGTACTCCTCCTGGTAGGGAACCGTCTCCTCCAGCGGCCAGGGCGTGAGCTTGTCCAGTTCTTTCTCCGGCACCTGGCTGCTGCCGGGCACCAGCACATCGTCGAAGAACCGGTCGACGGTTCCGGACACATGGTGCCAACGGGTGTGCTGCACCTGCCGGGTGTTGCCGTCGGAGTCCTCCTCCTCCACCCAGTAGTGCTCGCCGCGCTGACCGGAGTACTCGGTGAAGGTCTGCGCGTCGTACGTCCAGTGCGGCAGGTAACTGCCCCGGAACGTCTCCGCCTCGGTGACCTTCTTCAGCTCGTTGGGCGCGAACCAGCGGGACTTCGTCCATTTCGCCAGCGCGTCCCGGGCCTCCTCGCGGCTCACTCCGAAGGGCAGTACCGCCTCGGGTACGACGCGTTCGGTGCCCGCGGCGTCCGCGACCAGCGGGGTGGCGCAGAACTGGCACTTGTCGCTGAGGGTGTCGCTCTCGGTCACCGCGTGGCAGCCGGGGCAGGTGTACACCTTCACCCGGCTCGGCGCAGACGCCCGCCGCAGCTCGGCCAGTTCCTCGATGGGGTGCTCGGTGACCTGCCGCGGTATCGGCGTGATGTCCTGCTCGTGCTTGCAGTACGGGCAGCGCAGCGCGTAGGTCCCGGGCGCGTACTCGCTCACCCCGCCGCACGCCTCGCACTGGAACGCCCGGTCGGGCGCCGGCGCGACGTCCTGATCCGTCAACTCACTTCTCCTTGTGACCTGTTACCCGAGGTGCCGGACGGCGGATCTCAGCCCTGCGGGGGCAGCGGCGGCGGGACATCGGCGAGCAGTGACGCCAACTCCGGTACCTGGTCCGCGGGTTGCCAGGCCGCCTGTCCGCTGCGCCAGACCAGCGTGGCGCGGGTCAGATTGCCCGCGGCGACCTGCCCGGCGAGCGCGTTCTCGTCGTACGGGCCCTGCTGCTGGCCTGCGACCGCGAGGAACCAGCGCGGCGCGGTGGGCAGCGGCGGCGGGACGTCGGCGGCGGGAGCGGGGGCGGGCTGCGCCGGTGCCTGTGCCGCCGGGGCCGAGGGGGCCGTCGTACCGGACATGCTCTGTACGACGCGCTGGCCCAGCGCCATGCCCACGCCCAGGCCGAGGGCGTCACCGCCGGTGCCGGGGTTGGCGGCGGCGAGCGGGATCGCGTCGGCCGCCTGGAGCTTGGCGTAGTCGTCCAGATTGCCGGTGATGCCCATCCGGGAGCGGGTGTCGATCGCCGCCTCGACCTCCGGCGGGACACTGATGTTCTCGATGTAGAACCGGGGGATGGCGATACCGGTGGAGGTCAGTTCCTGGGTCAGCGCTTCGGCGAGTTGCCGCCCGATGCCGTCCTGCCGGGCGGCGAGGTCCAGCAGCGGTACACCGGCCGAGCCCAGCGCGGAGCCCAGCTTGGAGACGATCAGCTGCCGCAGGTGCTCGCCGACCTCCTCGGTGCGGAACTGCGGGTCGGTGCCGACCAGTTCGCGCAGCAGCGCGGCGGCGTCCACCACCTTCGCGGCGAAGGTGCCGAAGGCGCGGACCCGGACCATGCCGAACTCGGCGTCGCGCAGGATCACCGGGTTCTGGGTGCCCCACTTGAAGTCGGTGAACTGCCGGGTGGTGACGAAGTAGACCTCGGCCTTGAACGGCGACTCGAAGCCGTGCTTCCAGCCCTTCAGCGTGGACAGGACCGGCATGTTCTGGGTCGAGAGGGTGTACGTGCCGGGCTGGTAGACATCGGCCAGCCGGCCCTCGTTGACGAAGACGGCCACCTGCGACTCGCGCACCACGAG
The DNA here is from genome assembly GCF_002154555.1 of Streptomyces murinus. Taxonomy (GTDB): domain Bacteria; phylum Actinomycetota; class Actinomycetes; order Streptomycetales; family Streptomycetaceae; genus Streptomyces; species Streptomyces murinus. Next base: position 12,829 of record NZ_MUNF01000157.1, read on the forward strand.
CCGTGCGCCCATCTTGATCTCGTTGCCGTAGCGCGGAAAGCGCCACACAATGGTGTCCCGGCCGTCGTCGGTCCACTCGATGATGTCGATGAACTCACCGCGGATACGGTCCATCAGTCCCACGACAACCCCCCATTCCTCGCGTTTCCGGAATCTCTCGCTCCCCGGCCGGTCCCGGGTCGGTGACCGCACGACGATCCATCGGTCAGGCGATTAGCCGACAGTATGCCTGCTGTGGCCCGTACAGCTACGGGCGGGGCGGGCCCGGACACGGTCACCGAACGCCCATCACCCCGGATCTGCCGGATGGCCTCGACGGTGTGCGGGAAGAGCGGCTCGCCCGCGTCTCGGTCCCGTACCGCCGCAGCATCAGACCGGCCGTGACCAGGTGTACGGCGCTCTTGAGGCAACCATCGGGCGATGCGGAGCCTCTGACCTCTCGTGTGCCGCGATCGACGGGAGAAACGGGATGAAACCTCGCACAGCACCGACCCGCCGGCCCCGGCGTCCCCTGTCCGGCTGGGTTCCGCCGGCGGTGCTGATTCTGGCCATGACGACGTCCTGCGCCGACTCCGTGCCGGGGGGCGGTATTGGCGCGGCCGCGAAGCCCGGCGCCGCCGGAGTGGGTGACCGGCTCTTCCCGACGCTCGGCAATGGCGGCTACGACGTGACGCATTACGGGCTGACCCTGGATTACACACCGGAGACCAATCATCTGAAGGGCACGGCGGTCATCACGGCGCGGGCCACCCAGGATCTGAGCCGTTTCGATCTCGACCTGTCGGGCCTGCGGGTACGCACGGCGACGGTACAAGGATCGAAAGCGCAATTCTCCCGTTCCGGCGACGAGTTGGCCGTCACACCGGCGAAGGCGTTGAAGAACGACGAGATCTTCAAGGCAGTCGTCACGTACGACGGCACCCCGCGAACGATCAAAGGCGACGACGGGGGTCTGGAGGGATGGATCGAGACCGATGACGGCTCGACCGCCCTGGGCCAGCCGACCGGCTCCATGACCTGGTTCCCGGGCAACCATCACCCGTCGGACAAAGCCACGTTCGACATATGGGTCACCGTCCCCAGGGACGAGGACGGCGACTTCTACGACGCGGTGAGCAACGGCGAGCCGGTCGCGGAGAAGGACAACGGCGAGACGGTGACACGGCACTGGCGCACCGCGGAGCCCATGGCGAGCTACCTCGCCCATGTCTCCGTCGGCTACTTCGAGATCCACAAGAGCCGGACACCCGACGGCCTGCCGGTCTACGTAGCCGTCGACCCCGACGAGTCCGAAGGCGCCGACGCCGTCCCGCGATCGGTGCGCGAGATCGTCGACTGGGCCGGCGAACTCTTCGGTCCCTACCCCTTCTCCTCGACCGGCGCCGTCGTCGACCACCTTCCCGAACTCGGCTACGCCCTGGAGACCCAGACCAAGCCCTACTTCGCCGGGGCCCCGGACGAGACCCTGCTCGTCCACGAGTTGGCGCACCAGTGGTTCGGCAACTCCGTGACCCCGCGGATGTGGAAGGACATGTGGCTCAGTGAGGGCATGGCCACCTACGCGGAGTGGCTGTGGGAGGAGAAGCGGGGCGGCAGGAGCACCGACGAGATCTTCGAGGACTTCTACGACGGCACGGACGACGAGGCCGAGGGCATCTGGGCCTTCCCGCCGGCCGATCCGCCCAGCGGTGGGCGCGTTTCCGACCCTCCTGTCTACGGCCGCGGCGCCATGGTCGTACACAAGGTGCGCGAGGCCGTCGGCGACGAGCTCTTCTTCGACATACTCCGCGCCTGGACGCGCCGGCACCGACACGGCAACGCCGACACCCGGCAGTTCGTCACCCTGTGCGAGACCACGTCCGGGAAGGACCTGACCGGGCTCTTCGACACCTGGCTCTTCAACGCCAAGAAGCCGTCCCGGATGTGAGGAGGAGCTCGGTCGGCCACCTGAAAACCGTTCGTCGCCCGTCGCCCGGCGGCGCTAGCCTCGCCGGTCATGGGAGCGCGAGCGCAGTACGTGGTGGTGGAGAACGGCGCCTGGCAGCGGTACTTCTCGCACTGGGCCGCAGGCCGGGTGGTCGACGATCTGCTGCCCGGTCCGGCTGCGGCGACGCGCTGTTTCCGCGCCCAGCGGAAGATCGAGGAATGGCTCGACGACGTGTGGTGCGAGGGCGCCGCCCTCGTGGACCACGACCGTCGGATCCTGCTCTGGTTCGGCTTCGCGGACAGCTGGGCCGACCATCGCGCCGCGCGCGCCGTACTGGCCCGGACATGGCCCGGCTGGGACGTCCGCTTCGCGCACGACGGCATGGGGGACCTCACTCACCATCTCGGCGCCGGCAGGGACCTGACCCGCGCGCCGGGCTGGTTCGAGACCTTCGAACCCACTGAGTTCGCGGGCGGCGAGAGCACCGAGCCCTGGTCCGTCGTCTCCCTGCGCCTGCCCGACGGAAGCGTGCGCGCCTGGGGCAGGGCCTGGGAACCCGTCGAGCACCTCGCCTGCGGCCCCGCCCTGATCGAGCTGCTCCCCACGTCGCCGGCCACCCCTGCGCCCACCGACATGCCGTACGGCGGTGTCCACTTCGACCCGCGGGCCCGCACCGTCTCCCTCTGGGCGGTGCAGACCGTGACCGGCGTTCACGACTGGCCGTTGCCCGGTTGGGACGACTGGACCCTGGACTTCCACGGCGACGACCACACCCGGCAGGCCGCTGTACTCCCTGCCGACTTTCCCTTCCCGCACCTCCCGCTCGCGACCGCGCTCCGGCGACTCGGCACCGGCCTCGGCACCCCGCCGCCCGAC
>NZ_MUNF01000158.1 GCF_002154555.1 Streptomyces murinus
CCTCAGCCGCCCCGCGCCCCACTCTCCTCGGTCGGCTCGCCCCGGTGCGGTGGCCTGCCGCCGGTCCGGCTCACCGCCCGCGCGCCCGCCCGGCACCCCCATGCCGCCGCCTCCCGCGGGTCCGCGCCCGCGAGGAGGGCGGCGAGGAAGGCACCGGTGAAGGCGTCACCGGCGCCCGTGGTGTCCCGCGCGCTCGCCGGTACGGCCGGAACTCGCACCGGCGTACCCCCGGAACGGGACACGAGCGCCCCGTCCGCCCCCGCCTTGACCACCACCAGCGGGACGACACGGCTCAACTCGGCCGCCGCGTCGGCCGGTTCCGGCAACCCCGTCAGCAGACTCGCCTCGTCCTGGCTGGGCAGCAGCGCGTCCAGCCCCTTGGCGAAGGCGAGGAACCGGCCGACCCCCAACTCCGCCAGAAAGCCGGCCGACGCCGGATCCATACTGACCGGCACGCCCCGCGCCCGGGCGGCATCGAGCGCGGTTTCCGCGAGCGCACGACTCGACTCCGTGAAGAGCAGATAACCCGACAGATGCAGCCAGGCGACCCCGTCGAGCAAGGCGTCCGACCAGTCGGCGGGCTCCAGCCGCAACGACGCCCCGCTGTCCGTGAGGAACGTACGTTCAGCCGCCGCGCCCGCGTCGACCAGACACACCACCGTCCCGGTCGCCGCCTGTAAATCGGTCACCAGGAGCGGCCGTACCCCGGACGCGACCAGCTCCCGCTCGTGCCATGCCGCCGCGTCCGCGCCGACCCGGCCGAGCAGCCGTACGTCCGCGCAGCCCGAGTCGGCCGCCCAACAGGCCACGTTGGCACCCGCGCCGCCCGGCAGCGTCCGGATCACCGCGGCCGTGTCCGTGCCGGTCGCGAGCGGTCCCCGATGCTGGGCGACCACATCGGTGACGACATCGCCGACGACCAGCAGCGCACCCGTGCGGTCCCCGGTCACCCCCGCGCCCACGCCGTGGCGATCCGCGCCCCCAGTCGCACATTGCCGCGCACCGCCGCCAGGTTGGCGCGCAGTGACGCGCCGTCCGTGTGCCGTACCAGGTAATCGAGGAGGAACGGGGTCACCGCCTGACCGGTGACGCCCCGCTCCGCACAGGCGGCGAGCGCCTCGTCGAGCACGCGCGCGTGCAACTCTGGGTCGAGCTGTTCCGCCTCCGGCACCGGATTGGCGACGATCAGAGCCGACTCCGCCACGCCCAGCGCGTCCTGCGCACGCATCACCTCCGCCACCTCCTCGGGGGCGTTCAGCGTCCAGTCGACCGGATGTCCCGAGTCGGAGAGGTAGAAGCCGGGGAACCGGTCCGTGCCGTACCCGGCGACGGCCACGCCCAGCGTCTCCAGCCGTTGCAGGGTCGCGGGCACGTCCAGGATCGACTTCACGCCCGCGCACACCACCGTGATCCCGGTCCGCGCCAACAGCCCCAGGTCGGCCGACTCGTCCTGGGTCACCGTCCAATCCCGGTGCACCCCGCCCAGCCCTCCGGTGGCGAAGACCCGGATGCCCGCCAGTGCGGCCAGCCGCGCGGTCGCCGACACCGTGGTCGCCCCGCTCGCCCGCGTCGCCACGGCGAACGGCAGATCGCGATGGCCCAGCTTGCGGATGCCGCCGTCATTGGCGACCCGCTCCAGCTGCGCCTTGTCCAGACCGATCAGCGGCCGGCCGTCGAGCACGGCGACGGTCGCCGGTACCGCGCCCTCGCCGCGAACCGCGTCCTCCAGCTCCAGGGCCACCCGCAGATTGCGCGGGCGGGGCAGACCATGGGCGATGATCGTGGACTCCAGGGCCACCACCGGCCGCCGCGTCTCGATCGCCTCCCGGACCTCTTCCGACACCACCAGCACCATGTGCCCGCCTCCTGTCCGCCGGTCCCTGCCGGTATCTCTGGCGGGCACCGGCCACGGCTAAACGCTCAGGAGCCCGGCGCCGCACGCGAAGGGGCCGTACCTGGCCGAACGGTTACCGGCCCTGGCCGGATACGGCGGCGCCGTTCAGAGCCGGATGCGGCGGGGCCGTTCAGAACCGGATGCAGCGGCCTGTTCAGAACAGCGGCTCGGGAAGCACCCCCTCCAGGGCGAGCAGCTGCCGCTTGGTCTCCAGACCGCCCCCGAAACCCCCGATCCCGCCGTCTCTCTCGACCACCCGGTGGCACGGCACCACCACCGGCAGCGGATTGGCGCCCATCGCCACGCCCACCGCCTGCGCCCCGCCGGGCTGTCCCACCCGGCCGGCGAGATCGCCGTACCCGACCACGCTGCCGTACGGCACCCCGGACGCCAGCTCGCGGAGCACCTGCCGGTTGAACCCGGAGATCAGCGACCAGTCCAGCGGCAGCTCGAAGTCCCGTCGCTCACCCGCGAAGTAAGCCCGCAGCTGGCGTATCGCCTCGACCAGCACCGGCGCCCGCGGATCCGCCACGGGCGTGCTGCCGAACCGGGTCGCCAGCCGCTCAAGCGTCCGCTCGCGCACCGCGTCGGTGGCGTGGAAGACCACGTTGACCAGTCCGTTCCTGGTCGCCGCCAGCATCAGCGGGCCGATGCCGGTCTCGATGACGGCCCACACCACCCGCTGCTCGTCCTGCCCATGGCTGTCCATGCGCCCACGGTACGACCCACCACTGACAACGCCCGCCGGTCCGGTGCCGCCCGCCCCCGACGACGCGCCCGCCCACTCGCCCGGTCGGGGCCCCGGTCACTTCGTGTCCAGCGCCGCCCGCACCACGTCCGCCTTGCTGCTGATGATCCCGTCGACGCCGTACCCGGCGACCTTGCGGGCCGCGGCCTTGTCGTCCACCGTCCAGGCGTACACCCCGAGCGGCCTGCCGTGCGGCCCGCGGACACCGTGCACCGCCGACACGTACGACTTGGTGAGCGATCCGTACGACGGGTTGACCAGGTCGACGAAACGCGCGTACTGCTTCAGCTGCGAGACCGGGGGAGCCCCGAGATAAGCCGTGGTCAGCGCGGGCTTCAGCTCATGGACGGTCCGCACGCTGTCCGCGCTGAAACTCTGCACGACCAGCCGCTTCAGATGGCCGCGGTCCAGCCAGCCCTCGTTGCCGAGGACCTTCAGGATCTGCTGTTCGATGCCTGGATACAGCTCCGGGTTCTTGACCTCCAGGAGCAGACTCTCGTGGTTGTGCTCGACCCGGCGCATGTACTGCTCCAGGGTCGGCACGCGCGTGCCCGCGAAGGCGGGGGAGAACCAGCTGCCCGCGTCCAGCCGGGCGATCTCGGCGGCGGTGAAGTCCTTCACCTTCCACGGCGCCCGGCCGGGGAAGACCTTCTCGGCGTTCGTGGTGCGCTTCAGGCTGTCGTCGTGGATGACCACCAGCTCGCCGTCCTTGGTGCGCTGGACGTCGTTCTCGACCCAGGTGGAGCCCAGCCGCGCCGCCTTGTCGATCGAGGGCAGCGTGTTCTCGGGAGCATAGGCGGGGGCACCCCGGTGGGCGATCACCAAGGGCGGCCGAACGCCCGCCTTGGCGTCGGAGGTGAGGCTCACCAGGGCCACCGCGGACAACACGGCCAGGACCACGGCGGCCAGAACGGCGACCAGGCGCGCGCGCATGCTTACTCCTCGCGTCGAACGAAAACCCACGCCGGACCGGCGACCGACAGCACCAGAGTGACAGCAGAGAGCCAACGGTACGCGACCGTACGAAGGCCACATATCGCAGTAAGACGCCGCCAGGTGCTCACCGGTGCCCCACAACTGGGGCAAGGCCGTGTTTCTTTGTCGGAAAGTCGTTCGACCATTCCGGTGGCAGTCATACTCTCTGCGACACCCCCGGCCGCCCGCGCGGTCCTGGTACGGCGCGGATTTTCAGGGTTTCCGGGACATACGAGGGCGAAGGGCAGCCGCGGATGCAGGGCACGGTCGACGGTTTCGGCTACGGGGCCGTCACCCCGTTGGTGGCCTATCTGATGGCCTGCCTCGGCGGCGCCCTCGGGCTGCGCTGCATCACGCGGTCCCTGCTGGTCACGCACGCACGGCGGCCGGCCTGGCTGGCCCTCGGCGCCGCCGCGCTCGGCTGCGGTACCTGGACCATGCACTTCGTCGCCATGATGGGCTTCAGCATCGAGCAGGCACCGGTCCACTACGACGAGCCGGTCACCTACGCGAGCCTCGGACTCGCCGTCCTCATGGTCGGCGTAGGAGTCTTCATCGTCGGCTACCGGGGCGCCACCGGGGCACCGCTCTTCACCGGCGGCACCGTCACCGGACTGGGCGTCGCCTCGATGCACTACCTCGGCATGGCCGGGATGCGCTTCCACGGAAGCTTCGCCTACAGCACGCCCAAAGTCGTCGCCTCCGTCGCCATAGCGGTCGCCGCCGCCACCGCCGCC
>NZ_MUNF01000159.1 GCF_002154555.1 Streptomyces murinus
TCCTCGGCGCGCAGGACGCCGGGACCGTCGTACGGATCCGGGCGGAGTACGACCGGCTGTGCGCGGAGTTCGCCCGGGACGGCGAAGGGCGGCTGGCCCTGCCGCACGTGGCGCTGCTCGCCCGTGCGACGGCCCGGCCGCCCCTGTCGCGTCGTCCCGGCTAGTTTCCGGTGACCGTGACCTTCTGGTCGTTGTTCAGCTCGTTCACCAGCGTCTTGACCTTCGCCTTGTCCCAGACGAGGTTGCCGCCGGTGGAGCCGGAGATGGGCATGTTCATGGAGGTGCCGTCACCGCCGTTGACGCCCTTCATGGCCCAGAACATCGAGGCCAGGCTCCACAGGGACATGTCCTTGTCCACGATCAGCGAGTCCAGGCCCGCGCCCATGGTCGGGTAGAACTTGAACGGGTTCAGCACGGTCGACGGCGTCGCCACCTCGTGGGCCAGGGCGGCCAGGAACTTCTGCTGGTTCTTGGTCCGCTGGAGGTCGGAGGCGGCGAAGGCGTGCCGGGTGCGCACGAAGGCGAGCGCCTGCTGGCCGTTCAGGGTCTGCTCGCCGGCCTGGAAGTCGGCGCCGGACCACTTGTCCTTGAAGCCCTTGTCGATGTTGATCCGCACCCCGCCGACCGCGTCCACGATGTTCGCGAAGCCCTGGAAGCCGATCTCCACGTAGTGGTCGATGTGCAGCCCGGTGTTGTACTCGATCGTGCGCACCAGCAGCGTCGGCCCGTCCTCGGCGTAGGCCGCGTTCAGCTTCTCCTGGCGGCCCGTGGCGGGGTAGACCTTCCCGGACGTCGAGCCCTTGTACGACGGGATCTCCACGTTCGAGTCACGCGGCAGCGAGATGAGCGTGTCGCCGTTGTCGCCGACGTGCAGGATCATCATCGAGTCCGTGCGCTTGCCCTCGGCGGCGCCGGTGTGCAGCTTCTTCTCGTCCGCCTTGGTCATGCCCTCGCGGCTGTCCGAACCGACGATCAGATAGTTGGTGCCGGACCCCGACTGCGGCCGGTCGATCACCGTGGAGAGATCGACCTCGCGGCGCAGCTTGGAGTCGGCCCAGAAGTAGGTCCCGACCGAGGTGACGATCAACACGGTCACCAGCGTGATCGCGGTCCACTTGATCCGCCGCCGCCAGTTCGGCGCGGGTCTCTGTCCGGGCCCCGGCGTCCCACCGGGGCCGTGGCCGCCGGGGTTCCCGTAGACCTGTCCGGTGTTGTAACCGCTGTCGTACGCGTCGTCATAGCCGCCGTTCGCGTACGACGGCTGCTGCGGAACGCCGGCCCCGTACTGCGGTGCCGCCGGGCCGCGCCGCACCTGCCGCATCGCGCGGGCGCCTTCGGGCTGCGCGCCGCCACTACCGCGTCCGTAGCGGGGGCCCCGATTGTCGTCGGACCATGCCTCGGGCCAGTCATTCATGCGGACCAGTGTGCAGGGCTCCGCCGTATGGCTTACAAGGCCTGTCGGAAAATAAGGGCGGCGCTGTTGCGAAGCTGACACAAATTCCGCGAATGCGGCTTCGGCATAAGGTAGAGGGCATGACAGACCAGGCCACGGAGCCGGAAGCAGTGGAACCGGACATCCCGGGCAAACCCACGTCCGCCTCGCGCACCACGCTCAGCCACATCATGACCCACAACGACACCAACCTGCTGGGTACGGTGCACGGCGGGGTGATCATGAAGCTGGTGGACGACGCGGCGGGCGCCGTGGCCGGCCGGCACTCCGGCGGCCCCGCGGTCACCGCGTCCATGGACGAGATGGCTTTCCTCGAACCGGTCCGCGTCGGTGACCTGGTCCATGTGAAGGCGCAGGTCAACTGGACCGGCCGGACCTCCATGGAGGTCGGCGTACGGGTCCTCGCCGAGCGCTGGAACGAGTCCGACCCGCCCACCCAGGTCGGCTCGGCCTATCTGGTCTTCGCGGCCGTGGACGCCGACGGCAAGCCCCGCCAGGTCCCCCCGGTGATACCGGAGACCGACCGCGACCGCCGCCGCTACCAGGAGGCGCAGATCCGCCGCACCCACCGGCTGGCCCGCCGCCGCGCCATCCGCGAGCTGCGCGAGCAGCGGGTGGCGGAGGGGTTCCACGACTAGGCAGTTCGAGAGGTACCCCGGCGGCGTCCGCTCAGGCGTCCCCGGAGCACACCACCTCGTTGCCGCGCACCACACTCGCGGCGCCCCGGTCCTGATGCCCCGGGTCCTCGAAGCGCACGGCCCGTACGCCCTTGAAGCCGGCGCCCGCGGTCACCTTCAGCACCGGCCCCTGGCCCGGCGCCGCGCGCAGCTCGCTGCCCGGCAGGGCCGCGGCCAGGGTGTGCGCGGAGCGGTCCCAGCGGGGGTCGTACGTGATCACGGTGGTCGGCAGCTGGGCGGGCGCGGTCACCGGCTCATGGGTGGTGGCGAAGCCGGTCGCCGCCAGCTCGGTGTCGATCCGCTTGGCGAGCCCGGTCGTGCCGGTGCCGTTCGCCACCTGGACCCGGATGCCCCGGGGGTCCGTCTCGACGGGTGTCGCGGCGGGCGCGGAGTGCGGGCGGGCCGCGGTGAGCGGCTTGTCGTCGCGCAGCGTCTGGAACAGCTGGGCGGAGCGGGCCGGGTCCCACTTCAGGGTCGAGCCGATGCCCTTGACCGGGAAGTCCATCTGCCCGATGGGGACGGTCGTGAACTCGGAGGACGAGGGCGAGAAGTTCCGCATCGCCCGCCCGAGGTCCAGCAGCTCATCGGTGCCGAAGCCGGTGTCGGCCCGCACCGAGCCGAGCACCGCCCGGGTCACATCGCGAAAGCGCATCGGGTTCAGCAGCACGCCCGAGGACGTCGCCCGCTCGATCAGCGCGGCCAGGAAACGCTGCTGCCGCTTCATCCGGCCCAGGTCGCTGGCGCCGTCCAGGTGCCGTGAGCGAACGTACTGGAGGGCCTGCCCGCCCAGCAGGGTGTGGGTGCCGGGGGTGAGGTCGAGCCCGCTGTAGCTGTCCTTCAGCGGCGTCGCCGTACAGATCCGGACCCCGCCGAGGACGTCCACGGTCTTCATGAAGCTGGTGAAGTCGACCTCCAGATAGTGGTCGATCTTCACTCGGGTCATGTTCTCGACCGTGCGCACGGTCAGCTGGGGGCCGCCCTCGGCATAGGCCGCGTTCAGCTTCAGCGGATGCGCGCCGAGCTGCCGGCCGGTGGTCTGGTCCCGGTGCGCGGGAACCTCGGCGAAGGAGTCGCGCGGCAGGCTCACCACCGTGGCCCGCTCCCGGTCCTCCGAGATGTGCACGATCATCATCGTGTCGGTGCAGTGGCAGGGCTGTCCGCCCAGGTGGAAGGCGCGCCGCTGCCGCTCGGTGATCTTGTCCCGGCCGTCGGTGCCGACCAGCAGGATGTTCATCCCGTGGCCCGCCTGCGGCCGGTTCTTCATGTCCTTGAAGGCGTCGACCCGGGAGATCCCGGCGTCCAGGCTGGTGACCACCGCGTGGCCGATGCCCGCGGAGGCGAGCACCACCACCGACAGCGTGGTCATCGCCCGCATGGCCCAGCGCGGCCGCCGTCGTCGGCGCAGGGGCCGCACCGGCCGCTCGGGCGGGGGCGGCCCCTGCGCCGACGACG
>NZ_MUNF01000016.1 GCF_002154555.1 Streptomyces murinus
GTCGACGATCAGCCGGACAACCTGCTGGCGATGACCGCGGTACTGGCGACGCTCGAACAGGAACTCGTCACCGTCTCCTCCGGCCGGGAAGCCCTCAAGGCCCTCCTCGACCACGACGACTTCGCCGTCATCATCATGGACGTCCAGATGCCGGAGATGGACGGCTANNCGTCGACTACATCAGCAAGCCCTTCGACCCCTGGGCCCTGCGCGCCAAGGTCGCCGTGTTCACGTCCATCCACTTGGAGCGACACGGCCGGTAGACGCCGCTTGGGCGCAGCCCCGCGCACATCCCGACCTCCGCCACACCGGACTCACCCGGCTCGCCGACACCGGAGTCCCCATCCACGTCCTGCGCAAGATCGCCGGCCACGGTTCCCTGACAACCACTCACCGCTACCTACACCCGGACACCCACAAGATCACGGCCGCCGGCGCGGCACTCACCACACACCTCAGCGTGCTGCGAGCCCCCCCCCCCCGTTCCCTTCCCGGCCCGACCGTCCTCACCCGCTGACACAGGACAAGGAACACTGGTCCCCATCTGGTCCTCAAAAAAGATCAAGGGGCGGTTCCGGATTTCTCCGAAACCGCC